>NZ_JBIAMS010000068.1:0-1041 GCF_042874195.1 Streptomyces sp. NPDC004134 | reverse complement strand
AGCGTTGTTGACGCGGGTGATGGGTGGTTGGCCGTCGAGTGCGGTGTGGCATCGGTGGTGGTTGTAGTTGTGCAGGAAGTGGGTCAGGGCTGCTGTGCGTTCGGTGTTGCTGGCGTAGGGCCGCTGGTAGGCCCATTCGTCGAGGAGGGTGCGGTTGAAGCGTTCGACCTTGCCGTTGGTCTGTGGCCGGTAGGCGCGGGTGAGTTTCCCGGTCGCGCCGAGGTCGGACAGGACGTTCTTCCAGGCCAGGCCCTTGCGGTAGGCCCAGGCGTTGTCGGTCAGAATCCGCTCGATCTTCTCGATGCCGTGGTCGTGGAAGAACGCAGCGGCGCGGGTCAGGAAGCCTGCGCAGGTGGCGACCTTCTCATCGGGGTGGATCTCGCTGTAGGCCAGACGGGAGTGGTCATCGACGGCGGAATGGACGTAGTCGAATCCCATGCCGCGGATGGGGCGGCCGGCTTGGCGGCCGTGGACCCTGTGGCCGCCGCCGTCCGGGATCCGGCCGAGCTTTTTGACGTCGACGTGGATGAGTTCGCCGGGGCGGTCGCGTTCGTAGCGGCGGATCACGGTGCCGGTGGGCCGGTCCAGCCAGGCCAGCCGGTTCAGGCCGTGACGGACCAGGATCCGGTGCACAGTCGAGGGGGGTATCCCCAGGACCGGACCGATGCGAGCAGGCCCCAACTTGCGTTGTTGCCGCAGGTGACAGACCCGGGCCTCCACCGCTGCCGGGGTGCGGTGCGGTGTCCTGCAAGGCCGGCTGGAACGATCGCGCAGGCCGGCTTCCCCGTGCTGTCTGAAGCGGCTCAGCCACTTGTGGGCAGTGGGCCGCGAGATGCCCATCTCGGCAGCGACATGGGCGACGGGACGGCCCGCACGGACACGATCGACCAGCAGCCGCCTGCCATGAACGGTCAGCCGGGCATTACGGTGGGACACGAAGACCTCCGCGCGGTGAAGACTCGACACCTCCACCACACCGGAGGTCTTCGCCATGATCAATACCCACGACCGTTAACAACGCTCGTGATCAATACACCTAGG
>NZ_JBIAMS010000067.1:0-1054 GCF_042874195.1 Streptomyces sp. NPDC004134 | reverse complement strand
CGGGCCACACCCTTACCCCGGGACAACCACCGCCCGGGCTGGACTACCTTCCTGCGTCACCCCATCACTCACCTACTACAAGCTCGGATCACCGGCTCCACCACACCCCGCATCACCCGAAGGATCAACAGGGGGGCTTCACGGGCTTAGCATCACCTGATTCGATGTTTGGCGCTTCACAGCGGGTACCGGAATATCAACCGGTTATCCATCGACTACGCCTGTCGGCCTCGCCTTAGGCCCCGACTTACCCTGGGCAGATCAACTTGACCCAGGAACCCTTAGTCAATCGGCGCACACGTTTCCCACGTGTGTATCGCTACTCATGCCTGCATTCTCACTCGCGAACCGTCCACCACTACCTTCCGGTGCGGCTTCACCCGGCACACGACGCTCCCCTACCCAGCAACACACCCGTTAAGGCTATCCGTGCTGCTGACACGACTTCGGCGGTACGCTTGAGCCCCGCTACATTGTCGGCGCGGAATCACTTGACCAGTGAGCTATTACGCACTCTTTCAAGGATGGCTGCTTCTAAGCCAACCTCCTGGTTGTCTCTGCGACTCCACATCCTTTCCCACTTAGCATACGCTTAGGGGCCTTAGTCGATGCTCTGGGCTGTTTCCCTCTCGACCACGGAGCTTATCCCCCGCAGTCTCACTGCCGCGCTGAACTTACCGGCATTCGGAGTTTGGCTAAGGTCAGTAACCCGGTAAGGCCCATCGCCTATCCAGTAGCTCTACCTCCGGCAAGAAACACACGACGCTGCACCTAAATGCATTTCGGGGAGAACCAGCTATCACGGAGTTTGATTGGCCTTTCACCCCTAACCACAGGTCATCCCCCAGGTTTTCAACCCTGGTGGGTTCGGGCCTCCACGACCTCTTACAGCCGCTTCACCCTGCCCATGGCTAGATCACTCCGCTTCGGGTCTAGAGCGTGCAACTCAACGCCCAGCTAGGACTCGCTTTCGCTACGGCTACCCCACACGGGTTAACCTCGCTACACACCGCTAACTCGCAGGCTCATTCTTCAAAAGGCACGCAGTCACGAC
>NZ_JBIAMS010000066.1:0-1055 GCF_042874195.1 Streptomyces sp. NPDC004134 | reverse complement strand
GCAGTGGTTTTTGTGGGTTGGTCGGGTTGTTGACCCGGGGTGATTTTGGGGTGGTGTGTGATGGGCAGCGTGGTTGTGCCGTCGTTGGTGGCGGTGTGGGGTGAGCGGGTTGCGGGTTCTGTGGCGGTGTCGGGTGCTGGTGGGGTGTTGTCGTATGGGGAGTTGGTGAGGCGTGCGGATGGGCTTGCCCGGTCGTTGGTGGGGCGGGGGGTTCGTCGGGGTGAGGTTGTGGGTGTGTGTATGGGGCGTGGTGTGGATGTGGTGGTGGGGCTTTTGGGGGTGATGCGTGCGGGGTGTGCGTATCTGCCTTTGGATCCGGGTTATCCGGGTGGGCGTTTGCGGTTTATGGTGCGGGATTCTGGTGCGCGTTTCGTGGTGGTTGACGATGGCGTCCGCGGCGGTGTGGGCGCGGAGTTGTCGGGTGCCGCTGAATTGGTAGGTGTCTCCGGTGGCGAGGCTGACATCGATGTGGTGTTGCCGGAGGTGGGCGCGGGTGATTTGGCGTATGTGATTTATACGTCGGGGTCTTCGGGGGAGCCGAAGGGGGTGGGGGTGGAGCATGGTTCGGTGGTGCGGTTGTTTGATCGGGTGGGGGAGTGGTTTGACTGGTCGCGGGATGATGTGTGGTCGTGTTTTCACTCGGTGGCGTTTGATTTCTCGGTGTGGGAGATCTGGGGTGCGTTGACTTCTGGTGGCCGGGTGGAGTTGGTGTCGTTTGAGGACAGTCGTGATCCGGTGGCGTTTGGGCGGTTGCTGGGTGAGCGGGGGGTGTCGGTGGCGAGTTTGACGCCGTCGGCGTTGTTGCGGTTGTTGCCGTACATGTCCGGTGGTGTGCCGGGTGGGTTGCGGCATGTGGTGCTGGGTGGTGAGGCGGTTCGTGCGGGGCAGATCGCTGAGTTGCTGAAGCATCCGGGGGGTGAGCGGCCGCGGGTGTGGAATCTGTACGGAATTACCGAGACGACGGTCCACGCCTCGGTCCGCGAATTGACTGCCGCCGATGTGGCTGGTGAAGGCAGCCCGATTGGCCGGCCGCTGAGCGACCTGAGCTTCGCCGT
>NZ_JBIAMS010000065.1:0-1305 GCF_042874195.1 Streptomyces sp. NPDC004134 | reverse complement strand
TCACCAAAGCCGGCATCACCCGCGCCGACGTCAAAGCCATCGGCATCACCAACCAACGCGAAACCACCCTGCTCTGGGACAAGAACACCGGCGAACCCGTCGCCAACGCCATCGTCTGGCAGGACACCCGCACCGCCGAACTCTGCCGCCAACTCGGCGGCACCGAAGGACAAGACCGCTTCCGCGCCACCACCGGCCTGCCCCTGGCCTCCTACTTCGCCGGCCCCAAAATCCGCTGGCTCCTCGACAACACCCCAGGACTCCTCGCCCGCGCCGAAGCCGGCGACATCCTCTTCGGCACCATGGACTCCTGGGTCATCTGGAACCTCACCGGAGGCCCCGGCCGCGGCGTCCACGTCACCGACGTCACCAACGCCTCCCGCACCATGCTCATGAACCTCGAAACCCTCGACTGGGACCCCGCCATCTGCCAGGCCATGGGCATCCCCCAAACCGTCCTGCCCCAGATCCGCTCCTCCGCCGAGGTCTACGGCCACGCCACCTCCGGCACCCTGACCTCAGTACCCGTCGCCTCCGCCCTCGGCGACCAGCAAGCCGCACTCTTCGGACAGACCTGCTTCGCCCAGGGCGAAGCCAAATCCACCTACGGCACCGGCACCTTCCTCCTGATGAACACCGCCGGCGAACCCGTCCACTCCGAAAACGGCCTGCTCACCACCGTCGGCTACCGCATCGGCCAGGCACCCGCCGTCTACGCCCTCGAAGGATCCATCGCCATCACCGGCGCCCTCGTGCAGTGGATGCGCGACCAGATGGGCATCATCTCCACCGCCGCCGAAATCGAAACCCTCGCCCTCAGCGTCGAAGACAACGGCGGCGCCTACTTCGTCCCCGCCTTCTCCGGCCTCTTCGCCCCCTACTGGCGCGACGACGCCCGCGGCACCATCGCAGGACTCACCCGCTACGTCACCAAAGCCCACCTCGCCCGCGCCGTACTCGAAGCCACCGCCTGGCAGACCCGCGAAATCGTCGACGCCATGACCAAAGACTCCGGCGTCGAACTCACCTCCCTGAAGGTCGACGGCGGCATGACCGCCAACAACCTCCTCATGCAAACCCTCGCCGACGTCCTCGACGCCCCCGTCGTCCGCCCCCTCGTCGCCGAAACCACCTGCCTCGGCGCCGCCTACGCCGCCGGCCTCGCCGTCGGCTACTGGCCCGACACCGACGCCCTGCGCGCCAACTGGCGCCGCGCCGCCGAATGGACCCCCCGCATGGACCCCCACACCCGCGACCGCGAATACAACAACTGGCTCAAAGCAGTCCAGCGCACCATGGGCTGGA
>NZ_JBIAMS010000064.1:0-1306 GCF_042874195.1 Streptomyces sp. NPDC004134 | reverse complement strand
CCGGGAGATCTACCACCACCTACCCCACACGACCCACACCACTAAACCGCTCCCACAAACCACTTGACGATCCATAGGAGCTTCAACGCGGGGGGTAGCAGGGCGTTGAGCTGGTACGTCCTGTCTGTGCAGGACGGGTACGGGGGTACGGTGCCGGGCGCGCGGTGGTGCGTGGGGTGGGCCGGTGTACGGGGTGGCGGCGAAGGGAGTAGGGCGTCGTTGGGGCTCCCCCCGGGCCACCCCACTCCTGAGTGTGCGGGCCTGCGTCCGCCGTCAAGGGCGCTCCTCTCCGCTTCGCTGCGAGGAGCGTCGCTTCGCGATGGGGCTTCGCCCCACCCTTGACACCGGACTCCGGCCCGAAAGACCGGCGGCTATGGGTGGCCCGGAGGGAGCGGGCACCCTAATGCACCGCTACGAATGCCGTGCCCTGCGGACGGGGCGGCCGGGCCGCCAGAGTTGAGCCAGTCCCGATCGCCGATGTACCCGGTCGACGGAGACCGGGCTGCCGGGCACCGGGTCTTCCCCGATCGCCGACGCCCCCGGCGGATTGGGGGGCCGGGCCACCGGCCGGTGGGTCTGGCCTGATCGCCGATGCACCCGGCCGACGGCGGCCGGCCCCCCGGGTGCCGGGGCTTCCCCGATCGCTGAGGTTCCCGGCGGACGTGGGGCGGCTGCCGCTCGCCGGGCTCCGCCCTGATCGCCGTTGCCCGGCGGACGTGGGGCGAAGGCCGGAGACGGGCCGGGCCCGATCGCCGAAGTTCTCGTAGGAGATGGGCGGAAGACGGAGGCGGGCGACGCTGATCGGGGTCGGCCCCGGCGGACGGAGGGCCGGGAACGGGAGTTGGGTCCGCCCCCATCGCGGGTGTGCGCGGCACCGGGCGGAAGGAGCGGACCCGGCCGGGTCGCAGATGCCCCCGCCGACCGGCGGCGGGGCGGAGGAATCTCGCCGTAACTCGCGGTAACACCCGGCAATCCGGCCCGATTCCGGCCCCGACTGCCGACTTTCGCCCCGCCAGGCTCGCTTGCCCGGCCCCAAGCCGTGCCGGGCCGACGGAATGCGCGCCACCGGGATAAGTTCGGGGCTCACGGCCCTCAGAAACGGGCCAAATCGGCTATATGGCCCCGCATTCGCCCACTTGCGCTCACTCAGGCGTGCCCTGGGTGGCCGCAGCCACCCGGGGCGCCTCAGGTGGACGCGGCCGAGATGAATACGGGTCACGTCCGCGGGGGTGGTGTATCGGTGGCCACTGGCGTGATCTTGTTGTGAGGTTATGCGGTGAGTTCGGTGGGCAGGTCGGGGTCGTTG
>NZ_JBIAMS010000063.1:0-1328 GCF_042874195.1 Streptomyces sp. NPDC004134 | reverse complement strand
TGAAGCTCCTATGGATCGTCAAGTGGTTTGTGGGAGCGGTTTAGTGGTGTGGGTCGTGTGGGGTAGGTGGTGGTAGATCTCCCGGGCGACGAAGCGTTTGAGGCAGCGGACGATGTCCTTCTTGGTCATGCCTTCGGCGGTGCGTCGGGCGACGTACTCCTGGGTGCGCTGGTCGTATTTCATGCGGACCAGGACGATGGTGTGTAGGGCGTTGTTGGCCTGCCGGTCGCCGCCGCGGTTGAGGCGGTGGCGGTTGGTGCGGCCGGAGGAGGCGGGGATGGGGGCGGCCCCGCAGAGGTGGGCGAAGGCGGCTTCGGAGCGGAGCCTGTCGGGGTTGTCGCCCGCGCTGGTCAGCAGTTGGCCGGCGGTTTCCGGGCCGAGGCCGGGCAGGGCGATGAGCCTGGGGGCGGCCTGGGTGACCAGCGGTCCGATCTCCCGGTCCGCGTCCTTGATTTCCTCGTCGAGTGCCTGGTAGCGGCGGGCGAGCCGCCGAAGCGCGGTCTTCACCGTGTTGGCCGGGTCCGCCGGTTCGCCCGCCGGACGTGAGCGGGCCAGGGTGGTGACCAGCTCGCGTGCGGACAGACCTCTGAGTTTGTCCCGGACGTCGCAAGGGGCGGTGACGATCAGGGTGCGGATCTGGTTGATGGTCTGGGTGCGGGCCTTGACCGCGCTTTTGCGCACCACCCGCAGGGTCCGGATCGCCTCCACGATCCCGTTGCGGGCCTTGGGAGTGCCCGCGGCTCGCCCCGACAGGACCGCGGTCGCGGCCGCGTAGGCATCGATGGGGTCGGACTTGCCATTGTCCCGCCGCGCTTTGCGGTCCGGCCGGTCCACCTCCACCACCGTGACCTCGTTTGCGGTGAGGAACCGGGCGATCTCGGCGCCGTAGGCGCCGGTCCCCTCGATCCCGACGGCCCAGACCTCACCGTGCGAGCGCAGCCAGTCCAGCAGCTTGCGGTAGCCGCCCTGGGTGGTCTCGAACTGCCGGGTGGCCAGGTGTCGGCCGATGCTGTCGATGACCGCGGCCTGGTGGAGGTCGGCATGGGTGTCGATCCCGCCGACCACGGCTATGTCCTGTGCTGCCATGCTGTTGTGTGCTGCCCTTCCAACGCGCGCCGATGGGAGAGCACGAGCCGGCCGGGCAGACGGACAAGACAGTGATGGGACCTTTGGCCAGGCTCCTATGAAGTCACAGAAGCCCGGCCGGCCACGCGCCAGGCGGCACCGCCCGGCAGGCCGACGATTCAACGCAAGGACAGCCGAAGCGTCAGTCAGAGCAAGAGCCAGACCCCCGGGCGGTGCCATCACCAATCCTCACTGTCAGAGCA
>NZ_JBIAMS010000062.1:0-1424 GCF_042874195.1 Streptomyces sp. NPDC004134 | reverse complement strand
AGGAGTCTCAATGATGGAGTCAAGCCGTGTGCGTGACCGGCGGGGTGGGGGTGAAGGTCCGTCCGTCACGCAGCAGCGCCCACAACACGCTCGCCCGTCGGCGGGCGAGGGCGATGACGGCTTGGACGTGTTTGCAGCCCTGGCCGCGCTTCTTGAGGTAGAAGTCCCGGTTCGGGCCGTCGCGGATGATGCTGGTCTGCGCGGACATGTAGAAGACCCGTCGCAGGCGGCGGCTGTAGCGCTTGGGCCGGTGCAGGTTGCCGGTGCGGCGTCCGGAGTCGCGGGGGACCGGCACGAGCCCGGCCGCGGAGGCCAGGTGCCCGGCGTCCGTGTAGGCGGTCAGGTCGCCGGCGGCGACGATGAATTCGGCGCCGAGTATCGGGCCGATGCCGGGGAGGGACTCGATGATCTCCGCCTGCGGGTGGCTGCGGAAGGTGTCGCGGATCTGCTTGTCGATGCGCTTGAGCCGGTCGTCCAGGGCCAGGATCTGCCCGGCCAGGTCGGCGACGATCTGTGCGGCGACGTCCTCGCCGGGCAGCGTGGTCTGCTGGGCCTGCGCGGCTTCCAGGGCGGTCGCCGCGACCGCGTCGGCGCCCCGGACGTCGCGGTTGGCCAGCCAGGCCGTGAGCCGGGCGCGACCGCGACCGCGGATCGCGGCGGGGGTCTGGTAGCCGGTCAGAAGGACGAGCGCGCCCTTGTGGTTGCTGTAGTCGAAGGCCCGCTCCAGCGCGGGGAAGACGCCGGTCAGTACGTCGCGCAGGCGGTTGATCATCCGCACCCGGTCGGCTACGAGGTCGGCGCGGTGGGCGGTCAGCAGGGCGAGGTCGGCGGCGAGCTGGGCTGGCACGTCGATGGCGGCGAAGTCCCGGCGGTGCCGGGCGGTTTCGGCGATGACGTAGGCGTCGCGGGCATCGGTCTTGGCCTCGCCCCGGTAGGCGCCGGACATGCGGTTGACCGTGCGGCCGGGCACGTAGACGGCCTGCTGGCCGTGGGCCGCGAGCAGCGCCAGCAACAGCGCCGATGCAGTGCCGGAGATATCCACCGCCCAGCGGACCTCGTCCGCCAGCTCCAGGATCTCGCCGAGTGCGGTCAGGATCGCCGACTCGTCGTTGGCGATCTTCTTCGACCACAGCGTGGCGCCGGTGTCGTCGACTACCGCGGCCCAGTGGTGGCCCTTGCCCGCGTCGATACCGGCCCAGACCCGGGCCTGTCGCTCACTCACTCGCCCCTCCTCGTTCCGTACAGCATGCCGCCGGCCCGAGGAGCACCCCGCTGTCAGCTCCGTAATCAGCGACCAACGCGCACATCTCAATCAGCAGCCAGGGCGCCCCGGAGAGCCGGGCGGCCACTCCTCGGAAGCCATTGAAGGCAAGCACGTATCAGCCACACCCGGCCCCCCCGGGCCGCCCAACAACTTACGGAGC
>NZ_JBIAMS010000061.1:0-1429 GCF_042874195.1 Streptomyces sp. NPDC004134 | reverse complement strand
GGTTGCGTCCTGGGAAGTGGTGTACGGGTTCGACCTGATCCGGGGGATTGCTCCGGCATCGGGATGAGGCCCGCATAGTCGAGCGGCCACCGGCTGATCTTCGAAGTGTCGAAGCCTCGAAGGAGATCAGCACGATGACCGCACCTGACAGTGTGCCTCTGCACGCCCTGACCGAAGACAATCTCGCCGCGGCGAGTCCGGATCTGCTGCGCGCGATGGTCAAGACGTTCGCCGACGCACTGATGTCCGCCGAAGCCGACGCGGTCTGCGGCGCCCCGTATGGGCAGGTCAGCGACGAGCGGGTCAACCAGCGCAACGGCTACCGGCCGCGGGAGTGGGACACCCGCGCGGGCACCATCGAGCTGGCCGTGCCCAAACTCAGGCACGGCTCCTACTTCCCGCACTGGCTGCTCGAACGCCGCCGCCGCGCCGAGCAGGCCCTCATCTCGGTGGTCGCTACCGCCTACCTGCTCGGAGTCAGCACCCGCCGTGTCGAGAAGCTCGCCGAGACCCTCGGCGTCACCCAGTTGAGCAAGTCCCAGGTCAGCTCCATGGCCAAGCACCTGGACGAGCAGGTCGCCGCGTTCCGCAACCGGCCCCTGGACCAAGGTCCCTACACCTTCGTCTGGGCCGACGCACTGACCCAGAAGGTCCGCGAAGGCGGCCGCATCATCAACATCCACGCGCTGATCGCGGTCGGCGTCAACGCCGACGGCCACCGCGAAATCCTCGGCATCGACCTGGCCACCGCCGAGGACGGCGCCGGCTGGCTGGCCTTCTGGCGCTCCCTGACCGCCCGCGGCCTGCGAGGAGTCCAGCTCGTCGTCTCCGACGCCCACCCCGGCCTGATCGACGCCATCGGCGCCAGCCTGCCCGGCGCATCCTGGCAGCGCTGCCGCACCCACTACGCCCGCGCCCTGCTCGCCCAAGTGCCTAAAACCGCCCAGCCGTGGGTGGCCACCATGCTGCGCACCGTCTTCGAACAGCCCGACGCCGCCGCCGTCCACACCCAGATCAAGCAGGTACTCGACGCGCTGGAGGCCAAGTTCCCCAAGGCAGCAAGCCACCTGGATACCGCCCAGCACGACCTGCTGGCCTTCACCGCCTACCCCCGCCAGATCTGGGCCCAGATCTGGTCCAACAACCCCCAGGAACGGCTGAACAAGGAGATCCGCCGCCGCACCGACGTCGTCGGCATCTTCCCCGACCGCACCGCCGCCATCCGTCTGATCGGCGCCGTGCTCGCCGAGCAAAACGACGAGTGGACCGAAGCCCGCCGCTACATGGGCCGCGACCTCCTCGCCAAGGCCCGCCTCCACCCGATCGAGTCAGAAACCAACGACCCCGACCTGCCCACCGAACTCACCGCATAACCTCACAACAAGATCACGCCAGTGGCCACCGATACACCACCCCCGCGGACGTGACC
>NZ_JBIAMS010000060.1:0-1447 GCF_042874195.1 Streptomyces sp. NPDC004134 | reverse complement strand
GAAAGCAGGGTTGTTGTTTCAGAACCCGCACAGTGGACGCAAGCAGCTATGGACAAGCCCTCGGCCTATTAGTACCGGTCACCTCCACCCCTCACAGGGCTTCCAGATCCGGCCTATCAACCCCGTCGTCTACAGGGGGCCTTAACCCCTCATGGGGGTGGGAGTCCTCATCTCGAAGCAGGCTTCCCGCTTAGATGCTTTCAGCGGTTATCCCTCCCGAACGTAGCCAACCAGCCATGCCCTTGGCAGAACAACTGGCACACCAGAGGTCCGTCCGTCCCGGTCCTCTCGTACTAGGGACAGCCCTTCTCAAGACTCCTACGCGCGCAGCGGATAGGGACCGAACTGTCTCACGACGTTCTAAACCCAGCTCGCGTGCCGCTTTAATGGGCGAACAGCCCAACCCTTGGGACCGACTCCAGCCCCAGGATGCGACGAGCCGACATCGAGGTGCCAAACCATCCCGTCGATATGGACTCTTGGGGAAGATCAGCCTGTTATCCCCGGGGTACCTTTTATCCGTTGAGCGACGGCGCTCCCACAAGCCACCGCCGGATCACTAGTCCCTGCTTTCGCACCTGCTCGACCCGTCAGTCTCGCAGTCAAGCTCCCTTGTGCACTTACACTCACCACCTGATGACCAACCAGGCTGAGGGAACCTTTGGGCGCCTCCGTTACTCTTTAGGAGGCAACCGCCCCAGTTAAACTACCCACCAGACACTGTCCCCGATCCGGATCACGGACCCAGGTTAGACATCCAACACGACCAGAGTGGTATTTCAACGACGACTCCACAACCACTGGCGTGGCCGCTTCACAGTCTCCCACCTATCCTACACAAGCCGAACCGAACACCAATATCAAGCTATAGTAAAGGTCCCGGGGTCTTTCCGTCCTGCTGCGCGAAACGAGCATCTTTACTCGTAATGCAATTTCACCGGGCCTATGGTTGAGACAGTCGAGAAGTCGTTACGCCATTCGTGCAGGTCGGAACTTACCCGACAAGGAATTTCGCTACCTTAGGATGGTTATAGTTACCACCGCCGTTTACTGGCGCTTAAGTTCTCAGCTTCGCCACCCCGAAGAGTGACTAACCGGTCCCCTTAACGTTCCAGCACCGGGCAGGCGTCAGTCCGTATACATCGCCTTACAGCTTCGCACGGACCTGTGTTTTTAGTAAACAGTCGCTTCTCGCTGGTCTCTGCGGCCACCCCCAGCTCCCCGTGTAAAACGGATCACCAGAAGCGGCCCCCCTTCTCCCGAAGTTACGGGGGCATTTTGCCGAGTTCCTTAACCATAGTTCACCCGAACGCCTCGGTATTCTCTACCTGACCACCTGAGTCGGTTTAGGGTACGGGCCGCCATGAAACATCGCTAGAGGCTTTTCTCGACAGCATAGGATCATCCACTTCACCACAATCGGCTCGGCATCAGGTCTCACCCTCAA
>NZ_JBIAMS010000059.1:0-1588 GCF_042874195.1 Streptomyces sp. NPDC004134 | reverse complement strand
TTCAGGGTTGTTCTTGGAGTTTGTCGTGGAGGATGCGGGTGAGTTCGACGCGGCGGGTTTTGAGGGTGGCGGTGCGTGGGAGTTGGGCGAGGGGGATGTGGACGGGGTTGGTGAGTTGGGGGTAGTCGCGGGTGGCTTGTTGCCATCGGTGGGGGTCGATGGGTTCGTCGTTGCGGGTGCAGATGATGGGGACGGGTGTGTTGCCGGGGCCTTGGACGACGGCGAGTTCGACGAGTTCGTCGAGGCGGTCCAGGACGGCGTCTTCGATTTCGAGGCTGGAGCCGATGCCGGGGATGGTGTCGATCTCGCGGTCGAGCATGTGGAGGCAGCCGGCTTTGGTGCGGTAGCCGATGTCTCCGGTGCGCCACCAGCCTTGGTTGACGTTCTCGTCGTAGCGGTCCTGTTCGCCGTGGTAGGTCTTGGCGATGCCGTCCCAGCGGACCTCGATGTAGCCGGGGTTGTCGGGGGTGACCTGCCGCCCGTTCTGCGAGGTGACCCGTACTTTCGCGCTGCCGGGCAGGGCGAAGCCGACGCAGCGTCCGTCCATGTCGCGTGCGTGGCGCCGGTAGTAGGGCCGGCCCACCGCCGGTCCGACTTCGGACTGGCCGTAGATCTGGAAGAACTGGGGGGAGCGGCGGCGGGAGGCGTCCAGGAGGCGGCGGACGGTGCGGGGGTGGATGGCGTCGAAGGTGGAGGAGAAGTACTTCACCGACGCGAACGGCCTTCTGGGGTCGTTCACCAGCCCTTCCCAGGCGAGGAAGCTGTTGGGGAGGGCTTCGATGAGCCCGGGCCGGTTCTTCAGGAAGAACTTCGCGACGGCTTCGGGGTCGTGGTTGTTGACCAGGAGCGTCGGCATGCCCTTGAACAGCACCAGGGCCATCGCGGCGAACAGCCGGGAGTGGACGAAGGGGATACTGATCGCGGCGGTCTCCCGGCGGGGCATCACCCCGAGCATGAACAACTGCGGACGCAACCGGGTGCGCATCGTCCGCGCGGTGTGGACCACCAGCTTCGGCAGCCCCGTCGTCCCCGACGTATGCGTGATCATCGCCGGCTCGTCCAACCCCGTGAACACCGCCGGCACCCCGGGCGAACCCTCCAGCCCCGCCAGCGCATCGACCGTGACCACCGAAGCGGTCAGCCCCTCGAGGTCCTCACCCGACAGCAGACCCAGCTTCGCCGCGTCCGTCAGGAGATGCGGGCGGCCCAGGCGCTGCATCAGGGCCGCGACGGTCGGCGCGTCCAGGGCGGGGGAGAGCATCACCGGTATCGCACCCAGCCGCGCCACCGCGGTGCCCAGGATCCAGGAGTCGAAGTTCGGCCGCTTGTAGACGACCACATGCTCCCCGGCCCGCACCCCCGCCGCCGCCAGCCGCCCGGCGAGATCCGAGACGTGATAAGCGAGTTCACTGACCGTGATACGCCGCCCCGCCTCGGGCAGCACATCCAGATCATGATCCAGCGTCAGCAGCATCGACCCATGCCTGACAGCCGCACGCTGCGCGAGAACACCTATATACAAACCACGCTTGTGCACCGGACTCCCGCTCACCAGGCCACCACCTCAACCAGCGCCGAAACACCCGAC
>NZ_JBIAMS010000057.1:0-1766 GCF_042874195.1 Streptomyces sp. NPDC004134 | reverse complement strand
ACCGCCACCAACGACGGCACAACCACGCTGCCCATCACACACCACCCCAAAATCACCCCGGGTCAACAACCCGACCAACCCACAAAAACCACTGCTCGCATCAAGCCGTCGATACGACGGCGCGCTTTCACCTCACTCGGCAGTCGCTTCTCCCACGGCCTCCCGCAGGCATTCCGCGTACCCGTGCACGACATCGGCGACTTCCGCGGCCGTGAAGTGGTCGCTCGAACCGTCCACCATCAGGCCGTCGTCCACGACGCTGACCGTGAGCGGAAGCTCCGTGACGGTGTGGTCGGTCACCGTGGCGATGAAGTCGGCCATGCTGGTCGCGGCGAAGTCCGTGTAGGTGAACCAGGTCGTGGGGGCCGGCAGCCCGAACCGGCTGCGCATGGCGGCGAAGGGAAAGTGCCGGTGCTCCAGCATCTCCAGCTCGGCAGCCGCCACGTGCGTGACCCGCTCGCGCCACGAGGCGCCTTCGGCGGGCGGGAGGACCGGCACCGCGTTGAGGAACACACCGACGGCCAGGTGGGTGTCCCACGCTTCCGGCCGGGCGTTGGCCACGGCGAGCGTCCCCGGACGCGGCGCACCCGGGCCGGCGCCCAGCTCAAGGGCGCGCAGGTGCGCGGCGAGGAACAACTGCTTGGGCGAACACCTCCATGCCGCGCAGGCCCGGCCGATGTCGTCCCGCAGGCGTCCGTCGATGGAGTAGGTCGCGGACCACAGTGCCGGCTCCCCGTCCTGCCGACGCCGCTCCGGCACTGTCAGCGCCCGCCACTGCCGGGTCATGCCGGACCAGTACGCCGCCGACTCCTCCGAGGCGAGGGCCTCCGCTTCGGCCTCCGCCGCAAGCCTGCAGACGTCGACGGGCGCAGCAACCCCGGTGCCGCGCAACGCGGCCAGGATCTGGTCGAAGAAGACCGACACGCTCCAGCCGTCGAGCAGGGCGTGGTGGTGGGACAGGAACATCCGGGCACGCCCCCCTGGCAGGACGGCGCACGTCAGCCGCCACAGAGGGAAGTCGTCGCGGTAGAAGGGCCGCTCGCGCTCGCGCTCCCGGATCTGTTCGATCCGCTTGCCCGCCGCGTCCGGCGCGAACGTCGACAGGTCCTCGTACTCCAGCAGCGGGTCGGGGAGTGCGCGGACGAGTTGCACCGGACCGTCCGCACCCGTCAGGTCGAACTCGGTCCGCAGGCCCGGCTGGGCGTTCGTGACCGCCGCCAGGGCCGCGGCAAGCGCGGACGGGGTGAGGCCGGGCGCGTCGAGCACCGTCTCCGACACGACGTGGTAGGTCGGGCGGTCCGGGTCACGCTCGCTCTCGAAGAGCATTCCCGTCTGGATGAGCAGGGCCGGATACGCGCGTTCCACCGTGCCGGCCGGGACCGGAGCCGGATCTGCGGCGGGCTGCCGGGGGTCGGCGACCGGAGCGGCCGGCTCGGTCGCTGCCGCCAGGTCTGCGAGCACCGGGTGGACGAAGAGGTCGCCGACGCTGAACTCCAGTCCCTGCTCCTCGGCCGCCACGGACGCACGCAGTGCGGTCATGGAGTCGCCGCCGATGGTGAAGAAGTGGTCGTTGCGGCTGATGGAGTCGGTGCGCAGGACCTGGGACCAGATGCCGGCCAGGAGCCGTTCGGTGTCGGTGACCGGCTGATCGCCGCTCTCGCGGGTGGGCAACGGCTGCACGACGAGATCGCGCAGGGCGGCCCGGTCGAGCTTGCCGTTCGCCGTCAACGGCAGCGAGTCGACGACCGAGACCGAGGACGGCAGCA
>NZ_JBIAMS010000056.1:0-2126 GCF_042874195.1 Streptomyces sp. NPDC004134 | reverse complement strand
CGGGAGATCTACCACCACCTACCCCACACGACCCACACCACTAAACCGCTCCCACAAACCACTTGACGATCCATAGGAGCTTCAACGCGGGGGGCGGCAGGACGCTGAGCTGGTACGTCATGTCTGTGCAGGACGGGTACGGGGGGTAGGGCGTCGGGGTGGCGGTGGTGCGTGGGGTGGGCCGGTGGACGGGGGTGGCGGCGAAGGGAGTGGCCGTGTCGTAAAGGCTCCCCCCGGGCCACCCCACTCCTGATGATGCGGCCCTGCGTCCGGTGTCAAGGGCGTCCCTTCCGCTTCGCTCCATGGACGTCGCTTCGCGATGGGGCTTCGCCCCACCCTTGACACCGGACTCCGGCCCGAAAGACGGGCGGCTATGGGTGGCCCGGAGGGAGCGGGCGCCCTAATGCACCGCTACGGATGCCGTGCCCAGCCGACGGGGGCCGGAACACCCGAAGTCGACCCCACCCCGATCGCGGACAAGCGCCGAAACAGGTAGATACACCCGCTATAGCGCGCCCCGAGCGGACGAATATCGCCGTAACTCGCGGTAACACCCCCTGATCCAGCCCAGAACAGGCGCCGAAGCCCGACTTTCGCCCCACCCCGCGCACCCAACCGCCTCAGGCCGCTCGGGATGCACGCCACCGGCGCAAAGTCATGACAACCAAGCCGCCAAACCGGGTCAAATGCTCCACGGGAGTCGAGTTTTGCCCCATCGCGGGCGCCGACCACCCTCCGCGGCCGGGATCCACGCCCCGAACACCCCTGAGTGCGCACAATCGGCACGAACCCCCAGCCAGCCGCCTCTCAAATTACCCCAAAGCACCCACGGGGGCTGAGTTTCGCCCACTCGCACTCACGCGGCCACTCCCGAAGGCACTCACCGCCGCCCAACCCACGCGAGGGAGCGTCACCGATACAAACTCGCGGTAACACCCGCGGGGAAACGGGGCAAATCACCCGCGTGGGTCGACTTTTGCTCGTCGACACGCGGCTATCCGAGGGCGAAGGGCCTGTCTTACCCCCGGGGTAATCGTGTCGGCCGGCCTGGGCGGGCAAGCTTGCTGATCTCGCCGCGTTGCCTGGACGCGGACCAAGACGTAGGGGCAGTCGTGTCGGAAGTCGCGCCCGCAAGCACGCGCTCTGTGGTTGAGGAATTGCTGCGCCGGATCGGCGAGGGCGATCCCGACCGCATCGCTGAGCTGTACGCGGAGCAGAGCGACTGGAAGTTGGACTGGCCCGAAGCCGAGCACGGTCGCGCCGCCACGCCTTGGATCCGCCACCGGTCCACCCGCGCCGACGCGGCGGCCCACTTCCGCGAGATTGCGGAGCATCACGTACCGGAGGAGGTGGCGACCCAGGTCGAACGCATCCTCGTCGACGGAGAGGACGCGGTTGTGTTCGGGGAGATCCGCCAGACCGCGCGGTCCACCGGACGCGCGTATCGCGCCCGATTCGCGCTCCACCTCACCGTCGAGGGCGGGTTGGTCACCCGGCACCACGTCTACGAGGACAGCCTGGCCGTCGCCCAAGCCTTCGACGCGGAGCGCCGATAGAGGCAGTCATCGGGCGACGCGTATCGCCGCCGCCGGAGGCACGTCCCTGGCCAGGACGACCCCAGGCCCGTCCCTACCCGCCGCGTGCACCGGCGACCGGGCCGGGCTCCGGCTCCCCTTGGTCCTGGCACCCACGACAGGGGCAGGCGCGAATGCGCCTTGACTCCTCCACCTCCATTGAGCGTGCCGGACCAGGGACTGCCCGGCTCAACTCCGGCTCAGCGTCCACCTGCGAACGGGGCGGACCGCCGCCGGCCTTCGGCCCCCGTCCTCCGGTGCGCCCCGGGCCCCTCCGTCTCCGCGCCCGACCGTGAACGGGCCAGGCCCGGCTCTGGTCTTCGGCCCCACCTCCACCGGGGCATCCCAGAGCGGAGTTGCCCCGGCCGTCTCCCGTTTCGGCGCTTGTCCGGGATCGGGGTGGGGTCGATTTCGGGTGTTCCGGCCCCCGTCGCTGGGCACGGCATCCGTAGTCCTCTTCGAGGGCGCCCGCTCCCTCCGGGCCACCCATAGCCGCCGGTCTTTCGGGCCGGAGTCCGGTGTCAAGGGTGGGGCGAAGCCCCATCGCGAAGC
>NZ_JBIAMS010000055.1:0-2275 GCF_042874195.1 Streptomyces sp. NPDC004134 | reverse complement strand
TGTTCGGGAAGCAGCGGTATTTCCTGGAGTTGATGGATCACGGGATCGAGATCGAGCGGCGGGTGCGGGACGGGCTGCTGGAGATCGGGCGGAAGTTGGGGATTCCGCCGCTGGTGACGAATGATTCGCATTACACGTATGCGCAGGAGGCGGGGGCGCATGATGCGTTGTTGTGTATTCAGACGGGGAAGAATCTTTCTGATCCGGATCGGTTCAGGTTCGATGGGACGGGTTATTACCTGAAGTCGACCGAGGAGATGTATGCGGTCGATTCGTCCGATGCGTGGCAGGAGGGGTGTGCGAACACGCTGCTGGTGGCGGAGCAGATCGACACCGCGGGGTGGTTCGAGAAGCGCGACCTGATGCCCCGGTTCGAGGTGCCCGGCGGCTACAGCGAAGTCACCTGGTTCCGCGAGGAAGTGTGGAACGGGATGCGCCGCCGCCACCCCGGCGGCTGGGACGAGAACTATCACAAGCAGGCCGAGTACGAGATGGACGTCATCATCCAGATGGGGTTCCCGGGGTACTTCCTGGTGGTCGCGGACTTCATCATGTGGGCGAAGAACAACGGGATCGCGGTCGGTCCGGGCCGCGGCTCGGCGGCGGGGTCGCTCGTCTCGTACGCGATGGGGATCACCGACCTCGACCCGATCGAGCACGGGCTGATCTTCGAGCGGTTCCTGAATCCGGAGCGCGTCTCGATGCCGGACGTGGACATCGACTTCGACGAGCGCAGGCGGGCGGAGGTGATCCGCTACGTCACGGAGAAGTACGGTGCCGACAAGGTCGCGATGATCGGCACGTACGGCACGATCAAGGCGAAGAACGCGATCAAGGACTCCGCGCGGGTGCTCGGGTACCCGTACGCGATGGGCGACCGGATCACCAAGGCCATGCCCGCCGACGTCGGCGGCCACGGCATCGACCTCGCGGGCATCACCGACCCCGCGCATCCCCGCCACGCCGAGGCCGGCGAGGTCCGGTCGATGTACGAGAACGAGCCCGACGTGAAGAAGGTCATCGACACCGCGCGCGGCGTCGAAGGACTCGTACGGCAGATGGGCGTGCACGCGGCCGGTGTGATCATGTCCAGCGAGCCGATCGTGGACCACGTCCCGGTCTGGGTGCGCCACAGCGACCAGGTGACGATCACGCAGTGGGACTACCCGACGTGTGAATCGCTCGGCCTGCTGAAGATGGACTTCCTCGGCCTGCGGAACCTCACCATCATGGACGACGCCGTGAAAATGGTGCGCGCCAACAAAGGGACCGACATCGAGCTGCTGTCCCTGCCGCTGAGCGACGCCAGGACCTTCGAACTGCTGGGCCGCAGCGACACCCTCGGCGTCTTCCAGTTCGACGGCAGCGCTATGCGCTCACTGCTCCGGCTGATGCGCCCCGACCACTTCGAGGACATCACCGCCGTCACCGCCCTCTACCGGCCGGGCCCCATGGGCATGAACTCCCACATCAACTACGCGCTCCGCAAGAACGGCCGCCAGGAGATCACCCCGATCCACCCGGCGCTCGCCGAGCCGCTGACGGAAGTCCTCGACATCACCTACGGACTCGTGGTCTACCAGGAGCAGGTGCAGAAGGCCGCGCAGGTCCTCGCCGGCTACACCCTCGGCCAGGCGGACCTGCTGCGCCGGGCGATGGGCAAGAAGAAACAGGAAGTGCTCGACAAGGAGTTCGTCCCCTTCCGCGACGGCTGCCGGCAGCGCGGCTATCCGGACGAGGCGGTGCAGGCGGTGTGGGACGTCCTGGTGCCCTTCGCCGGCTACGCGTACAACAAGGCGCACGCGGCGGCGTACGCGCTCGTGTCCTACTGGACGGCGTATCTCAAGGCGAACTATCCCGCCGAGTACATGGCCGCGCTGCTGACGTCCGTGCGCGACGACAAGGACAAGTCGGCGGTCTATCTCAACGAGTGCCGGAAGATGGGCATCAAGGTGCTCCCGCCGGACGTCAACGAGTCAGAGGCGGACTTCACTCCCCGCGGCGACGACACGATCGTCTTCGGCCTGACCGCCGTCCGCAACGTCGGCCGCAACGTCGTGGACGCCATCGTGCGCGGCAGGCAGTCCAAGGGGCCCTATGCCTCCTTTCCCGACTACCTCGACAAGTCAGAACCCGTCGTCTGCAACAAGCGCACCACCGAATCGCTGATCAAGGCGGGCGCGTTCGACGCCCTCGGGCACACCCGCAAGGGCCTCACCGCGCAGTACGAGCCGATGATCGACAACGTGGTGTCGGTCAAGCGGAAGGAGGCGGA
>NZ_JBIAMS010000054.1:0-2709 GCF_042874195.1 Streptomyces sp. NPDC004134 | reverse complement strand
GACACCAGCAGGACGAGGAGGGTGGCGCCGCCTGCGATGAGGAGGGTGACTTGGAGGTTGTCGCCGAGGGTGGATTCCTTCCACACGTCGACGAGGTTGTTCCACTCGAAGGAGGTGGGGAGGTAGGTGCGGTCGCGGAGTTCGTCCGCGGGCCGCAGCGCGGTGATGATCATCTCCAGGTAGGGGGCGATGAAGATGACGGCGAGCATCCAGGCGCTTGCGGCGATGACCAGGGTCCGCGGCCCGTACTTGCGGCGCTTGCCGGTGTTCTTGCCGCTGCCGCCGTCGTTGCTGCTCTTGCGGCTGGCCTGCCGGGGGATGGGTGTGTGTGAGGGCGCGGAGAGGGTCATGCGTCCTCCTTGTTCCAGCGGCTGACCTTGAGGAAGATCAGGACGAGTACGACGACCATGGCGAAGTTGACGACGGACATGGCGGCGGATTCGCCGATGTCGGTGTCTTTCAACTGGTACATGAACACGGTGGTGGTGGCGGTGTCGCTGCCGGGTCCGCCTTTGGTCATGGCCCAGATGACGGGGAAGGAGTTGAAGACGTTGATGAGGTTGATGACGAAGCCGACGAGGAACGCGGGCCGCAGGAGGGGGACGGTCACGCGCCAGTAGGTCTGGCGGGAGTTGGCGCCGTCGATGCGCGCGGCTTCGTAGACCTCGTGGGGGATGGTCTGCAGTCCGGCCAGGAGGGTGTAGGTGGTGAACGGCAGGGACACGAACACGGCGACGAACATCATCCACGGCCAGGCGGTCGCGGGATCACCGAGCCAGTCTTTGGGTCCGTCGATCAGGCCGATGTCGGTCATCAGGGTGTTGAGGACGCCGGCGGTCTGGTCGAGCATCCAGCGGAAGCCGATGGCGGTCATCAGCACGGAGGCGGCCCAGGGTGCGATGAGTGCCCAGCGGGTGAGGGTGCGGCCGGGGAAGGGTTTGTTGAACAACTGGGCCAGGCCCAGGGACAGGAGCATGGTGACGCCGACGACGGCGATCGTCCAGATGACGGTCATGGTCAGCACGCTGCCGAAGCCGGACTCGTCGAAGAGCTGGCGGTATTTCTCGGTGCCGGCCGAGCCGCGGACGAAGCCGCTGATGCTGACGTTGAGGAACGAGGTGCGGATCAGTTCGTAGATGGGCCACAGCACCACCACGACGATCAGCAAGATGGCGGGGGCGATCCAGGGCAGCGGGCCGAGCCGGGCCAGACCACCACCGCGACGGCGGCGGCGCTGCGGCCCGGTCTTCCGCCCGCCGGGCCCGGGGCCGGCAGCGGCCGCGGGCTCCTTGACCGTGACGGGCACGGGAAACTCCTTGCGGGTACGGCGGTTGAGGGGACCGCACGAGGGACTACAGGAAACACGACCGCACGTTCACGCACAGGCCGCGCGAAAGCAACGAGGCGACACCCCAGGCGAGGCGCCCCCCGGGGGGCGGGCCACCGCACGGCTTGGGTGTGCGGCGGCCCGGCCCGGAAAACGGTCACCGAAGGCGCATCAACAGCGGAGGCGATTCAGCACCTGTGCCGGGTTATTCGCCCATGTCGGCGGCGGTGTCCTCGGCCTTCTGCTGCAACTCGCCCAGTACCTTGCCCGGGTCGTCGGAGACGGCCTTGCCGCCCGACTTCTTGATCTCCGCGGAGACCACGTCCCAGCTCGTGCTGCCCAGCGGGTAGAACTGGGCGGCCGGCAGGACCTCGAAGAACGGCTCCAGGTCCTTGTGCTTCCCGCTCGACTGCATCTCCTCGAGGGTGTCCGTGGTCACCGGCATGAGGTTGTACATCTCGTCGAACTTCAGCGTGTTCTCCTTCGAGTACGCGAAGTCCAGGAACTTCTTGATCTGCTCCTGCTTCCCGCCGTCCTTGAACGCCATCATCCAGTCCGCGACACCCAGCGTGGAATCCAGCGGACCGTCCTTGCCCGGGATCGGCGCCACCTCGTAGTCGACACCGCCGTCCTTCGCCATCTGGATCAGCGTCGGATGCCCGTTGAGCATCCCCACCTTCCCCGCCGCGAAGTCCGCGAACGCCGTCTTGCGGTCCGTGGTCGCCGGGTTCTCATACGTCAGACCCGGCTCGACCAGGTTCTCCTTCAGCCACTCGAACGTCTCCACGTTCTGCGCACTGTCGATCGTGTAGTTCCCCTCGGCATCGGTGTAACCACCACCGTTACCGATCTCCCAGATCATCGACTCACCCTGGGTCTCCTCCGGACCCAGCGGCAGCGCATACGGAATCTCCGCGGCCTTCTCCGCCTTGATCTTCTCCGCCGCGGCCGCCACATCGTCCCAGCTCTGCGGAACCTCCACACCAGCCTTGTCGAGGACTTCCTTGTTGTAGAACATCAACCGCGCCGAGGACACGAACGGGATGCCGTACTGCGTACCGTCGACCTCGCCCGCCTTCGCGAACGACCCGATCAGATTCGACTTCGTCTTCGGCGACAACACCTCATCCGCCTCATACAGCAGATCATCGGCAACCTTGTCCGCATACCCACCGGTCTGCAGGATGTCCGGGACGTTCCCGCCCTGGATCATCGTCTTCACCTTCGTGTCGATGTCATTCCAGTTGATCACCTGAACATCGACCTTGATGTCCTCGTTCTTCGCCTCGAACCGCTTCACCACATCGTCCCAGTACACCTTGGACGCATTCGACGCCTTGTCCCCGTAATCAGCCGCCACCAACTTGATGGTGGTCGTCCCG
>NZ_JBIAMS010000053.1:0-3842 GCF_042874195.1 Streptomyces sp. NPDC004134 | reverse complement strand
CCACGACCCCGCCTACTGGGCCCAGCACATCCGCCAACCCGTCCGCTTCCACCAAGGCACCACCCACCTCACCGACGCCGACGGCATCAGCCTCTACACCGAACTCGCACCCCACCCCACCCTCACCCCCCACCTCCCGTCCGGCGTCCGCAACACCCCCCACCTGGCCACGGAGACCCTCACCCACCTCGCCACCCTGGTCAGCCTCCACACCCACCACCACCCCGCCGACCTCACCCCCCGCCTCCCCCGGCCCGGCAGCGATCTGCCGAGCCTGCCCACGTACCCCTTCCAGAGCCGGCCCTACTGGCTCGACCTCCCCGCTCAGGTCACCAGCGCCACCGACCTCGGCCAGGCGGCCACCACGCACCCGCTCCTGCACGCCGCCGTCCAACTCGCGGACGGCACCGACGAGCACGCGTCGACCACGGTGTTCACCGGCCGGGTCAGCCTGAGCACCCACCCGTGGCTCGCCGACCACGCCGTCGCCGGTACGGTCCTGCTGCCCGGCACCGCCCTCGTGGACCTCGCCCTGCACGCCGGCGACCACACGGGCGCCGCCCACCTCGAAGAGCTGAGCCTGCACGCCCCGCTGACGCTCGACGAGGCAGGCACCCACGACCTACAGGTCACCGCCTCCGTCCGGGGCGGAACGGACAGCGACGAGAACCCAAGCGCCGGCCCGTGGCAGGTCACGATCCACTCCCGCCGCCACGCCGCCGACGACACCGAGCCCGAGCCCTGGACCCACCACGCCACCGGCACCCTCACCACCGAACCGGCCGCGCAGGCCGCACCGCCCGCGCAGTGGCCGCCCGCCGGGGCGGAGCCCGTGGACGTCACCGACCTCTACCCCCGTCTGCTGGCGGCGGGTTACGAGTACGGGCCCGTCTTCCAGGGCGTCACCGCTGCCTGGGTGCACCCCGACGGCACGCTCCACGCCGAGATCGGCCTGCCCGAGGACACGGACACGACCGGCCACGCCATCCACCCGGCCCTGCTCGACGCCGCCATCCACTCCCTGGCCACCCGCACGCTCCACGCGGACGGCGGCGCGCACGGCAAGGCGGAGGAGCTGCGGCTGCCGTTCGCATGGACCGGGGTATCCGTCCACGCCACCGGTGCCACCGAGCTACGCGCCACCCTCGCCCCCACCGGCGAGCACGGCCACGACCTGGCTCTCCACACCTGGGATCCGGCCGGTGCTCCTGTGGCCACGATCACGGCCCTCAACACCCGGCCCGTCGACGCCACCGCCCTCACGGGCGGCCCGCACGCGCAAACGGCCACCCGCAACAGCCTGTTCCACCTCGCCTGGCGCCCCGCCGAGCCCCAGGAGGAGCAGGCGGACCTCGGCCGGATCGACGTGTACGCGGCGGCCCCGGCGGTGGACGACTCCCCCGCAGCGGCCCACGTCGCGACGGAAGCCCTGCTCACTCATCTGCGGAGCTGGCTGGCCGCCAACGACGAGACCGACCGCCGTCTCGTCGTCCTCACGCACCGCGCCGTCGCCACCGACCCCGCCGAGGACGTCCACCTGGCGCACGCACCGCTGTGGGGCCTGGTCCGTACGGCCCAGAACGAGAACCCCGACCGCATCCACCTCGTCGACACCGACACCGCGGTCTCCAAGCCCGACGCGGCCGACGTCCCGCACCTCGCCGAGGCACTGGCCACCGGCGAACCCCAACTCGCCGTCCGCAACGGCCGGCTGCTCGCCCCGCGCCTGACCCGCTCCACCGGCGACGCCGCGACAGAAGAAGCCCGGCCGCTCGACCCGAACGGCACCGTGCTCCTCACCGGCGGCACCGGCGGTCTCGCAAGCCTGACGGCACGTCACCTCGTCACCCAGCACGGCGTACGCCACCTCCTGCTCGCCTCCCGCAGCGGCCCCGACCACCCCAACGCCACCGCACTCCGCGACGAACTCACCGACCTCGGCGCCCAGATCACCGTCACCGCCTGCGACGTCACCGACGCCGACGCCGTACGCACCCTCGTCGGCTCCATCGGCGACGACCACCCCCTCACCGCCGTCATCCACACCGCGGGCGTCCTCAACGACACCGTTCTGTCCAAGCTCACCCCCGACGAGCTGCACCCCGTCCTGGCGCCGAAGGTGGACGCGGCGTACCACCTCCACGAGGCGACCAAGGACCTGGACCTCGCCCACTTCGTCCTCTACTCCTCAGCGGCAGGCACCCTCGGCAGCCCGGGACAAGCCAACTACGCCGCGGCCAACACCTACTTGGACGCCCTCGCCCACCACCGCACCAGGCTCGGCCTGCCCACCACCAGCCTCGCCTGGGGCTACTGGGAGCAATCCACCGGCCTCACCGGCCACCTCACCACCACCGACATCCGCTCCCTCACCCACGGCACCACACCCCTCACCACCGAGCACGGGCTCCACCTCCTCGACACCGCGCTCACCACACCGCACCCTCACCACCTCTGCACCCCCCTCAACCCCGGCACCCTCCGCGCCGCGCCCCGGCTCCCGGCGCTCCTCCGCGACCTCGTACCGGCCCCCCGCCGCACCGCCGCGCGGACACACGGTGCCCAGGCGCCGGCGACGGATCTGGCCGCGCGGCTCCGGGAGCTGCCATCGGAGGGGCGGCAGAAGCTGCTGCTCGACGTCGTGTGCAGCGCCGTCGCCGCGGTCCTAGGGCACGGCGGCGCGGACGCGATCGATCCGTACCGCCCGTTCAACGAGCTGGGCTTCGACTCCCTCACCGCCGTCCAGCTCCGCAACCGCCTCACCGAGGTCACCGGGCTCCGGCTGACCTCCACGCTGATCTTCGACTACCCCACGCCGAACGACCTGGCCCGGTACGTCGGCGAGAGCATCGGCGTCGACGAGGCGAGCCCCGAGAGCTCCTTCCTTGCCGAGATCGACAAGCTCGAACTGACATTGATCGAGCGTTCCGCGGAGGACGCCGGGCGGGTGAAGGTGACCCGCCGACTCCAGGCCCTCCTCACCCGCCTCAACGAGACCGCACGCACGGCACCGGAGGGCGAGGACATCGAGACGAAGCTCCGGTCCGCGTCCAACGACGAACTCTTCGACCTGCTCGACAGCGATCTCGACCTTTCCTGACCCCGGCGGCGCCCGCGCCGCCCCAGCAATTCCGTACAGAGGAGCGACGACCAATGTCGGACGAAGCCAAGCTTCGGGAGTACCTGACCCGCGCAGTCGCCGAGCTGCACCAGACGCGGCAGCGCCTGCAGGACGCCGAGACGGCAAGGCAGGAGCCGATTGCGATCGTTTCGATGGCATGCCGGTACCCGGGCGGGGTGCGGTCGCCCGAGGACCTGTGGCGGCTGGTCGCCGGCGGTACGGACGCGATCTCCGACTTCCCCGGGAACCGCGGCTGGGACGTCGAGGGCCTCTACGACCCGGACCCCGACAGGACCGGGAAGAGCTACGCCCGCGAGGGCGGCTTCCTGCACGCGGCGGACGAGTTCGACCCCGAGTTCTTCGGCATGAGTCCGCGGGAGGCCACGGCCACGGACCCGCAGCAGCGGCTCCTGCTGGAGGCGGCCTGGGAGACGTTCGAGCGCGCGGGCATCGACTCGCACTCCCTCAAGGGCAGCAAGACGGGCGTCTTCGCCGGGGTCATGTACGACGACTACACCGGCCGGCTCATGCACCAGATCCCGGAGGGCTACGAGGGGTTCCTGGGCAACGGTGGTGCGGCGAGTGTGGCGTCGGGGCGGGTGGCGTACACCTTCGGCCTTGAGGGCCCGGCGGTGACCGTCGACACCGCCTGCTCCTCCTCCCTGGTGAGCATGCACCTCGCCGCGCAGGCGTTGCGTAATGGTGAGTGTGAGCTTGCTCT
>NZ_JBIAMS010000052.1:0-7815 GCF_042874195.1 Streptomyces sp. NPDC004134 | reverse complement strand
CCCCAGCCCCCCGCGCGCGGGTGGGGGGCCCCCCCCCCCCCCCCGCCCGGGGGGCCCCCCGCCCCCCCCCCCCCCCCGCCCCCCCCCGGGGCGGGGGCCCCCCCCCCGCCCCCGGGGCCGGCCGCCCCGACCCCACTGGAAGAACGCGCACTCGCGCTGAGCCCGCCCGCGTTCCTGCTGGAATCCGTGATCCCCCCGCACTTCACCGCGGGTGAAGGATCGACGCTCGCCCTGGACGACCACGCCTCGGTCTGCGGCCGGCACGCACTGCGCTGGGACCACGGCCCGCACTCGCGCCTCACCGTCGCCGCCGACCTCGGCTGGGCCCCCGATCCGTACCGGACCAGGCCCCTGGCCGACCAGGCGTGGCAGGGCACGGTCGACACCTTCTCGGTGTGGATCCACAACGAGAAGGCCACCGACGACGTCGTACGGTTCGAGTTCGGCCGCGGCGAGAGGACCGACTGCTGGTTCGACTTACGGCTCGGGTTCACCGGCTGGCGCACGGCCTGGGTCAGGTACGCGTACGACATGAACGGCACCCCGCGCACCGGCATGGACACCGTGCGGATCATCGCGCCCCGCCGGGCCGGCACGCTCCGGATCGACCAACTGCTGCCGAACGTCGCCCTGCGCCCGGACGCGCCCTGCCGCGACGCTCAGGTCCCGCACGTCGGCGCCGAGGGCGACGAGTGGGACCAGCAGCACTGGCAGGCGCTCTACCTCTTCGACCGCCTGCTGAGCCGGGCCACGATCGACACGCCCGCACCCACCGCGGCGGAACTCGATGCCCTGCGGATCCTGCTGACCCGCTACCACGACGACTACCTCGCCGCCGCGCCCAAGGTCGACGACGCCTACGTCGCGAGCCTGTCGGCCCAGGCCGACCGGCTGCTCGACGGCCGGCCCCTCTTCTCCTACCAGTCGCAGATCTACCCGCCCGAGATCGCCGCCGACCTGAAGACCTTCGTCGACACCGTCAGCCTCACGGACTTCACCATCCACATGCGCCGCATCGCGCAGGCCCACGACGCCGCCGGACCCGCACACCGGGCGGCGCTCGGCGAGCTGTACGTACGCTCGGTGCGACGGCTGCGCGAGCAGGGCTGGACCGACGGGAGCTGCCAGGGCACCATCCACCACTCCGGCTACGCGCTGACCGGCTACTACGACTCCCTCCACCTGATGCGGGACGTGCTGCGCGATGCCGGCCTGCTCGACGCCGTGCGCGCCGACCTGACCTGGCTCTGCGGCTTCGGCCGGATCTTCCGCGGCTACGACTTCCGCAACGGCCACGGCTCCACCGCCGACATCATCAACACCACCGTGCGCGGCATGCTCGCCGTGGCGCTCCTCCAGGACGGCGAGGCCCGCCAGGTCGCCTACCTCAAGCTGCTGCGGGACTGGCTCGACACCTACCTGCTGCCCACCCCCGGCATCCAGGACGGCCTGAAGACCGACGGCACGACCTTCCACCACGTCGGGTTCTTCCCCGACTACGCGCGCGACGCCTTCAACGGCATCGCGCCCGTCATCTACCTGCTCAGCGGCGGCCTCTTCCGGGTCTCCGCCGAGGCGCACCGCGCCGTCAAACGCGCCGTGCTCACGCTGCGGGTCGTGGGGAACACGTACCACTGGCCGGTCTCCCTCAGCGGCCGCAACCCCGGCGGCACCACGGGGCTGTCGCCCCACGCCTTCCAGTGGCTCGCCCTCGCGGGCACCCCGGAGGCCGACCGCGAACTGGACCCCGAGACCGGCGCCGCGTTCCTGCGCCTGCTGCCCGCCTCCCCGGACGGCGCGCAGCGCAAGGCCGCCGCCCGGCTGACCGCGGCCGGCATCACGGCCGAGAAGGCCCCGGCCGGCGCGTGGGCATACAACTACGCGGCGCTCGCCGTGCAGCGGCGCGACGACTGGCAGATCACCGTCCGCGGCCACAACCGCTACCTGTGGTCCACCGAGATCTACGACGGCTCCAACTGGTACGGCCGCTACAACACCTACGGCCAGATCCAGGTCCTGCACCGCGGCAGCCCCGTCACCAACCTCGCCAGCGGCTACCGCCACGACGGGTACGACTGGAACCGCCGCCCCGGCACCACCACGCTCCACAAGCCGTGGTCCGCGCTGAAGGCCGACCTCACCGGCACCATCGAGGAGATGCTGCTCACCGAGGAGCGCTTCGCCGGCGGCCACGCCATCGACGGCCGGCACGGCATGTTCGCTATGCGGCTGCACGAGCACCCGAAGTACGAGGGCAGTCACCGGGCCCTCACGTCGGTCTTCCTCTTCGACGACCGGGTGATCGCCCTCGGCACCGGCATCGCCAACCGCGACGCCGCGCACGAGACCGAGACCACCCTCTTCCAGACCGCGCTCGCCGACCCCGGCGAACCCACCTGGCACGGCGGCCCCGAGCCCATCACCGCGTTCCCGTACGAGCGGCGCGATCTCGAACTCCCCGCGGCCACCTGGCTGGTGGACGACAAGGCACTCGGCTACTACCTGCCCGCGGGCCAGCGCCTCGGCCTCACCCGTACCACGCAGACCTCCCGCCACCACGGCAACGACTCCGAGACCCGCGGCGACTTCGCCACGGCATGGCTCGGCCACGGCAGGGCGCCGCGCGCGGGCGCGTACGAGTACGCCATGGTCGTCGGCGCGACGCCGGAGTCCATGGCGGCCTTCACCGCCGCCATGGCGGACCCGGCCGCCGCCCCGTACCGCGTGCTGCGGGCCGACGCCCGCGCGCACATCGTGACCGACCGGGCCACCGGCATCACCGGCTACGCGGTCTTCGAAGCGGTCCATGACCTCGGCGACCCGCTGGTACGCGCGATCGACACCCCAGCGATGCTCCTCGCGCGCGAAGACGGCGCGGACGCCCTGGTGCTCTCCGTGTGCGACCCCGACCTGCGGCTGTACCGGGGCCGGGATCCCGACCAGTACGAGCAGGGCCGTTACACCGGCCACTGGACCGCCTACTCCCGGCCCTGGATGCAGAGCCCCGGCGCACCGCACGAGCTGAAGCTGACCCTGGCCGGCCGCTGGCGGACGGGCGGTGCCGGGATCGGCAGCAGGATGGAGGGCACCCGCACCGTCGTCTCCGTCACCACGCGCGAGGGGCGGCCGGTCCAGTTCCGGCTGTCCAGGGCTCGCTGAGCGCCGATCCCGCAGAAACAAAGGAGACTCGCATGCCGATGAACCCCTGGTTCCCCGACGCGAAGCTGGGCATCTTCCTCCACTACGGCATCTACGCGGTCGACGGTGTCACGGAGTCCTGGGCCTTCTACACCGGGGAGGTCACCCACGAGCGGTACATGCGGCAGTGCGCCGGATTCACCGCCGCCGCGTACGACCCGGAGGCGTGGGCGGACCTCGTCGCCCGCTCCGGCGCCCGCTACGCGGTGCTGACGGCGCGGCACCACGACGGGGTGTCGCTCTGGGACTCCCGGCACAGCCACCTGGACGTCGTACGGGACACGCCCGCCGGGCGCGACCTCGTCGGCGGCTTCGTGGACGCCCTGCGCAAGCGGGAGCTGAAGGTCGGGCTGTACTACTCGCACTCGGACTGGAACCACCCCGACTACGCCAGCGTGACCCACTCCGCGCCCCCGAAGGCGGAGATCGCCACCCACCCGCTGGTCGTCCCGCGGAACGGCGTGGCGCGGCCCGAAGCCTGGGCCCGCTACCTGACCTACCGGGACGCGCAGGTCGCCGAGCTCCTCGACCGCTTCGCCCCCGACCTGCTGTGGTTCGACGGCGAGTGGGAGCGCAGCGAGGAGCAGTGGGGCCTCGCCGAGCTGGCAGGGCTGATCGGCACCCGGGCGCCGGAGGCGGTCCTGAACGCCCGCATGCTCAGCTACGGCGACTACGCGACGCCCGAACAGAGCCCGCCTGTCGTACCGCCCGCCGGTCCCTGGGAGCTGTGCCTGACGGTCAACGACTCCTGGGGCTACAAGCCGCAGGACACGAACTACAAGTCGGTGGCGCGTCTGGTGCGCTACTTCACCGAGACCATCGGCGGGGGCGGCAACCTGCTGCTCGGCATCGGCCCGCGCGAGGACGGCACCATCCCCGAGGAGGAGGTGGCGCGGCTGGAGGGGCTCGGCGCCTGGATCACCGGGCACGCCGAGGCGGTGTACGGCACGACCGTGGGCCTGCCCGCCGGCCACCACCACGGGGCGAGCACGGTGTCGGCGGACCGGCGCACGCTCTACCTCTTCTGCTACGACCCGCCGCGCGAGGCGGTCGCCGTCCGCGGCCTGCGGACGCCGGTCGAGCGGGTACGCGTCGTGGGCAGCGGGGCCGAACTGGCCCACGAGGTCGTCGGGGGACCCGGCGCGCCGGGCATCACGTGGATCAGCGCCCCGGCCGCCGCCGACACCGACGCGTCCGCGACCGTCCTGGCCGTGGAACTCGCCGGCGAACTCGACCTCTACCGGGGGCCGGGACGGGACTGACGGCCCGTCACCTCCACCCGGCCGGCGGCGCCGGCGATGTCAGTGCCCCCTCCTAATATGCGCAGTGGTGGGTCCGCCGGAACGGGGCGGGCCCAGCTCGCGGAGGGGACTGCCATGGCTGCCGGTTCTGGGGTGTCGACGACGTATCTGGAGCTGTCGCAAGACGGCGGCGGGGCGCACAAGTTCTACGAGGTGCGCGTCGACGGCCTGACGGTGACCGTGCGTTACGGCCGGATAGGGGCAGCCGGGCAGACGCAGCGGTCGACCTTCGCCACGGAGGGGAAGGCGAAGGCGGCCGCCGCGAAGAAGGTGGGGGAGAAGGTCCGCAAGGGGTACGCGCCCGCCGTGCAGGGGCAGCGGGCCCCGCGTGCGGTGACCCGGCGCTCGGTGGCCTCCGCGCCGTCCACGGCGCGCGCGGTGGCCCCCGTGCTGTGGCGGTTCCGCACCGGCTCCTCGGCGTTCGGCATCCATGTCGACGACGAGCGCTGCTGGGTGGGCAACCAGGCGGGCGAGGTCTACACGCTGGACCACGACGGCGGCGTCCTCGCCAGGTTCGGGCTGCCGGACGGCGTGAAGTGCCTGGTCGCCGACGACTTCTGGATCTACGCGGGGTGCGACGACGGCCGGGTCTACGACCTGTCGTCGAAGCTGCCGTTCGCCGCGTACGACATCGCTGCGGACGTCGACATCTTCTGGCTGGACATCCACGAGGGCGTGCTGAACGTCTCGGACCGGGCGGGCCGGCTCACGGTCATCGACCACGAGGACGAGCACCAGTGGGCCCGCCGGAGCCGGGGGGAGCACGCCTGGCTGGTCCGCGCCGACGAGCGGGCCGTCTACCACGGCCACCACAGGGGCGTCACCGCCTACGCGCCCGACGGCAGCGGCGAGTTGTGGCACACGCCCACCCGGGGCGGGGTCCTGTTCGGCTGGCAGGAGGACGCCGCGGTGTACGCGGGCACCGCGCACCACGCCGTGCAACGGCTGTCGAAGACCACCGGCGCGATCGAGGCCACGTACCCCTGCGACAGCGCGGTGTACTCGTGTGCCACCTCGCCCGGCGGGCGGTACGTCTTCGCGGGGGACTCGCAGTCCTCCGTCTACTGCTTCGACCGGGACGGCGCCCGGCTCTGGAAGCTCGGCACGGGCGGCGGCTCCGCGCTGTCGATGCAGTACCGCGACGAGCGGCTGTACCTGGTGACCACGGACGGCTCGCTGGTGTGCGTGGACGCGAGCGAGGCCGCCGTGTCCGCGGCGGAGCAGGGCACGGTGCCGGTGGCCCGGGACGTCAAGCTCGACGCGGCGCTGCCGACGTACGCGCCGGCCACTGCCGTGGCCGCGGTGGACACCGTCGCCGTCGCCCCCGCCGGTGCCGTCGTCGTGGAGTGCATACGGGACGGCGGCCGGGTGCGGGTGCACGTGGTCTCCGAGGGTTACCACCCGTCCTGGAACGTCCAGTTCCCGCGCGCGATACGGGAGCCGGGCGCACGCTACGTCGTGGACGCGCTGCACGCGGCGGCCGGCGGCTTCTACCGGGTCCGGGGTGAGATCCGCCGGCTGCTGTGACGCGGGCGGGCGCCGACTCCGGCGGGCCGGACCCGGAAAGCATTCGGGCCCGGCCCGCCATGAGCCGTTCGCCGGCGGCGACTTGCCGAATCGGTCCGCGCGAATTGGCACGCGCCGGGCCGGGCCGGGCCGGAGAGGCCCCGCGGCCTGAATACGCCGCCAATGGCGCTGTCCGAGTGACCGGGCCTGGGGCATGACATGAGCAAGCGATTACCGCCCCGAGTTTGGGCAGGAATTTGCCCGGACTTTGCTCCGGCACGGCCGGGTGAGCGTGGCGTGCGGTGCCGCCCGCGGGACCGGCGCCCGGGCCGGTCCGGGTCGGTTGAGGACAAGCGGCCACGTTTGTGACCGGTCCGTGTGGGATGATCGGAACTCTTCCCGCAACGGGCGGCGGGCTTGCGGCAATCGTGGATGTGCGTTCTGGGGCGTAGGCGCGAATCCCCGGTTCCGGCGGCGTCGTCCCCGGTCCCGGACGTGTCCGGGGCAACGACCCCCCCAGGAGGTCCTCGTGGCGCGCCAGGAGCGAGCGATCCGCACCCGCGCTCTGATCCTCACTGCGGCTGCGTCCGTCTTCGGAGAGCGTGGGTACGAAGCCGCGACCGTCAGTGAGATATTGGCCAGGGCCGGCGTCACGAAAGGCGCCCTCTACTTTCACTTTCCGTCCAAGCGCGCGCTCGCCGAGGGCGTGCTGGCCGAGCAGTTGAACGACATAGACACGCCGGCCAGGGAGTACCGCACCCAGGAAGTCATCGATACGGGCCTTGCCCTCGCCTATCGCGTACGCCGGGATCCGGTCATCAGCGCGCGCGCCTGGCTGTCCCTCGGACAGGAGATGCAGCGGCTGTTCGGCGGCGGCGTCATCCCCGCGTGGCTGGCGGAAACGCGCCGTCTCCTGGAACAGGCCAAGGAGGAAGGCGAATTGCTTCCCCACATCACGCCTGCCGAAACCGCCTGGGTGGTCTCCGCCTGCTGGACCGGAGTACAGGTCTATTCGGCCACGCTGTCGAACGGCGACGACCTGGAGGAGAAGGTGTCGCTGCTCTTCGCCCACCTGCTGCCGTTCATAGCCGTCCCCGATGTCCTCGGGAAGCTCGACTACCGCGCCGAGCGGGCGGGGGAGGTCGTCGCCGAGATGGACCGCCGCTACGCGGAGCTGGCCGCCCGCGAGGCGGCGGGCGACACCGGGGCCGTGCAGCGCCTCCGGGGTCGCGGGGAGGCAGGCGAGCCGGGGGGCAGCCTCGCGGCGGGCGCGTGAGCGCGCGGCGGCGCGGTAGCGGCGCGCCGGTCCACTAGACCGGCGCTCGCGTGCCGTTGGAGGCCCGCGGCGTACGAGGCGGCGTCGAGCCGGAGCCCACCCGTGCTGCACCGGCGGCACCGAACGTGGCGGGAGGACCTCAAGGGAGGTGGCCCGTGCGTGACCGGGACGCGGTGAAGGTCGAGCGGGGCTCGGCGGACGCGGCGGAACTCGCCGCGCTCACGGTCGCCCTGCTGTCGAGACTGCGCACCGGGGACGGGCTCTCCGGCGAGTACGTGCCGCACCCCGCGGCCGGCTGGCGCCGGTGGGAGCGCGCCGCCGCCTATCGCGCTCCGCACAGTTGGCAGTGAGGGGACATCTGATGACGACCGTCCAGGAACCGGTGCCGGCGCGACTCGGTACCGAGACCGGAGTCGCCTGCGAACGGATGCAGCAGTACCGCCGGATCCGTGCCCAGGCGCAGGCGGGGCCGAGTGAGCGGGCGACTGCCGCGCAGAGGGCGAAGGGGAAGCTCACTGCCCGGGAGCGGATCGA
>NZ_JBIAMS010000051.1:0-11341 GCF_042874195.1 Streptomyces sp. NPDC004134 | reverse complement strand
CATCCGGCGCGGTCGTCGTTCCAGCGGTCGGCGTAGTCCTCCCCGGCGGCGTCCGCGGATGCGGCGTCGAGGAGCGGGTGGCGGTCGCTGGTGGCCAGGGTGGCTTCGCGGGCCATGCTGGGGGCGGTCTTCCAGCCCTTGAACGGGGTCGGGGCGAAGCCGTCCGCGCCGGCGGCGCCGATGATGCCCGCGCCCTTGGCCTTCAACTGGCTGGCGTCGGCCTTGACCCTGGTGAACAACTTCGCCGCGTTGTTGCCCGCCGACTCCCCGGAGGTGAGCGCGACACCGACCGGGGAGAACTTGCGGACCTCGGTGTTACCCAGAGCGGAGGTGTTGCCGTCCACCGCGGTCAGCACCAGCCGCAGACCCATGGCCCGGGTTGTGCGCATGATCTTCTTGACGTTGGCCTGCACGTCCTTCATCACCGGGTCCCGGAACGACGGCGCGGACAGCAGTTCCGCACCCTCGTCCACCACGATCATGATCTGCGGCAGGCTCGGAGAGATGGGCAGGAGCGTGGTGTCCTGCGCGTCCATCAGGTCCTGATAGGCGTGCTGGCGTGCCGCGTTGATGGCCAGCGCGGCGCGCAGCATGCGCTGTGCTTCCTTGGGGGTGGAGGCCACCCAGTCCACCGCCGGCCGCGTCCCGGCCGGAGCCGCGGGCCGCCCCGCGGGCGGGAGCATCTTCCCGGCGGCTTCCAGTGCCGGGCGGACCCAGGGCCGCGCGCTGGCGCCGGCTTTGAAGTCGATGACCCAGGTCAGTACGTCGGTGCAGCGGGCGAAGCCCGCCAGCACCACGTCTACGAAGGTGGACTTGCCGGATCCGGGCGGGCCCAGGATCAGCGCGCACGCTTCCCGCAGGAACACCTGCACCGGGTCGGAGTTGGGCAGCAGCCCCCACGGGATCCCGGTCAGCAGGGACAGCGGGGCGTAGTCGGTCGGGTAGGTGTAGGTGCGGTCGATGACGTTGTCCGTGGCGATGTCGAGCACCACGCGGCCCTGCCGGTCGCCTTCCTCCACGTGGATGGCGCAGCCCAGCGGCAGCCGTGCATCCGCGGCCAGGCCCTTGGCCTGGTTCTGGATCTGCGTCCACACCGCCCCGCCTGCGGGAAGTTCCGCGGCGAGGCTGAAGCCGGCGCCGGTCGCCCACATCTCCACGGCGAACACGCTCACCCGCACACCCGAGACGCGGTGGATGCGCTCTTCCCACTCCGAAGCGAGCGCGAGGCGGTCGGCGTTCAGCTCCCGGTACAGCTCCTTGGCTTCCGCGGACATGCGCTGCTCTTCGGCGGCTTCCTCGTGCACCGCCGCGTTGCTCGCCATGGCGCCGACGCCGACCCCGAGAGCGGCCAGGGATCCGGCCGCGGCCCACTGAAGCGGGCCCGTGGCCACGGCCCAGGTGGTCCAGCCGCCGGCCAGCAGCCAGGAGGCGCAGCGGGTGACCAGGGTGCGGCCGGTCAGCTTCCGCCGCACGCTCACCCCGATACCGTGCCCGATCGCACCGGCCGCGCCGATGGCCATGGGCCAGCCCGGCGGCATGCTCGTGGCCGCACCCAGCAGCGCGACCGCCCCGGCACCGGTCGTTGCCGAGACGGCACCGCTGACGGGGCCGTGGGGGACGGACCAGTCCAGCGGCAGCCTGCCGCCCGGCTTGTCCTTACCCGAACGCCGCCGCCGCGGCGCCGACTCCTTGACGGGTTGCGCACCGGGGGCGGCGGGGTGGTTGCCGCGGGTGCTGGAGAGGTTCAGTCCGTGCTCACTCATCCGCATCTCCTTCACGCGGGAAACAGCAGGGCCGAACCCGCACGTGCCGCGGGTTCGGCCCTGCTGTCGGCACCTGCCCGAAGTGGGGGCAGTGGCCTGGGGGTTCAGTCGTCCTGGTTGTTGGTGGTGTCCCACATGGCCTCGCCGATGCGGGGCTCCTCGTGGCGGCGGATGTCGTGCTCGTGAACCTGCTGCGCGGTCTGCGCGACCTCCTCCGCGGCGTCCACAGCGCGCTTAAGGTGCCGGTAGACCTCCTCCAGCCCCTCGCCCACGAGCTTGTCCAGCGGGAACTCCTCATCGGACTTCTCCGCCAGGATCTTGAACGTGTTGCTGATGCTGGTCAGCGCCGCGGGCATCCCGGCCAGGGTGCTGATCACGTGCATCGCCCCGTCCGGCTCGTACGCGCCCGCCGCCTCCTCCATCTCGGATGCCGAAGCGTCGAACAGGAACCCCGGCGTGCTGGTGTTGGACATCTCGTCTCCCTTGGTCAGATCGGCCCAGTCCAGTGCGGTGTGATTGCGCGGTGCCCGCGGCACCCGATCCAGCAGCCGCCGCCCTCCGTCGTCGGGGTCGGCGTGCTGGCGGTCTTCGAAGTCCTGCCAGGCGGCGCGGTCACGTTCGTCGCGGTCGGCGCGGGCGCGGCCCATCAGCCGCCACCACAGCCGCCGACCCGGATACATCAGCCCCGACCAGCCCAACCGCCGCCCGATGGGTGTGGTGAGCATCCCGAGCAGTCCGACCGGCGCGACCAGCGCCAGAGCAAGGGCGCCGCGTCCCCAGTACCGCAGGCGCGAGCGCCGCAGCTTCGAGCGCATCGCGCGCCGGGCGACCGCTCGGCGGCGGGCCTGCCGGGCGCGCTCCACGCGTCCGGCCGCGGCGCGGTCGCGCTGCGCCCGCCACCCGGCACGCGCCCCCGCCAGAGCGCCACGCGCCCGGCCCGGACGCCGGTGACCTCCGGCCTTGTTCGAGCGGGTAGCAGCAGGTGAGCGGAAGGTCCGGCCGCCGTTCGTGGTGCGGCGGGCGTCGGCCAGGCGGCGGCGGGCCGCCGTGTCCGAGCGACGCCGCGCGCTGCGCGACGGAGCGGTCGAACGCCGGTCGCTACGCGCGCCGCGCAGCGCGGACAGCCTCCCTCGCGAACCATCCGCCCGCGACGTGCTGCCGGAGCGGTTCTTGCGGCCAATGGGCCACCGCGTGCGCCGCCGCGAACCACCCAGACCGCCAGCCGCACCGCTCCCCGCCCCGGCGGACGTGGAACGGTTCTTCCTCCCCGCCCCGGTGCTCCCCCTGCCGGTCGTCCCCGCAGACGCGGTGCGGCGAGTCTGCCGCGGCACCATCCCGCCCCCGGCCCGCCCGCCAGCCCGGCGGGAGCGTCGGCCGCCCGCCCGGCCCCGCCCCGAACCCCACCCGCCGCCAGCAGAGCTTGCCGACCGGCGAGGGTTCCTGCGACTGGTGCCGCCTGCGGAGCTGTTGTTGGTGCGTCGGGGGCGTTGGCGGGTGTTGTGCTGGCGCATGTGGGCGGCGACCGCGCCGGTCAGCGCCGCCCCACCCAGAGCAGCAGCAGCCGCGATGGGTCCGGCGGCCAGGGAGGCGGCGGAGGCGAGTCCGACCATGGTGTTGCCGGTCGTGACCGCCAGCGGCACCGCAGGGATACCGCCGCGGGTGTGCGCCGCCGGCTCCCGGCCGGGCGTCGGCTGCCCGCGCTGCGGCGGGGGCGGCGAAGTTGCGCCCGGGGCGGGCGCGATCGGGGTCGTCTGAGTCACGATGGTTCTCACTCCTTCACGGAGTCGAAGGGCCCGGCCGCGTGCTGTGGAAGGTTCGGCGGCCGGGCCCGGGTATCGGATCGTGCAGGTCAAAGTCGGTTCGACTCCAGGGCGAAGAACATGACGTTGGCCCGCGCCAACTCCGGCTTCTGCCGAGTGATGTCGCCGCGGATGGCCTGGTACACGTCGCTACGCGTCGCCCCCGGCGGCGGGGTGTAGGTACCGCCGTAGGTACTCGTCAGCCGTCCCGGAATCTCCAGCGTGATGACCCAGTGATGAGAGCCCTGCGCCGGTTCAGCCCGGGAAGCGGTCTGCTCGGTCTGCGTGGACACTGCTGATCTCCTTACCTGGTTGGGGTGTTCAGGCGGGGTGCGAGGGTTCGGGGTAGGCGCAGGTCACGCACATGCCGAGGGTGCGCGGGATGCAGTAGCCGGCGTCCCGTGCGCAGGCCGGGCAGGTGCGGCGGGCGCGCATCGCCAAGGCGAGCGCGGCCCGCTTGCGGGGGGTCATCGGCCGAACCGGCTTGGCCAGCTCCCAGCGGTAGAGGTAGGCGACCAGCGGGCCGCGCTTCTTGCGCGGGCGGATGAGCTGAGCGGCGATGTCCTGCCCGCCGGGCCGCAGCCCGCGGGCGCGGAGCTGGCGCCGGGTGGCGTAGCCCTCCGGCGCCAGCTCCCACGGGAAGGTCGGGATGCCGAACCGCTCGCCGGCCGGGTCGTAGCAGTCCGCGAACGCGACGGACATCAGGACACCAGCCGTCCGTCACGGGCCTCTTGCAGACGGGCGCTGACCCAGCCCACGGACCACCCGGTGTGCTGCGCGATCTGCCGAACGGAATGCCCGGCAGCGGCACCGGCGCGCACAGCCTCAACCGCGTCGGGCTCGTTCATCTTCGCCAGCGCGATCGTGTTCACCGGCTTGCGCCTGGGCGTCCCGGACGGCTTGGTGAGGCGTTCACGCCCGGCAGCCTCAGCGTGTTCACGAACCTGCCGTTCGCGGTGTTCACGCTGCTCGCGCTCCACCTGTTCACGGCGCTCCCGCTCGACCCGTTCACGTTCCTCACGGGCCAGTTCGTAGGCGCGCTGTTCCTGGCGCTCGCGTTCCTGGCGTTCTATCTCCTCACGGTGCAGCCGCGCCTCGTGCTCGCGTTGCTCGCGCCGCTCCGCAGCCTCCCGCTCCGCACGCTGCTGCTCCAACCGCGCCTCATGCTCGCGGGCTTCGCGCTCGCGCCGGTCCGCATCGGCCTGGCGCTGTTCACGCTCCTGCCGGGCAGCCTGTTCATATTGCTCGCGTTCGATGCGTTCACGCTCGCGCTGTTCACGCTGTTCACGGTCGATGCGTTCAAGCGCGGCGGAGATCGCGCGGCGGTAGGCAAGCCCGGCTTCGGCGGTGACGATGAGCAGCGTGGGCGCGACCGCGTGAACGGCCACCCCGACCGCATCGCCCTTCAAAGCGGAATGCCCGACGTTCAGGGCGAGAGTCATGATCCCGGTCAGCCAGCGCAGGACCGCCGGCCACCTGCCGGCCGTCCCGCCCAACCGCGCAACCGTCGAGTCCAGCCGCACCACGATCACCACGGCCGCGTCGACAACCAGCGGCAGAATCGGCGCGGTCCACTCCCACCCCGCGGGGGCGACACCGCGCACCAGCGGAGTCACGGTCAGAACGGAGAACAGCATCGCGCCCAACGTGATGCCCCACGTGCCCACCGACAGCGTGCGCTCAGCCGACCGGATCTGCCCCGGGCTCATCGTGGAGAAGTTCATGCCGCGCCTCCCTTCGGTGTCAGATGGGCCCCGTCGCGGCCGACGCGGCGGCCGTTGACCGTGGCCAGCGCGGGCGCGTCAGGCGCGGCGGTAAGCCAGCCGCCGCCGTCGCGCTTGGTGATGTACATCGCCTCATCGGCCCGCCGCAGCGCGGCCGACAGGTCCAGCTCGGGGGCGTCGCCGGTCCAGCACGCGCCGATGGACGCGCCCACGGTCAGCTCCCGCCCGTCGACCAGCAGGGGGGCGGTGATCTCGCTGTGCAGGCCGCGCAGCAGCCAGGGAAGGCCGATCTCGGACCGCAGCGGCACGACGACGGCGAACTCATCCCCGCCCAACCGGGCAGCGATCCCACCGCGGTTACCGTCGAGCGCGTTGCCGTCGAGTGCGTCGTTCAGGCTCGCGGCCACATCCCGGATGACCTCATCACCCGCAGCGTGGCCGTAGCGGTCGTTGACGACCTTGAAGCCGTCCAGGTCGACAACCAGCACCGCGCACAGCCCGCGACGCAGCAGACGCCCGGCGCGCCGCTCGAAGACGGCGCGGGTGTCCAGACCGGTCAGGGGGTCGCGGCGGGCCTGCCGTAAGCGGCGGCACAGCCACAGCGTGTGGGCCGTCCAGCCGGTCAGCATCGGCATCGCCGCGGCGGTGGCAGGAAGGAGAGTGCTCATGCTGCGCTCCCCACCCGCGCCGGGGCGTGTACGTCGCCGTAGCCGGTCAGCTCCACCTCGGCTCCCGCGTAGTCGCCGTACGCCCGCAGCACGCGCGTACGGCCGTCGCTCTGCTCACGGTAGGCAACGGCTTCCGCAGCGACCGCCAGGGCCTCACGCCACGACTCGAAGTCGGACAGGCCGTTGTGGAACGTCAACTGCAACCGGTTCGGGTAGATCGGGGAGACCTGCACGTCAGGGGCGGGAAGGTGCCCGAAGTCCACCCTCAGCAGCCGCAGGACCCGCAGCGGCACGGCCAGACCGTCCAGCGTCAGGCCCTCGTTCATGCCGCACCGCCCGACGTGCCGGTGGTGCGGCGGTTGGCCAGCGTGCAGCGGAGGGCCAGCGCCCGGTTCCGGGCCCGGCGGCTGCGCTGGTTGTCCAGCTCGTTCGGCGGACGGTCAAGGGCGATGATCTGCGCCTCGATCAGGTCGATACCCGCGAGGATCTCGGGCATCTCCTGCTCGATGGCGTCCAGCTCCGCGTCCGTGGGCTCAACCCACGGCTCGAACGCGGTAACAGCATCCTGAACAGTGACAACATGGTTCATGGGTCGTGTTCTCCCTAGCAGATGGGTACGGCCCGAACAGCGCCCCCGGAGCTGCAACTCCGGGGGCGCCCGCCGTAGAGGTTGAGAAGGCGGCCGGCAGTGGTGCCGACCTCCGGCTTGCGTTGAGCGGGGAAGGGGTGCCCCGGGCGGGATTCGAGCCCGCGCCCTCACGGCGTGGATGCCGGGGCGATGGTGCGTGCTGTTCTTCAGCGCAAGGTCGGTTCCGCTGCCAGCAGGCGGCGGGCCAGCGCGAGCCCTGAGGGGGTGAGCGCGTCCTGCGACACCAGGTCGGCCGCGTACAGGCTCATCAGGGCATCGGCGTTGTAGCTCGACACCCGCCGATCCTCCCGGCGAGCTGCACGGACCAAGATGCGCTGCTGTGCGTAAGGAACGTCGAGCATGGGAGCTCCCGTGGTTGATTCCGACTCCCCGCACCCCCGCCCCTCCGCACGCCTCACAGAGTGAGCCGCGCGGACCAGACGGGAGAGGCAGCCGGCCCGCCGCGGTATGCGCGCGGGGCCAGGGGCGGACCGTGATGTGTGCGGCGCCGCCGGCCGGTCCGTATCGGCGGCGCCCTGATAGTCGTCGGTTCACACCGACCTCCCGCAGATCGCAGGGAAGAAGACTGCGCGGGCGTGGCCATCGGCCACGCGGTCCGTCTTTTCGAGTGGGGCAGACGGGGCCTGCGATCTTTGCCCTTGTCTCACCTGTACGCGTGGATCACATGTCCGTCCCGTGAGGGGCGGCATGGGAAAAGGTGCGTACGAGTCGCACAGGCAGGGCCTACGGCTTGTCGCTGTTGCCTGATCCCGGGTGACCAGAGGACGCCACCTGTATGGCACCCCTCCGCAGATCTCTTGCTCGGAGGCGCCTGCGCGTCATGGCTCCGGGTGCGTCTGTTCAGTTGACAAGGACCTCGGGTTCGACCCGACTGTTAACTAGCTTGCACTAGTCCGCTGTGGTGCACAACCCCCATGCGGTGATGCGCACTAGTTCGCTGTGGTGGGTACCCTCAGAGCATGGCTGTCACAGGAGGACCCACCCCGAAGGCGGTGCAGGTCGCGGACGCGCTCCGCGAAGACATCAAGAGCATGAAGCCCGGCGACAAGCTCCCCTCACAGCGGGAGCTGATGGAGCGCTTCGGGTTCGCGAGCCAGACCATCCAGAACGGGCTAGCCGCGCTCCGGGCCGAAGGCGCGATCGTCTCGGCCGGGAACCTCGGCAACTTCGTCGGCGACGGGGTGCCCACCAGCGACGTACGTGACGAGATCAAGGAAATCCGCTCCCAGGTTCAGGCGTTGACCGAACGGGTCGCTGCACTCGAAGAGGGCTCCGCTTCGGGTGGTTCGTGATCTGCAACCAGCATGCGAGGAACGGGAGTTGTGAAGTAAGTGACATCCAGGGGGCGGCGAAGCGGAGGTAGGGACATGTCCGGTGACACCCCCCTGTCCCCTTCCCTGTCACCCCGGCCGGCGGGGGACACTCGGGGAAGGCACTCAGAGGAGGGCGCATGACCGACGACAGGCCCGCGTGGGCGCGGCGTATCGCCGCGGAGCGGGCAGCGCGTGACTGGTCTCAGCGGGACGCCGTCAGGGCTCTGCGGGCGCACGCTCCATCGGAGCTCCCCGCGGAAGACAGCATGATTCGCCAGTGGAAGCGATGGGAGTCGGGCCAGATGCCGAACGACTTCTACCAACCGATCATCGCAGCCACATTCGGCACGGTGACGCACGCCGTTTTCCCCGCGCCCTCACGCCGCGATGGAAACAGCGAGATCCTGGCCGTGACCGGCATGGAAACACTGGAAATCGTGAGCCGGTTGGGAAAGTCTGATGTCGACAATGCCACGCTCGACGCTCTGAGGATCACTGCCGACCGGCTCAGCTCCGAATATCCGTACATGCCGAGCGAGCAATTGCTGATCGAAGGACGGCAGTGGCTACGCCGTGTTGTCGAACTCCACAAGAAGAGCCTGACACTTGCTCAACACCGTGAAGTGTTGGCGCTGTCAGGTTGGCTCGCGCTACTTGTCGGCTGTGTCGAATACGACACGGGGAATCGTCACGCCGCCGAAGCGACGCGAGGCGCCGCCCTATCCCTCGCTAACGAAGCTGACAACGCAGAGGTCGCCGGATGGGCGCACGAAATGCGAGCGTGGTTTGCCCTCACGACCGGCGACTATCGCGGCGTTGTCGCCGCCGCCCAAGCGGGAGCTGAGGCGGCACCACACCACAGCGTGGCGGTTCAGCTTGCCGCTCAGGAAGCTAAGGCGTGGGCTCGACTCGGAGACAGACGACAGGTTGAGGTCGCCCTCGACAAGGGGCGGCGAATGCTCGAAGGAATGCCGCACCCCGAAAACCTGGACAACCACTTCGTGGTGGACCCATCGAAATTCGATTACTACTCTATGGACTGCTATCGGCTGGTCGGCGAAGACAAGATTGCCCGCACGCTGGCCGAGGAAGTTCTGAGGGCGGGAACTGACTTCGATGGCCATGAGCGGTCACCCATGCGCAATGCAGAGGCTCGCGTCACGCTCGGAGTCACGGCAGCACGTGAAGGCGACTTGGAACAGGCGTTGGCGATGGGGGAACGGGCCCTCGACGGGGAGCGTCAATCTGTGCCGTCGCTCATCATGACCAGTCGCGAACTGGCCGCCGAGATGCGGCGCCGGTACAGCTCCGAGTCTGCCGCGCAAGACTACCTCGCCCGGCTCGACGCGCTGGCGCGGGAGAAGCCCGGGTTCATGCCCCGATGACCCGCGGTGGGGCAGGTGTGGGGCAGGCGCCGGGCGACGCCGGAGAACAGCAGGTCAGAGGCACTTTCCGCGGCGGACTGTAAATCTGTCGGCGCAGCGTCCTGGGGTGGCAGCACTCTCATCCGTGGGGGTTCAGGCACGTTCACCACCCATAGACTGATCTCAGCCATTAACTTTCAGTCAGGATGCCTCATCGAATAGCTCGCTAATTGCTGCGGTGAGCATGTTGCGGGCCACGCCATCCTCGATATACCCCTTACTTATCCTCACCCATTTTGTTCTCACATCCGACTCTCTTTCTAGGTCCATCAAATATTGGACAGCCGTAGCAGTCAGAGGGGAATGTGAAATCACAAGAATCGCTTGCAGTTCGTGTGCTTCAACTATCTTCTTCAGGTGCCGCAGATCGTCAGCATCAAGATTTTTGATGTAATGTCGAACCTCAATGCCGATATTCACACCCCGCAACTTGAGTGCCATATCTGGCATGGGCACGCGCGCCCCCCTAGTGAGCTGCTCATCCAGATTGAGAACTTCAGCTTCAGGGAACAGTTGGCGCAGCGCTATCTCGACGCCGTCGCTGTAGCCTCTAGACCTATCCCGAGCCTGCTCCGACCTTTCAAGATCACTCACCGACCGAAGGTCTACTCGCAAGTTGAATACTTCATTGGCGAGTGCAAGTAGCTGACTTGGGGTAACCATGAACAATTGAACATCCGCCCTATTTCGCAGCTCAACTGTCAATTCCGTGCGAGGGCGGGCCGGGGCGTAGGGTGTGCTGGGAATCCACCAGTCTGACTTCACGTCACCCGTCACCAGGAGCACGTCACTCCGTCGACGCTCTGCCTCTTCGAGAATCTGAGACCACATTAAGTAATCGCCAGCAGCTTTCTCTACTGGCTTCTCTTTGAAGTCTTCGTAACCTGGAGGAACTTGCTTCTCTGCGCGCTTTTCGGCCTCCAATATTGCAGCCGAGAGCGCCGATTTCAGGTAGGGCTCACCGATGCGCCCACGCAATAATTCGTCGAGTTCCGTCAGCACAGGATCCGACTGAGTTGTGGAATCGCCCTTTAAGGCATCTTCCTCCGCCTGTTTCTGTATGTAGGCTTTGACCTCATTCAGGGTTCGTTCAATCGCTTTCTTGCTACGTGCTAGGTGCTCCTTAGCGTTCGCATCGTTAGCCAGATGCACATCCCTGAGCCAGCGATCTAATGCATCGCTCACACTGCGATTTGCCTTGTCCAGCGCTGCGCGGGTTTCTTTTGCTTTGCTGTTATGGTGCCCTCGTACGGATGGAAGATCGCGATTGCGCCAAAACTCAGACAAAACCTGGTGCGGTATCCACAAGCGTTCACGAAGCTTCCTCAGTGCCGAGAACGTATCCCGCCTAGTGTGCTCGTTGCTGCGATACAGATTGAGTAACACATTGGTGTCTAGCGCGATCATTCCGGACGTGAATAGATGACTATAGTCCTCGCGCGTCGGCGTCCTATAAGCGTCTTCGCAATTGAATATACCCCTTGGGGATGATTGTTTGCTGCCCTTCGCCACGTCATGACTTTTCTCAGGCAAATTTTCTCCAAATTTCAGGCGGTGCATAGGGCCTTGTGCGTAGAAACAGTATCGCAGAGTGGCTTTCACGTCGCCGGGCGTTTCGGGGAACGTGTTGAGTGCGGGCTGGTCGAGCAAATGCTGATGATCGCAAGGCGCGTTCGTCGGTCACCGCACCTCCCACGTGGTTCCGGGAACCATTCCAGCAGGTCCCACTGACAGCGGGCCCACGACGACCGCGCTGGGAGGGCATACGCGGTCTCACTTGTGGTCTCGATCGCCCCACCTTCCGGGCTGGTTCACCGGCGTCCGCTTACATCCGGCAACCCACTTGGCCGGCCGCGACAGCGGGGGGCACAGACGTACCCGGACACCAGCGAAACAAGATCGGACAACTCGTAATGCGTAGGTCAAGGGTTCGATTCCCTTAGGCGGCTCCACTGGACCCCAGCTCAGAATCTTTCTGAGCTGGGGTTTTTGGTTCAGCGG
>NZ_JBIAMS010000050.1:0-15995 GCF_042874195.1 Streptomyces sp. NPDC004134 | reverse complement strand
CGAACCGCTTCACCACATCGTCCCAGTACACCTTGGACGCATTCGACGCCTTGTCCCCGTAATCAGCCGCCACCAACTTGATGGTGGTCGTCCCGCCGCCACCGTCGCCGCCGCCACCGTCGTCACCGCATGCCGTGAGGCCCAGCGCACCGACAGCGCAGACCGTGAGGATCCTGATCGTGCTCTTGCGCATCTCTGACGCCACCTTCGTGGGAACACTTTTCGCGTGGATGCTTGAAGTTGATTGAACCTGGCGCTCTCAGAGCAGTATCGCGCACCCTGTGTGGCGTGAGTATGCATCCGCAGATGCCCCTCGTCCAGATGTCACCCCGAACTGTGACCTGACGGGCCGACGGCGGCTCGGGGGAGGGGGCCACGTTGCGTGATCGTGTACTTGCGCACGGGGCTACGATGCTCGGCGGACTGTCGCGAGAAGGGGCGGTGGGATGTCCAAGCACGACCGGTGGAGCAGGCTGTTGCAGCACCTGGCCGAAGACGGCCGGCTCGAGGTGGAGGAGGCTGCATCGGCGCTGGAGGTCTCGGCGGCGACGATCCGCCGAGACCTCGACGAGCTGGCTGAGCAGCAGTTGCTCGTGCGTACCCGAGGCGGAGCGATCGCCCATGGAGTGTCCTACGAACTGCCGCTCCGCTACCGGTCCGTGCACAATGCCGCGGAGAAGCGCCGTATCGCGGAGGCGGTCGCCGATCTGATCGGCCAGGGGGTGGTGGTCGGCATCAACGGCGGTACGACCACGACCGAGGTGGCGCGCGCACTGATCATCCGGGCAGCAGGAGACGGCGCCGAGCACGTTGCGGGGACGCCGGCGCCCAGCGTGACCCTGGTGACGAATGCCCTGAACATCGCGAGCGAAGCGGCGGTCCGGCCGCAGATCAAGCTGGTGCTGACCGGCGGCGTCGCGCGGCCCCAGACATACGAACTCGTCGGCCCGCTGGCCAGCGGCGTCATGAGCGACGTGGCGCTGGATGTCGCGATCCTCGGCGTCGACGGAGTGGACTCCCACCTGGGACTGATGACCCACCACGAGGAAGAGGCGAGTATCAGCCGCCTGTTCGCCGAACGCGCCCACCGGGTGATCGTGGCCGCCGACTCCTCGAAGCTGGGGCGGCGGGCGTTCGCGCGGATCTGCGGCCTGGACCGCATCGACGTCCTGGTGACCGACTCAGCGGCCTCCGGCGAAATGATCGCTTGCCTCACCGACGCCGGGATCGAAGTGATCAGCGTGTGAGACGGCGGCGTGGGCACAGCGAATCGAGCCGTGCCGCACGCGCCGGACTTCGCATCCCGGTGACGCCGAGCACCGTGGCCGACGCCACGACGGGCCGGCAGGTCCCGCCGCGCTCCGGCCTGATCCGCGTGGGGTCGCGGGCTGCGCGTACCCGGGTCACTCCTTGACCGCGCCGGCGTTGGCGCCACGGATGAAGTGGCGCTGGAAGAAGAAGAACAGCACCGCCACCGGCACGGTCGACAGCACCGCCGCCGCGAGCTTCACCGGGAACTGGCTGCCGCCGCCGAGGCCGCCGGAGACGAACCTTGCCAGCCCCGTCGTCAGAGTCTCGTACTGCTCGGACTGCGTGGCGACCAGGAAGTGGGTGAACTCGTTCCAGGAGCCCTGGAAGGACAGGATCGTCAGCGTGATCAGCGCGGGTCTCGCCATGGGCAGCACCACCGACCAGAACGTGCGCAGCACCCCCGCCCCGTCGATTCGCGCCGCTTCCTCCAGTTCGCGCGGCACGGTCTCGAAGAACTGCTTCATGATGAAGATCCCGGCCGCGTCCACGAGCAGCGGCACCACCATCCCGGAGTAGGTGTCGAACATGCCGAAGCTGTTGAGCACCAGGAACCTGGGAATCAGCAGGACGACCCCGGGCACCGCCATCACCGCCAGGACGAAGCCGGCGAGCACCGCCCGGCCCGGGAACCGCAGCCGGGCCAGCGCGTAGCCGGCCATGGAGTCGAACAGCACCCGCCCCGCCGTTATCAGCACGGTGACGAGCGTGGAGTTGGCCAGCCAGCGCGTGAACGGCACGCTGTCCGCTTCCCCGCCCAGGCCGAACAGCCGCTCGTACGTGGCCGTCGTCGGCGTCGACGGCCACAGCGCCAGCGGGTCGGCGGCCGCGTCCGCCTCGGTCTTGAAACTGTTCGAGATCTGGAGCAGGAAGGGCAGCAGGTACAGCATCGCCAGGCACGCGACCAGCGCGTACCCGACCAGACGCGCGGGCCGCGGGAACCGGGGCAGGACCGGCCGCCCGTCCCGGGTGTCGCCCGTGAGGTGCCGCCGGCCGGGCACGCGGGTGCCGAGACGCAGGCGACGTACGTACCTCCCGTGAGCCGTGCGCTCCCCGGCCCTGGTGCGGGCGCCTTCCGCGGCGCGAGGCGTGGTGTCGGTGGCGGTCATGCGCGGCTCCTCTGCGAGGTGCCCCGCCGCCCTCGGTCCCTGAGCCGGTCCCGCCCGGGGCCGCGCTCTCGCAGCAGCCGGCGCTGCAGCAGGACGAGCGTCAGGATGATCGCGAAGAGCAGGAAGGCGACCGCCGCGCCCTGCCCGAAGTCGGCGCTGTCGAAGGCCGAGCTGTACGACAGGAAGGCCGGCGTGAGCGTGGTGTTGGCGGGGGAGCCCTGCCCCATGACGTAGACCATGTCGAAGACCTGCCAACTGCCGATCAGCGCCAGGGTGAGGACCAGGAACACCACGGGGCGGATCGACGGAAGGATCACGTGCCACAGCATCCGGCGACGGCCCACGCCGTCGAGCGCCGCGGCCTCCTCCAGCTCGCGCGGGATGTTCTGCAGCGCGGCCAGGAAGATCAGCATGAAGGTGCCGGACGTGGTCCAGGTCGCCATCAGCACCAGGGTGAGCAGCGCCACCGAAGGCCCGGCCAGCCACTCGGTCAGCGGCAGCCCGAGGAAGTCGTGCGCCGCCAGGGACGCGCTGGGATTGTCGGGGTCGACGAGGCCGAGCCCGCCGAGCAGCACCCAGGTCACGCCGCGCGGGTCGTTCAGCCAGTTCGGTCCCTCGACGCCGACCCAGGAGAGCAGGTTGTTGACCGCCCCGCTGCCCTGGAAGAGGAAGAGGAACACGGTGGCGACGGCGATCGAGCTGGTGACGGACGGGAAGTAGAACGTGGTGCGCGCCAGCCCGCGGCCCTTCAGCACCCGCTGGTTGACGACCAGCGCGAGGAGCAGCCCCGCCGAAGTGGCGAGCGGCACGGCCAGCAGGACGTAGTACGCGTTGTTCCGCAGCGAGGTCGCGAACAGCGTACGGTCCAGGCCGTCCTGGGTGAGCAGCGCCCGGTAGTTGTCCAGGCCGACGAAGTCCGCCTCGCCGCCGGTGAAGGGGTTGGACTGGCCGTTCCAGTCGAGCAGCGACACCCATATCGCCATGAACACGGGCAGAGCCAGGAACAGCCCGAGGACAACCGCCATGGGGCTGACGAACAGCCAGCCCCACAGACGCTCGCGGTCGTGAACGGTGGCCCTGCGCCTCACTTCGTGCTCTCTTCTATCACCGGCTCTCCGTTGCGCTGCAGGTCGGCGAGGATCGCCGCCGGGTCCGCGCCCTTCAGCCCGAGCAGCTCGCTGTTGAGCTGGGCGAGCACCTTGTCCATGCCCTGGACGGTCACCGGTCCCTGCATGCCCTCGCCGGCGGGGGTCCAGGGCTCGCGGTCGGGGTGGTCGCCGAAGTACGTCTCCGCCGCGCTCTCCCGGGCGGGGATGGCGCCGAAGCCCTCGCCCATGGCGGCCTGTTGCTCCGGCGCGGTGAGGTGCCGCACGAGATCCACGGCGGCGGCGCGGTGCTTGCCGTCCTGTGCCACGCCCCAGCAGGTGCTGAAGGCGAGGTCGCCGCTGCCCGCGGGGCCGCCGGGGAGTTCGACGAGCCGGTAGTCGGTGTCCGGGTAGTCGTGCTCCATCTGCCCGGCGAACCAACTGCCCTCGATGGTCATGGCCGCCTTGCCCTGGCCGAACGCCTCACCGGCGTTCAGCGCGTCGACGTCCTTGGCGTACTTCCACCAGCCGTCCTGCAGCCCGCTCTTGACGAATCCGAGGGCCTCGGCGTTCTCCGGGGAGTCGGCCGTCATCTCCGTCTGCTCGACGTCGGTGATCCATCCGCCCGCCTGCTTCATGAACGCGCCGAGGCGCTGGTACTCCTCGCTGGTCACCAGCCCGGTGACGTCGCCGCGGGTGAGTCTCTTCGCCACGCTCTCCAACTCGGCCCAGCTCGTGGGGTAGTCCGCCTCGGCGAGCCCGGCCGCCTTCCACAGCTTCGGGTTCACGGCCAGGGCCAGGGAGCTGGCGTCCTTGGGCACGCAGGTCAGATCGCCGTCGTACGAGAACGACTGCCGCAGCGCCTCCGGGAAGTCCTCGACGTTCTCGACCTTGTCGCCGTACGGGAAGAGGGAGCCGCCGGAGGCGTAGTTGGCGAACTGGTCGGAGGCGACGTAGAAGACGTCGGGCGGATTGCCGCCGGCGAGGGCCTGGCCGAGCTGCTGGTTCATGTCCTTCGCCGCCTGTACGCGGACATCGTTGCCGGAGGACTTCTCGTAGCCCGCGACGGCCTTCTCCACGGCGCTCGTCTCGGCCGCGCCGGAGGAGGCGATGAGCACCGTTAGCTCTTGCTTTCCGCCTGTGTCCTGCTCGTTGTCGTCGTCTCCGAAGCCGGAGGAACAACCGGTGGCGACGAGGAGGCTGAGGCCGCCGGCGAGGGCGACCAGAGGGGTGCGGTTCTTCATCGGGGAGTCCTTCGGGTTGCGGCTCGGGATGCGGGGAGGGTGCTGTGCGCCGATGCGGTGCGGGGGAGTTACGCGGGAGGTACGCGGGGGGTGCAGCTCGGTGCCGTACGGCTCAGTGGCGTGTGCGCGGGGCCGGCGCCGCGGCGGGGCCCGCGGAGTCGCGGACGACGAACGAGGGCGGCAGCAGCAGCCGTTCGGGCGCGCGGTCGGGGTCGGCCATACGGGCCAGCAGCAGTCGGACGCACTCGCGGCCCGCGGCGTCGAGCGGCTGCGCGACGCTGGCCAGGCTCGGCGTGAGCAGTGGCGCCGCGGGGGTGTCGTCGAAGCCGGTGACGGCCACGTCCGCGCCCGGCCTGAGGCCGCGGTCGGCGAGCGCCCGGTAGCAGCCGACGGCCAGGGTGTCGCTGGCCGCCACGACGGCGGTGGCGCCGGCGTCGAGCAGCGGACCGGCGGCGTGCCGGGCGGCCTCCACGTCGTCCTCGCTCTCCGCGCGGCGGCCGCGGACCGGCAGCCCGTGGCGCTGCAGGGCGCGTTTCCAGCCCGCGGCCCGCTCGTCGCCGGTGCCGGAGCCGCGCGGCCAGCCGAGGAAGGCGATCCGCACATGGCCCAGGCCGACGAGGTGGTCGACCGCGGCGTCGGTGCCGGCGGCGTTGTCGATGTCGACCCAGTCGCCGACCTTCCGCCCCGACCACATCCGGCCGAACGCGGCGAACGGCACGCCGCGCCCGGCGAGCCACGCCTGCCGGGGGTCGCCGTGCGCGGTGCCGCTGAGCACGAAGCCGTCGACGTTGTGGGTGTCCAGCAGCTCCTGGTACGCCTCCAGCAGCCCGGGCCCGGTGGGCGCGGCGAAGAGCAGGATGCGGTGGCCGGCCTCGTCCGCGGTCTGGGAGAGCGCGTGCAGAAAGTGATCGAGCACCGGGGTGGCGGTGCCGGGCGGCACGGGCTGGATGCCGTAGCCGAGGAGTTTGCTGGAGCGGGTGCGCAGGGTCTGCGCGGCGCGGTGGGGGCGGTAGCCGAGGGCGTCGATGGCCTGGCGTACGCGCTCCAGGGTGTCGGGGCGTAGGAGGTCGGGGGAGTTGATGGCGTTGGAGACCGTCTGCGGGGAGACCCCCGCGCGTGCGGCGACCATCGCCAGCGTCACGTTCCCGGTCGTCCCTGCCCGCTGGGGCGCTCCCGCCCGTTGGCCCGACAGCTCTGCCATGGCTGTCCCTTCTGCGCCGTGCTCCCGGTGACAGTCCGCGGAGCCCCGTGAAGGCCGCTGAAGCACCGCGGGTTGGAGCGATCCAAAGGATTGTGATCCATTTGAACTGCGCCTACATTTCTTGGAACGCTCCAATGCCTCAGAGATTGGTCCTCACCTGAGATGAGTGTCAAGACCCCGGAGGGGACCGGCGTCGAATCGGCCTCCCACGCGGGCCTGCAGCCCTTCCTGCACGACCGCGTCGTCACGCTCCATGCGCCGGCCTTCGCCGTCTCCCGGCCCGACGGGCAGTTGCACGACGGCGCGGACGGCTTCTACCACGGCGAACGCCGCGCCCTGGCACGGCTGTCGGTCACCGCCGACGGCGTACCCGCGGCACCGGTCTCGGGAGGGCTGGAGGGCGCGGACCGGGCGCTGTTCCGCACCGTGCTGCGCGGGGTCGCCGAGACCACCGCCGACCCCGCCGTCGTCCTGGAGCGGCGGCGCGCCACCGCCCCGGGCCGGCTGACCGAGTCACTGCGGGTGCGCAACTCCGGCCGCATCCCGGCGCTGATCCGGCTGACCGTGGACGCGGGCACCGACCTGGCCACCATGGAACAGGTCAAAGCGGGCCGGCCGCCGGCCCCGGCCGCCGCCACGATCGACGTCGCCACCGGCACCACGCTCGTCTGGACCGACGCCACCGTGACGGTACGGCTGACCGGCTCCCCGGCGCCCACCGGCATCGAAGCCGGGGCCTCCGGGGGCCGGTTGCACTACGACGTGACGCTGGCCCCCGGCGACGTCTGGGACGCCGACCTCGTATGCACCGCCGAGGACGCCGAGGGCGAGCCGTTCCCCGCCGCGGCCCCCGGCACCCCACCCTGGCGCACCCCCCGCGTACGCAGCGCCGACCGCCGACTCGACGTCTGGCTCGTCCGGTCCCACGCCGACCTCGAACGGCTGCTGCTGGCCGACCCCCGGCGCCCCGACGACCTGTTCCTCGCGGCCGGGGCCCCCTGGTTCGCCACGCTCTTCGGCCGCGACTCCCTGTGGGCCGCGCGCATGCTGCTGCCCCTCGGCACCCGGCTCGCCGCGAGCACGCTGCGGATCCTGGCCCGCCGCCAGGGCACCGTGACCGACCCGGCCACCCAGGAGCAGCCGGGCAAGATCCTGCACGAGGTACGCCGCGCGGGCCTGCGCCTGTCCGGCAGGTCCGCGTCGCTGCCGCCCGTGTACTACGGCACGGTGGACGCCACCCCGTTGTGGGTGTCTCTGCTGCACGACGCCTGGCGCTGGGGCCTGGACCCGGCCGAGGTCGAGGCGCTGCTGCCGCACGCCGAGCGGGCCCTGGCCTGGATGAGCGAGTACGGCGACGCCGACGGCGACGGCTTCCTGGAGTACGTCGACACCGCCGGCACGGGCCTGGCCAACCAGGGCTGGAAGGACTCCGGCGACGGCATCCGGTTCCGCGACGGCCGGCTCGCGGAGCCGCCGATCGCCCTGTGCGAGGTACAGAGCTATGCCTACGAGGCCGCCCAGGGCGGCGCCGCGCTGCTGCGTGCGTTCGGCCGCCCGGGCGCGGAGCGCTGGGAGGAGTGGGCGGAGCGCCTGAAGTCCCGGTTCCGCGAGGCGTTCTGGGTCGAGGACGCCCGTGGCCCGTACCCCGCCGTCGCGCTGGACCGCGACAAGCGCCCCGTGGACTCGGTGACGTCGGGGTTCGGGCATCTGCTGGGCACCGGCCTGCTGGATCCGGAGGAAAGCGCGCTGCTGGCCAAGCGGCTCGCCGGAAGCGACCTCGACTCGGGCTTCGGGCTGCGTACGCTCAGCAGCGACTCCGGTGGCTACAACCCGCTCGGCTACCACATCGGCTCGGTCTGGCCGCACGACACCGCCATCGCCGTGCACGGCCTGGCCCGCGCCGGTTTCCCCGAGCCCGCGGCGGCCCTGGCCACCGGACTGCTCCGCGCCGCGGGCGACTTCGACGCCCGGCTGCCGGAGCTGTTCGCCGGCTACGGCGCGGACTCCGGCAGCCGTCCCGTCCCCTACCCGGCCGCGTGCCGCCCGCAGGCGTGGGCCGCGGCGTCCGCGGTCCTCGTCCTCCAGTCGCTGCTGGGCCTGACCCCCGACGCTCCCCAGGCCACGCTGACGGTCTCCCCGCAGGTCCCCCGAGCCCTCCTCCCGCTCCGCGTCACGGGCCTCGAACTCGCCGGCGCCCCCCTGGAGATCGCCCTGTCCGCCGACGGCACCCCGACGATCCAGGCGCCTCCGGGCATCGCGGTCCGGACCGCGGGATGAGGCCGGCGTACACCGGACCCCGGCCGCGAGGCCACGTCCTTGCCCGGCTTCTCCGAGCCCGCCGCAGCACGCGCACCCCGGGCCTCCGCGTCGGCCGCCTCGGCCCGGCGCGGTGTACGGCCGTCATGCGCCGCGCAGGGTGTCCAAGGCTCCGAGCAGCTTGTCCGGTGTCGCCGGCAGGTCTCGCACGCGTACCCCGGTCGCGTTGAACACCGCGTTGATCACGGCGGACGGCGAGCCGACGATGCCGATCTCGCCGATGCCGCGGGTGCCCATCGGGTTGGCGTGCGGGTCCTCCTCGTCCAGCCAGACGGCGTCCATGTCGCAGACGTCCGCGTGCGCGGCGATGTGGTAGTCGGCGAGGTCGTTGTTCACCACGTGCCCGGTGCGGGGGTCCAGCACGGCGTGCTCGTGCAGCGCCATCGACAAGCCCATGGTCATGCCGCCGAGGAACTGGGACCGTGCGGTGCGCGGGTTGACGATCCGGCCCGCGGAGAAGACTCCGAGCATCCGCGGCACCCGGATCTCGCCGGTGTCCACATCCACCCGCACCTCGGCGAAGTGCGCGCCGAAGGAGTGCAGCGCGTACTTCTCCCGGTCCGGGTTCTCCGGCATCCCGGAGCGGGATTCGGCGCCCGGAGCGGGGTCGTGGCCGTGCTCCTGGCGGAAGGTGCGGACGGCCTCGACCACCGTGGAGCCCCAGGAGGCCAGGCCGGAGGAGCCGCCGGCCACCGTCGCCGGCGGCAGCGCGGTGTCCCCGATGAGCAGGGTCACGTCGTCCGTCGCCGCGTCCAGCGCGTCGGCAGCGATCTGGGTGAGCGTCGTCCAGGTGCCGGTTCCGATGTCGGCCGCACCGATCCGTACCGTCCAGCGGCCGTCGCCGTCGAAGGCGACGAGCGCCTCGGAACCCGGGCTCGCGTAGTAGGGATAGGTGGACGAGGCCACACCCAGACCGACCAGCTCCCGCCCTTCGCGGCGGGAGCCGGGGGCGTCGGGCCGCTCGGTCCAGCGAAAGCGGCGGGCCCCCTCGCGCAGGCACTCCACCAGCTTCCGCCCGGACCACGGGCGTCCTGTCTCCGGGTCCTGCGGCGGGTCGTTGCGCACCCGCAGCTCGATCGGGTCCAGGCCGCAGGCGACGGCCAGTTCGTCCATCGCGCACTCCAGCGCGAAGAGGCCCGGGCACTCACCGGGTGCCCGCATCCAGGACGGCACGGGCACGTCCAGCGCTGCCAGCCGGTGCGAGGTACGGCGGTTGGGCGCGGCGTACATCATCCGGGTGCCGGTGGCCGTCTGCTCGGCGAACTCCTTGATGCGGGAGGTGTGTTCGACCGCGTGATGGGTGATCGCGGTGATCCGGCCCTCCGCGTCGCAGCCCAGCCGCAGATGCTGGATGGTGGGGGTGCGATGCCCGGTGAGGGTGAACATCTGCTGGCGGGTCAGGGCCAGCTTCACCGGCCTGCCCGGCACCGCCTTGGCGCACAGTGCGGCCAGCACGTCGTGCGCGTGCGGCATGCCCTTGGAGCCGAATCCGCCGCCGACATGCGGGGAGATCACCCGCACCTGATCGGCCTCGAGCGCGAACAGCGGGGCGAGGGTGGTGCGTACGGAGTGCACGCCCTGCGTGGAGGCGTAGAGCAGCAGCCGGACCGCGGAGTCCGGCTGCCACACGGCGACCGCGGTGTGCGGCTCCATCGGGTTGTTGAGCTCCATCGGCGTCGTGTACGTGACGTCGACGGTGACCGCGGCCCGGTCCATTGCCGCGTCTACGTCGCCTTGGTCGGTGTCGGTGGCGAAGGCGGGGTTGACGACGTCTGGGGCGTACAGGTCGTCGCGGTCGGCGCGCAGCTCGACGTCCGGCTCCTCCTCGTCGTAGGAGATCCGCACCAGGGAGGCGGCGTGTCGGGCGGTCTCCGGACTCTCGGCGACCACCACGCCCACGAACTGGCCGCGGAAGCCGACCCGGCCGGACTGCAGCACCGCCAACTCCCGGTCGCCGGTGTCCTCCAGCCGGGGCGCGTCGTGGCAGGTGAGGACCGCCACGACGCCGGGGCAGCCCTCGGCCGCCCCGGCGTCCACGGTGCTCACCCGGCCGCGGGCGACGGTGGCCTGCAGCGGATGCGCGTACAGCGGGTTATCCAGAGGATGCTCGAACGCGTAGCGGGCGGTCCCCGTCACCTTGGCCGGGCCGTCCAGACGCGCCAACGGCGTGCCGACGGCGCGGGGGCGAAGTGTCGTCATCGCCATCCCTCCGTGAGGGTTCGCAGGACCCTGACCATGGTGTTGCGGGCCAGCGGCACCTTGTACGCGTTGCCGTTCAGGGCCTCGGCGGCGGCCATCTCGGCTTCGGCGGCCCGGCGGAAGGACTCCTCTGTTGCGGGCGCACCGCGCAGCGCGTCCTCCGCCCGCCGGGCGCGCCATGGCTTGTGGGCGACGCCCCCGAGCGCGATCCGCACGTCCCTGACGACGCCGGCGTCGTCGTCCAGATCCAGCGCGGCGGCGACGGACACCAGCGCGAACGCGTAGCTGGCGCGCTCTCGCACCTTCCGGTACGTGGACCTGCGGGTCATCCCGCTCGCGGGCGGCAGCTCCACGGCGGTGATCAGCTCGCCGTGCGCCAGTACCGTGTCGCGCTCCGGCGCGTCCCCCGGCAGCCGGTGCAACTCGCTGAGGGGCAGCGTGCGGGCCCCGTCCGGGCCGAGCACGTGCACCGTCGCGTCCAGGGCGAGGAGGGCCACGGCCATGTCGGAGGGGTGCACGGCGATGCAGTGCTCGGAGGCGCCGAGCACCGCGTGATGGCGGTCCCAGCCGCCGATCGCGGCGCAACCGGACCCGGGCTCGCGCTTGTTGCACGACGTGGTCGCATCCTGGAAATAGCGGCAGCGGGTGCGCTGCAGCAGATTCCCGCCGGTGGTCGCGGCGTTGCGGAGCTGCCCGGAGGCGCCCGAGAGCAGCGCCCGGGCCAGCGCCGGGAACCGCTCCCGTACGAGGGGATGGGCGGCGAGGTCGCTGTTGCGCACCGTCGCGCCGATGCGCAGCCCGCCGCCGCGCACCTCCTCCACCTCGGCGAGGGGCAGTCGCGACACGTCGACGAGCATCTGCGGCGCGGCGACGCCCAGCTTCATGTGATCGACCAGATTGGTGCCGCCGCCGAGGAACACGGCGTGCGGGTCGGCGGCGACGGCGGCCACCGCCTCCTCGGCGTGAGCGGCCCGCTGGTACCCGAAGGGGATCACGAGGCACCCCGGGGCGCCGCCACGGTTTCGCGCAGCGCGGCGAGGATGTTCACGTACGCGCCGCAACGGCACAGGTTGCCGCTCATCCGCTCGCGGATCTCCTCGTCGTCGAGCGGCACGGCCCCCCCGGGCGTGGCGGGCGGCGTCAGGTCTCCGGTGACGTGGCTGGGGTGGCCGGCCTCCGCCTCGTCGAGCATGCCGACGGCCGAGCAGATCTGGCCGGGTGTGCAGTAACCGCACTGGAAGCCGTCCTGCTCGATGAACGCCCGCTGCACCGGGTGCACCCCGCCGTCGCCGAACGCTTCGCCCAGCCCCTCGGCGGTGATCACCCGGTCGCCGTCGTGCGCGACGGCGAAGGTCAGGCAACTGAGCTGCCTCCGGCCCTCCAGCAGCACCGTGCAGGCGCCGCACTGACCGTGATCGCAGCCCTTCTTCGGCGACGTCACCCCCAGACGCTCGCGCAGCGCGTCGAGCAGCGTGGTGCGCACGTCGACCGTCACGGACCTTTCCGTGCCGTCCACCCGAAGGGTGATCCGGTGTTCCATGAGCCACCTCCCGGGCGCTCCGGCATCGGTGCCAGCGCAGCGGGCACCACGCTGCGCGAGGCGAAACCTCGGTGACCGCACCATGCGAGCGCGAGGTGCGCCATCACCCGGTACGGACATTAACGACAAAACATCGCGAGCGGGGGTGTTGCCGACCGATACGCGCGTGTCGCCGCGCACCAAGCAGCGACAACACCGCGGTCCTCTACGCGCCCGAGGGCAACGAATGCCGACGGCACCTCACCGGCACCCGCTACTACGCCAGGACGGCGAAACCGTCGCCGCGCCCCCCGGTAGCCCCATGCACCTCCTGGTCTGCGAGGGTCAGGGCCGCCTCCCTCGCCGCCGGTTCGGTTGTGTGGGGTGGCTTGAAGGCGGCTTTGGGAGCGCCGGGTGATGGTGGGAGAATCCTGTTTGTCAGGGACATGTAGTCATGCGTGGTAGGTCCACCCATTTCCGACTCCTCGCGGGAGGTAGACGTGAGCACTGAGCGCACCAATCCCCTCAGGCGTACGGCTCAGCGTTTCCGGCGGCCCGTGACCGCCCTGACCGCCTTGGCCGTGCTCGCCCTGCCGGCCGGTCTGGGGCTGGCGGGCCCGCAGGCGGCGCAGGCCCAGCCGCCAGCCTTCAGCACCACCGAACTCGCAGCGGCAGGCGACGCTGTCCTCGCCTCCGACATCGCCGGAACGGCCTGGGGAATCGACCAAGCGACCGGCACCGTCCTGGTCACGGTGGACGAGCGGGTGTCGGCCGCGGAGATAGCCGAGCTGCGCAGGAGCGCGGGCGCGCAGGCCGATGCCCTGACCTTCGAGCGCACCCCCGGTATCTTCCGGCCGCACCTCCAGGGCGGCGAACCTGTCTGGGGTGCCGCGGGCCGCTGCACCGCGGGTTTCAACGTCCGGGTCGGTAGCGGCGACTACTTCGTGACCGCGGGCCACTGCACCACCAGTTTCCCCACCTGGTACACGAACTCGTCGATGACCACACTCGTCGGCCCGACCGCGGGGAGCAGCTTCCCGGGCAACGACTACGGCATCGTCCGCTACACCAACCCCGCGGTGCCCCGGCCCGGCACGGTCAACTGCAACGGCACGATCATCGACATCACCGGCCCGGCGAATCCCGTTGTCGGCCAGAGCGTCTCGCTGGCGGGCAGCACCACCGGCTGTCACGGCGGCGGCATCACCGGCCTCAACGTCACCGTCAACTACGGCGAATCGATCGTCAGCGGGCTTATCCGCACCACCCTTTGCTGCGAGCCGGGCGACAGCGGCTCGCCGGTGTTCACCCTCACCGGGGACGGCACGACGGCGCTGGCCGTCGGGATACTTTCAGGCGGCTCCGGCAACTGCACCTCGGGCGGCACGTCCTTCGTCCAGCCGATCAACGAGATCCTCACCGCCTACGGCGCCACCCTCACCTGACCCACCCCCTCCCGGCCCACCCGACACCGAGCGGGCCGGGAGGGCCCAAGGGCTGACGAGCCACCCGACCCTCACCAAGCATCCGACGCGCTTCGCTACGCCCAGCGCAGCCCGGACTCGTTCAGGACCGCGGCGCGCTCCGGCGTCGGCGGCGAGCCCTCCGGTCGGAAGCCGCAGCACCGGCTCCGCCCTTCAAGGGGGGCGATGGCGCCCGCTGTGCGGGCTGGTAGACCAGGCTGGCGCCGCCGGCCGGCCCTCCTAGGATTGGTGGACCGGAACGAAGATGGGGTGGGTAGGGGATGAAGCGCGCGACGGGGGCATTGCTGGGGCTGGCTATCGGGGATGCCATGGGCTTCCCCACCGAGTTCAACACCCTCGCCCAGATCGAGGCGAAGTTCGGGGAGTGGCGTTCGCTCCCGCTGCCGGTCTCCTCGGGCACGGCCTACGTCACCGACGACACGCAGATGACGCTCGCGCTAGGCGAGGCGCTGCAAACGGCACTGGCCGCCGGCCCGCTTACCGCCGAGCGCATGGAGCCGCCGGTCCGGGCGCATTTCCTGAGCTGGTATCACTCGCCGGAGAACAACCGGGCCCCCGGGGGTACCTGCCTGCGTGCGTGCGAGGCGCTGGAGCGGGGCGGGGCCTGGCAGCGGGCGAGCGAGGTGGGGTCCAAGGGCTGCGGGGCGAACATGCGGGTCGCACCGCTCGGCCTGATCCCGGGACTCAGCGCTGAACAGCGCTCCGGCGCAGCGCAGTTGCAGTCGGGCCTCACCCACGGGCACCCCACCGCGCTGGCAGCAAGCGACCTGACCGCACACACCGTCCACCTGCTGGCCCAGGGCACGGCCCCGCAGGAGCTGCTGTCGCTGCTGCGCGCCTACGCGAAGGCGAACCGGGCGGTGTACCGGGCCGACTGGCTGGGCGACCTGGCCGAGCACGCCCAGGATCCGGACCGTATCTCCTTCATCTCCCGCGGCTGGCAGGAGTGCCTGACGGTCCTGGACCGGGTCGAGGCCGCGCTGCCGGACGCCGATCCCGACGCCGACCCCTGCCTGGCCACCGGCGAGGGCTGGATCGCCGAGGAGGCGTTCGCCACCGCGCTGTTCTGCTTCCTCCAGCACCCCGACGACCCGCCGGCCGCCGTGCGCCGCGGCGCCTACTCCAGCGGCGACTCCGACTCGATCGCCGCCCTGGCCGGAGCGTTTGCCGGTGCGTGCCACGGCGCGGCGGCCTGGCCGCCGGCGTGGGTCGAGGTCATCGAGTACCGCGAGCGCCTCCTGGCACTCGGTACCGCTTGGGACCAGTAGCTCGCCGTTCGTTCAGTTGCTCTGCGTGCTGCGGTGCCAGCGTCCTGGGTCGGCTCTTCACATTGTCGGGCCATACACGGGCAAGCCCAATGCCTGCGCCTCGAGCCGCACTCACGACCGCACCCGCCACTTGCATGAAGCTGCGCGTATGGCGCTGTCTGCTGCGTTGGGCCAGGACGGGGGCCGTCGTCGCGCCGGCCCCCGTCCAGTTCGATGGCACTGTCGTGTCCGCGAACGTGGGGCGACCTTGTCAGAGCGGCTGCAGGTCGAAGGTGCCGCCGGAGCCGGGCTCGAACGCCGTACCCAGGTCGTACTTCGCGATCCCCCATGGTTCGAAATCGGCGTCGGCAAGGATGCGGTAGAGAAACTCAGAGGTGGACATGTCGTACCGGTCTCCTGCGCCGCCGTCATGGGACCGCGCAAGGATGGGGTACTCACCCGACCGCTCGGCATCGATCAGCCAGAAGTACTCGTCGGCCCATTCAGTCGAGGCCCACTCAACCAGCCCCTTGCCACCCGGCGCGTAGATCGCATACGGATCGACGGCGGAGACGCTGCCGAGCTTGCTGTCCCGGTCGACTGAAAGAGCGACCCGCCACTGTGTCAGGAAGTCGAACGAGACGCCCTCGTCGCGCCCCAGGAAGTAGACGGAATCACTGAAGACGCCGCCGCTGAACGCCTCGTAGAGCTCCTTGTAGTCCGCCGGCAGCGGAACCCCCAGCTCTCCCTCGATCGCCGCCCAGTCGACGGAGATCCCGAGCGGCTCCCACCCGGTCAGTTCGATCAATCGCTGAACCCACATTCAACAATCTTTAGCACCGGCCACCGTACCGATGTCTCTTGACCTCCTCGTCGTATCGTCGAGCACATCACCCGCTGCCTGTTCGCCGGCCGCGGCCCGTACGCCGAACTGCGCCGCCAGCCGGCGGGGCACGCCGGCGGCCACGGCAGGGCGCGATGCCGCGGAGAAGGTGCCCGGGCGCAAGCTTGGGCTCGCCGTCGACGTCCTGGGGCTGGCGATCGCGGCGGCTCCACGCTCGCTCTGGACCGTGCACGACCAGCCCCGAACCCCAGGTCGGCCGGGCCCCGCGCGGCGACATGACCGCTATCAAGCCTCGTCACCATCGCCTGCCTACGACTCTGGCTCCCCTGACATCGCGGACACGCCCTAGGTGTATTGATCACGAGCGTTGTTAACGGTCGTGGGTATTGATCATGGCGAAGACCTCCGGTGTGGTGGAGGTGTCGAGTCTTCACCGCGC
>NZ_JBIAMS010000049.1:0-19074 GCF_042874195.1 Streptomyces sp. NPDC004134 | reverse complement strand
ACGGTCCACGCCTCGGTCCGCGAATTGACTGCCGCCGATGTGGCTGGTGAAGGCAGCCCGATTGGCCGGCCGCTGAGCGACCTGAGCTTCGCCGTGGTGGACCCGGGTATGGGAGATGTCGCTGTTGGTGCGGAGGTTGCGGAGCTTCCGTTGGGGGAGCGCGGTGAGTTGTGGATCTCGGGTGCCGGCGTTTCCCGGGGATATGTGAACCGGCCTGAACTCACTGCCGAGCGGTTCGTCGACGCGACCGTCGGGGGGATGCCGGGGCGTTGGTATCGCACCGGGGACGAGGTGCGGGCCACCCCCGGGGCGGAACGGGAGTTCGAGTACATCGGCCGGCTGGATCGGCAGGTGCAGTTGCGGGGTTTTCGCATCGAGCTGGGTGAGGTGGAAACGGCCCTGGCGGCCCACGATCGAATCGACGCGGCGGTGGTCGAGCTGATCGACCACGACGGCGATGGTCCCGCCCTGGGGGCGTTCGTCACCGTACCCGCCGGAAACGACGAGGGGGTGGGGACGTTCGAGGATGTCCGCGACTGGCTGTCGGGGAGGCTGCCTGAGCACATGCTGCCGTCCTCGGTCTCGGTCGTCGACTCGCTGCCGTTGACGGCGAACGGCAAGCTCGACCGGGCCGCCCTGCGCGATCTCGTCGTGCAGCCGCTGTCCACCCGCGACAGCGGGGACCAGCCGGTCACCGACACCGAACGGCTCCTGGCCGGCATCTGGTCCCAGGTCCTGCGCACCGACTCCGTCGGCCGCAACGACCACTTCTTCACCATCGGCGGCGACTCCATGACCGCACTGCGACTCGTCGCCACGATCAGCAAGACCGTGGGGACCCGAGTCGGCATCGCGACGCTCTACCGGAACTCGACCGTCGCGGAGCTGGCCGCGTGGGTCGACGCCGCGCTGGAGAAGAAGGCCGCGGTCGCCGAGCGATGACCGGTCATCCGCAGCCCGCGTGGCTGGCCGACCTGGCCCGGGCAAGCCTGTCGGTGTCGGGCGCCGAGCACATCAGTGACGCGCAGTTGGCCACCACGAGCTTCATCGGCCTGGGCGGCGACTCCCTGCGCGCCCTGTCCATCATCGGCAACGCCGCCAAGCGGGGCGTCCGGCTCCGGGTTGCCGACCTGCTCGGCGACGTTCCGCTCGCGCTGGTCCTGGACAAGGCGCTGGCGGGGCAGCCGGCGGACGGATCCCGCGCCGCGGCCCGGCCGGCCGAACAGCCGGAAGGACCTGCCCCGGCAGACTCGGCGTCCTCCATGCAGGAGGGCCTGTGGCTGGGGAACCGCATCCTGGGCGACGCGCCCTACCGGCTGGTGTTCGCCTGCCACCTCACCGGCGGGCTGCGCCCGGATCTTCTGGAGCGGGCGATCCGGCAGACCGCGCGCCGGCACGACGGTCTGCGGACCGTCTTCCCGGTTCCGGGCGGGCGCATCACCCGGAAGGTGACCGACGTCGAACCGACGCTGGAGCACCTTCCGTACGGTTCGGTCGCTGCCCTCGCGGAGCAGATGGGCGGTGAGCCCTTCGATCTCGCCCGCCACCCGCCGATCCGCTTTGCACTCGCGTCGGCGGGTGCCCGGCGCCATGTCCTCGTGCTCGCCGCGCACCACATTCTGCTGGACGGCTGGAGCGTCGCGCTCGTTCTGCGGGAGATCTTCGCCCGGTACGATGCGCTCGCCGCCGGCGAGGAGTACGCGCCCGGCCCGGCGGTCCAGGCCGACGCCCACGACAGACTGCTGCGCCGGCAGCGCGCCGAGGGCGTCCACGCCGTACAGCTCGACTTCTGGAAGCGGCAACTGGACGGCTTGCCCCATTCGTTGGAGCTGCCGTCGAACAAGCCGCGGGCACCGCGGCGCGACACCCGCGGCACTCGTGCTGTCGTGGATCTGGGCCGCGACCTGACCGGGCGCGTGCGGGCCGCCGCGGCGTCCGCCGGGATCACGACGACCGCCTTCATGCTGGCCGCGCTCGGGCTGACGGCGGCCCGGCACGCCGACGTGGAACAGCTTGTCGTCGGGATGCCGGTCGCCGGCCGTCCGCCGGAGCTGGCGGAGCTGGTCGGCCTCACCGTGAACCTTCTTCCCGTACGTGTCGACGTCCCGCCCGATGCCGTCGTCGCGGACTACCTCGCTGCTGTGCACCAGAGCCTGGTCGCGAGCCTCGACAACGACGCGGTGCCGTTCGCGGACGTCGTCCATGCGCTCGGCATCGTCAGCTCCGCCCGCCAGCACCCGCTGGTACAGATCGCGCTGGGTGTGCACCACGACGTGGTTCCCGCCGCGATCCCGTCCCGGTTCCTCGACATCGCGGTGGAGGAAGGCCACGGCGGCGGCTCGCAGTACGACCTCGAACTGTTCCTGGATCGTGCGGAGCCGACCCTGGCGGGCCACTTGGAGTACGCCACCGCCCTCTGGGACGCACGCGACGCCGCCGGATTCGTCGCCGGCTGGCGGGAGGCGCTGTCCTCGCTGTCGGCCGACCCGGGCGCGCGGCTCGGCTCGATCAGGTGCGTCGACGCAGCCGGGCGGGCCCGGCTGGCCACCCTCGCCTCCGGCGCGGCGGACGAGGCGGACGAGGCCGACGAGGCGGACGACGGCGCGGCCTCGCTCGACGACCGGTTTCGCGCCCAGGTAGCGCGTACCCCGGACGCCCCGGCCGTACGGGAAGGGGACCTCACGCTCAGCTACGCGGACCTCGACCGGGCCGTGAGCACGCAGGCCGGCCTCCTGCGGCAGGCCGGCGTACACCCCGGGGATCGGGTGCTCGTGGCGTGCCCGCCCTCCGTCGCCGAGGTGGTGGCCGTGCTCGGCGCCGTCCGCAGCGGCGCGGCCTACTGCGGCCTGGACAGTCAGGCTCCGGCGGCGCGGACGGAGCGGATCCTGGAGATCCTGCGTCCCCGCGCCGTACTCGGCGCGGGCGGCGAGTCCCTGGCAGCCCGGGCCGGCGGACGGGCCGTACCGACGTGGCAGCCGGACTGGCGCACCGGCGCTCCGGCTGGCGACGTGCGGCCCGAGCCGGCCGGCCCGGCCGGGCAGTTGGCCTACGTCGCCTTCACCTCGGGCTCCACCGGCGGCCCGAAGGGGGTCTGCGTCCCCCACGGCGGTGTCCAGCGCCTGGTCGCGGGGCTGTCCCGGTACGCCGCCGTGGGGCCGGGCGACCGCGTGCTCCGGATGTCACCGCTCTCCTTCGACGCGTCGACGCTCGAAATCTGGGGCGCCCTGCTGACCGGTGCCACGGTGGAGATCGGACCGGACGACCTCGCCGACCCGGACGACCTGGGCCGGTTCCTCAGCGACCGCGGGGTCACGGTCGCGTGGTTCACAGCGGGGCTGTTCCGGCTGCTCGTGGACTTCGCCCTCGACCGGCTCGGCGGGCTGCGCACGCTCCTGACCGGCGGCGACGTCGTTTCGGCCACGCACGTGCGAGCCGTGCTCGACCGGCATCCGGGGCTCGCGGTCGTCAACGGCTACGGACCGACGGAGAACACGACGTTCACGACCGTGCACCGGATGCTCCGCGCCGCAGACGTGGCCGACCCCGTACCGATCGGCCGGCCGGTGGCGGGGACGGGGATCCACATCCTCGACGCGCGGCACCGGGAGGTCCCGCCCGGTGCGGTCGGCGAGTTGTATGCCTCGGGTGCCGGACTTGCGGCGGGCTACCTCGGTGACCCGGAGCGTACCGCCGCCGCGTTCGGGGAGTTCTGCCCCGGCCTGCCGTACCGCCTCTACCGGACCGGCGACCTGGTGCGGCTGGACGCCGACGGAAACGTGCGGTTCCTCGGCCGGCGCGACCACCAGGTCAAGGTGCGTGGATTCCGCATCGAGCCGGACGAGGTCCGCTCGGCGGTCATCAGTGCGTCCGCGGGCGGAGTCGCCGACTGCCTCGTCCTGGCCGCGGGGAGCGACAGCGCGGACAAGCAGCTCGTGGCGGCGGTGGTGCCCGCCGCAGGCGCGGCGAAACCCGATCTGGCCGCGCTGGTCGAGGAGTTGGGGGCCGTGTTGCCCGCGTACATGGTGCCGAGGAAGTGGACCGTGCTGAGCACGCTGCCGGTGACGCCCAACGGCAAGATCGACCGCGAGGCGATAGTGCGCCGGGCGGCGACGCCGGCGGGACCGGGCGGGCAGCAGTCGTACGGGCAGCAGTCGTAGGGGAGGGAATCGTGGAAACGCTGGCAGAGACATTCCACCGGCTGACGGCCTACGCCACCGACCGGCACTGGCTGGAGCCGGTCGACGACGACCGGGTGCGTCAGGACTTCATCCCGCTGCTGCCGGAGACACGGCCGCCGCAGTCCAAGGAGTATCCGCAGCACCTGCCGCGGGTGGCGCTGCCGGCCGCGGCCGGTGCCCCGGTGGCGGCGGCACCGCTGCTCGGCGGCAGCGATGCGGCCGCTATGCCGGCGGACCGGCCCCCGGGCCTTGCGGACCTGTCCGTGACGCTCGCCCGGTGCGCCGGCGTCAAAAGCCGCTCCCCGCGCTCCGGTGAGTACTACCGGGCCGCCGGCTCGGCGGGCAACCGGCACCCGTACGAGGTGTACGTCAGCGCCCGCGGCGTCGGCGGCCTCACCGACGGCGTCTGGCACTACGACCCGCGCGCCCACGCGCTCACGCTGATCGGACCGCCGGCGGCGGGCGAGGCGACGACTCTCGTCGTCAGCGGCGTGCCGTGGCGGAGCTGCTGGCGCTACAGCGAGCGCGGCTACCGGCACGTCGGTTGGGACTGCGGGGGCGTCGCGGCGCACGCGGTGCTGGCGGCGTCGGCGCAGGGCCTGCCCGCGCGCCTGGAGACCGCCTTCGACGACGCGGCGGTCGGCCGCCTGATCGGGGCGCGGCCGCCCGAGGAGTTCCCGATGGTGCTGATCGTGCTGGGCGACGGCGCCCCCGCCGTGGCCGGCGGAGAGAACACCGCCCCGGGAGACCTCGGCCCGGGCGCGGAGGAGTTCCCGCTGGTGGCCGCGGTCCACGAGGAGGGAAGCCTGCGCGGGGCGGCGGAGGTCGAGGACTGGCGCCGCGGCCGGGCGGGCGGTCGTCCCGGTGCCCGGACGGCGGTGCGGGTTCCCGACGAGGCCGGCGACCGCACGCTCGAGCTGCTGGTGAACGGCCGGCGTACCACGCGCCGGCTCGATGGCGCGGCCCTCGTCCCGCAGACCGCGGCCCGGTGGATCACCGACGTGGCCGCGGGGGCGATGCCGGGGGACGCGGGCACGCTGCACGAGGTACGGCTCGCGGCGCACGGCGTCGCGGAGGCGGCCCCCGGCGTGTATCGCCGCGTATCCGGTGGCCTGGAGCGTACGGCGGCCACCAGCCGGGACGCGACGTACCGGGCCTGCCTGAACCAGGAGCCCGGCCGCGACGCCGCCGCCGTGGTCTTCCTGACCCCGGCGCCCGGGCCCGCCGTCGCCCCCGACGCGCGCACCTACCGCGCGTCGCTGCTCTCGGCGGGCTTCGCGCTGAGCCGGGTCTACCTCGCGGTCACGGCGCTGCGGCTCGCCTGCAGCGGCCTTACGTTCGTCGACTCGGAACTGCGCGCCGCGGTCGGCGCCCAGGACGCCCTTGCCGCCATCGCGGTCGGCGTGGAGCGCTGAGCACGTGCAGGAAGCGGAGCGGAAGAACCGCACGGAGCCGGGCCGTCACCCGCGCCCGCGGTGCGGCCACGGCGACCGACAGGCGGTTGATCAGTCATGACGACACTTCTCACCCGGGCCGAACTCGAGGCAGGGCTCGATCACATCCGCGCATCGCCCATGGAGAGCGGCACCCTGGAGATGATCGTCCGCCGCCCCGGGGTCGGGGAGCGGGAGCTGCTCGACGAGGGGGTGCTCGACCTCTCCGAGGGACTGGTCGGCGACATGTGGCAGCGGCGCGGCAGCCGCAACAAGATCACCGGCGATCCCGACGTCAACCGGCAGATCACCGTGATGAACGCCCGCTGCGCGGCGCTGGTGGCCCGGGACCGCGAGCGCTGGCCGCTCGCCGGCGATCAGCTCTACGTCGACCTCGACCTGAGCGTCGCGAACATCCCCCCGGGGACACGGCTGCAGATCGGCTCGGCGGTCATCGAGGCGACCGCCGAGCTGCACCTCGGGTGCAGCAAGTTCCAGACGCGCTTCGGGTGGAGCGCGGTGCTGTTCGTCAACTCGCGGGTCGGGCGGGAGCTGCGCCTGCGCGGTATGAGCGCGAAGATCGTGACCGGGGGTGTGGTCCGTACCGGCGACAAGGTGCACGTGGCCGCCGGCGGGGAGTTCTGACCGCCGGTCGGTCGGGAGGCGGGGTGCCGGGGGCGCCGCGCCTTTGGCGGCTCAGGCGGCTCAGACGCGGAGCAACGTGACGGCCCAGTGCATCCCGCTGCCGAGGGTGGTCAGGGCGACCAGGTCGCCGTGCCCGAGTTCGCCGGCCCGCATGAGCCGGCGCAGCCCGAGCAACTGGTCCGCCGCGCCGAAGTGGCCGTGATCCATGGCCACGTCACCGGTGAGCCGTTCCCGGGGAACGCCCAGCGCCCGGGCGATGTCGGCGGCGGCCTTCTGGTTGTCGTGGAGGTGGATGAACCGCTTGATCTCGCCGATCTCGGTGCCGGTGCGCGCGCAGACGCGGTCCACTGCCACCCGCATGTTCCCGCTGAACTTCTGGACGAAGGCCAGCATCCGGCGGGCGTCGTTGTCGAGCAGTTCCCCGAGGCGGTCGAGCGGATTGCGTACCCGCAGCCCTTGCGTGCCGGACGTCCCGGGCGCGCCGAAGGGCCGGGCGGTGCCGCCCACTTCCATCCGGAAGAAGTCGGCGTACCGGCCGTCTGTGATGACCTCGGTGGCCAGCCACCGGCCCCGGTCGTGGCCGCGCCGCACCAGCGCCGCCGCGGCCCCGTCGGACAGCACGGTCGCGGTGGAGTCCATCCTGTTCTGGTACGTGTCGCAGACGCGGTTGGCCGAGACGATGAGCGCGTTGCGGTAGTCCGGGTGGGTGGCGAACCGCCCGGCGACGGCGTCGAAGGCGATCGTCCCGGAGCTGCACGCCTGGTTGATCACCAGCGCCTCGGCGTTGACGGCCCCGATCCGGCCCTGTACCGCGGCGGCGGCGTCCCAGCACAGGTACTCGGCGAAGTCCGCGGTGGCCAGCACCACGAGGTCGACCTCGGCGGCGTCCACCGCGGCTTCTTTCAGGGCCTGTTCACACGCCTGCACCGCCAGGTCCGTGAGCAGCACCCCGTCCTCGGCCCGGCGGAAGCGCCGGTAGCCCCAGGCCCGCAAGGTGTCCTTCTCGGCGGCGTACTCCTCGACCACGGAGTCGGTGATCTCCACCGGCTCGCCGAGGGACTCGCCGATGGCGACGATCCCGAAGGGCATCCAAGCCTCCTCGAAGGGAGCGGCCGCACCCGACGCCAGAGAGTCGGACGGCACTCGTCAAAGCCAGTTGATCGTTCCGTATGAGATCGCCATTCTAGCGAGTCCACCCGGGAAGGTGCCCAAAACGGCCTCGCAGACAGCTCGATACGATCACGTCGTACGTCTCCGCCGTCACCGTGGCCACGGCGGAGACGATCGTCACGAGGTTCTGATGACATGGCGGCGCTTCATCACCCCCTCGTGGGCGTGGCAGTTTGACGACTTCGGCCGCCTTACGGTCCAGGTGGGGGACTCCGGACCCGCACGGTGGTGACCTGGGACGGCGACGGTCTCGACACCTTCCTGGCCTCACTTGCCGAAGACTTCCGGGGCTGGGAACGAGCGCGCACCTGGCACTCCCTGTGCTACGACCTGACCCTCTCGGCGGGACACCACCCTGGTGGCCGCGTCCGACTGACCTGGGGAATCCGCGACGGGGCACCCTCTGAGGAATGGCAGTTCGAGACCACCACGGAGCATGCGGCAGGGGCGGGGAATTCTTACAACTGGGCGGCTTTGTGTCGGTAGTCGCTAGGGGTAAGGCCGTAGGTGGCGCGGAATGCCCGGGTGAAGACGGGGTGCTGGGTGAAGCCCCAGCGTGCGGCGATGTGGTGGATGGGTACGGTGCGCTGGCCGGGGTCTTCCAGGCAGCGTCGCGCGCCTTCCAGGCGTTGGTGGCGGATGTATGCGGCGACCGTGGTGCCCTGGGACCGGAAAAGGCGGTGCAGGTAGCTGACGGAAATGTGATGGGCGGCGGCGATGGTGCCCGGGGACAGGTGAGGGTCGTGCAGATGCTGCCGGATGAACGACCGGACTCGCATTGCCGTCGTGCGCCCGCGGGTCTCGGGCGAGAGTGCGTCCTCGGCGTCGAGTTCGTGGGCCAGAGTCGCGGAGAACAGGTCGATCAGGGCGGTCTCCAGCCATGAGGCGTCAGTGGCCCGGAAGGAACTGCTGTCCTGGACAAGGCGAGTGAGGAATCCCGTGAGAAGCCCGCCGGTTCCTTCCTTCCCCGGCAGCCGACGGGTGACCAGCCGGTCAACCTTCTTCCTGGGCAACGGCACCAGAGTTTTGGGGACTTCGACCCCCACCAGGACGACGGCGTCGCGTGCGACGACATGGCAGTCGAAGGGCCGCGAGGAATCCACAATCTGCAGGTCGCCGGAGGTGCATGTGCCCTCCGTTCCGGCCTGGATGAGCCCCTTGGTCCCCCGCACCATGTAGGTCAGGTTGTAGTTCTCAGGATCGGACTTCCGGATCAATCCGGGAGTTCGTTGCAAGCGCACTGGAGCGGCGACCGCCGGCCATACGAGTATGGCGCCAAGTTGGAGAAAACGTATCTCCGCCTGGAAGTCGGCGGCATAGTCACTGCTCAGATGCATGGGTGCATGCAGGTTGACCATGCGTTCACACCAGGAATCGAAGCGATCCTGCGCTGGAAGATCACGCGTCCGGAACATGCTCTCGATCATCCAGCCCCCTGAATCCGTTGCCGACGCTCCGACTCCACCCTTCGGTCCCCCCGTCGAGGTGAGGGGAGAGACCGTACCCGAGCCCCGAAGCGCCGGCGCCCGAGGCGTGGTTGCGCATGACGTTCGCCACGTACCACCGCCTCTGCCGGTCACCGTGGGAGGGTGCCGTCACCACCGGGCCGATGGGCAGAGGCCGTGCCCGGCTGGCGCTCGACCGATCAGCTCATCAAAGAGACACACCGTAGCTGTAGCGCTACGCTCAGTTCACTCGACGAGCGGACTGAGGGGACGAGTTGTCGCAGAATGAGGACTCCTCGACGGTGCCCGCGCCGCGGCCCGCGGCGCCGGTGACCACCGGCAGCCCGGTGCCTCAGCACAGCGAGGCCACGCGGCTGCTGTGCGCCGGGACCTACCTCGACCCGGAGTTCCGGCGGCGGATACTGCGCGAGTTGGTCGAGCACGGGGAGCGCGCGGCCGCGCCGTCGTTGGGCATCGATGCCGTCACCGTGCTCGCGCACGCACTGCGGGCCCGCCTTCGGGAGGCGCTGACGGGGTTGTGGGTGCTCGCGGTCTGGTCCGCGTTCGTCCTCGTCGACACGAAGCTGGCCGACAGCGGGCAGTTCACGGGCCTGTGGGCGCTCGCGTACGCCGTACCGTACGTCCTGCTGTGGATCGCGGCCGTGGTCGGGGGACGCAGCGGGCTCGACCTCTACGGCACCGGCCCGCGCGCCATCACCACCACCGGGCGCGACGCCGCCGGGCGGCGGTGGCTCTGGCGGCTGCGCGTCCGGCTGGTGCTGCGCATCGTGGCGTACCTGCAGATGATCGTCTACTGGTACTTCGCCCTCCGCACGCTCGTGGACGGCGCGTTGACCGGAGTGGTCTTCCCGCTGCTGCTGGTGGGGCCGGTGTGGGCGTACCGGACCGGGGTCGAGAGGATCGCGCGCGACGAGCTGTCCGCAGCCGCGTTCCCCGGCGCCGCCCCGCCCGGCCTGCCGGACACCTACCGCGGAACCACCGTGGCCATCGCCCAGGAGCAGTACTCACGGCTGGCCGTCTACGACTTCGACCGCCCGTTCGTCGGCTACGGCATCCCGTACGAACCCTGGTCGCTGGCCGTGGAGCTGAAGCGGCGCCCGGGCGGGCCCGGTGGCGAGCAACTGACCAGCCGCAGGGTCATCGAGCTGATCCTGCCGCGGCTGGCCGCCCTGCGCCAGGCGACCGCCGCCAGCAGTCGGGACCGGCTGAAGGACCTGGAGGTCGCCCACCTCGTCTACCTCCCCCCGCCCCCGCAGCGCGCCGACGTCGCCCGCGACGTCGCCAGCGTCGACCGGCACGTCGGCGGCTCCGTCGACGAGGGCGGCGAAGCCCGCCGCTACTTCCTGCGCGTCCGGGTCGGCGCGTGGTCGGAGCAGGTCGTGGTGACGATCCTGGTGCGGGTGCACACGCAGGGCGGGATGCTCGTGCTGGAGGTCGTGCCGCACGTGCTGCCGCCGGTCCGGCCGGAGTTCCGCGAGGTCGACCGCCTCGTGGCCCGCGGCGGTGGCGCCCGGGCCCTCGTCCGGGCGCTGTTGACCGCGCCCACCTCGTCGGTCGCGGCGGTCGTCTCCATGGGCGACACCCTGGCGTCGGTGGTCCGCACGTGGCTGTCCGACGCGGCCCGGTTGCCGGGGGAGGGACCGGCGGCGTCGGTGCGGGAGTTGGGGGCGTCGCGGGAGGTCTCGCTGTTCCAGAAGATGGACGTGAGCCGGTACGTGAAGACGGTCCGCGACCGCATCGCGAGCGGGGTGACGGAGGCGCTGCGGGAGAGCGGATACGAGACGGGGGAGTTCGAGCAGTACATCGTCAACGTGAACGAGGGCGGGGTGTACATCGGCGCGATGAGCGGCGGTGCGGTGGCGTCGGGCCCGGGGGCCAGGGCGACGGCGCGGACCGACGGAGGCGCGGGAAGCGCGGGAGGTGCGGGGGCGTGAGCGGTGGGGCGGAAGCGGAAGGCGACCGGGGAGAGGCGGAGGCGGGCGTGAGCGAGCGGGACGACGAGGCGGTACGGGGCGGCGTGCGGATCGGGAACATGAGCGGGGGCGCGGTGGCCGCGGGGGACGGGGCCCGCGCGGAGGACCGCAGCCGGCGTCCGGCCGCGTCCGCACCCCCCGAGCCGCCCGGCGCGGCGGGCCGAGGGGGAGCAGGGGCACCGGATGTGCCTCCGCCCTCGCCTGGCGGGATCAGTATCGGCACGATGTCGGGCGGCGCCGCGGCCCAGGGGGAGGGGGCGCAGGCCGTCGACTCCGCGGTGCGGTTCACCGTGCCGGCGGACGCCGAGGCGTTGGCGGCGAGTCTCCGCGCGCTGCGCGCCGAGTTGCTCGCGCAGCCGCCCTCGGCGACGGCCGGCGCCGACGAGCAGGAACTGATCGAGCTGGAGAACGAGGCGCGGGCCGGCCGCGGGGACCGTACCCGGCTGGAACGGCTGCGGGACCGGCTGGAGTTGGGCCAGATCGCCGCCACGGGTGGCGCCGCCGCGGCGGCGGCCGCGGAGTCGATCGCCCGGGTGCTCGGCTGAGAGCCGGGCGGGGGGACGAGGGGACAGGTTGGCGCAGCGTACGGCCGCTGCGCGCGGAGCGGGCCCAGGCGTGCCGCCGGCGCCGTGTCGGCGGCCGGCCCTGACGACTCGGACGGTGGCCAGGCGCCGGGGCGTTGATCAGGTGCCATAGGCAGCAGTGATCGCAGGCCACCTGTGCCCCGCGTCGTACGTCACGTGGTCGCCTGGTCGGGCAGTTCGGCCGGTACGGGCATGTGTCCAGGTGCGGCGCGGAGGGTCAGGACCATGGTCAGGCCGCCGCCCGGGGTGTCCTCCGCGGTCAGCGTGCCCCCGATGGCCTCCGCGAAGCCGCGGGCCACCGCCAGGCCCAGGCCCACGCCCGCGTCGCGCGGTGCGTCGCCGTACCGCTGGAACGGCTCGAAGATGCGGTCCTTCTCGCCGTCGGGAACACCGGGGCCGCGGTCGACGACGCGCAGTTCGACCCGGTCCCCGAGTGCGCTCGCCCGGATGGTCACGGGCCGGTCGCGCGGGGTGTACTTGGCCGCGTTCTCGACGACGTTGGCGACCGAGCGCTCCAGCAGGCCCGCGTCGACGCGCACCATGGGCAGTGTCTCGGGGATGTGCAGCGCAACGTCGCTCCTTGGCACGCCCGCAAGTGAACGGGGCACCACCTCGTCGAGGTCGACGGAGCGCAGCAGCGGGGTGACGGTGCCGGTCTGGAGCCGGGACATGTCCAGGAGGTTGCCGACGAGGGCGTCGAGCCGGTCCGTGCTCTCCTCGATGGCCGCGAGCAGTTCGGCCTCGTCCTCCTCGGACCAGGCGACGTCGTCGGAGCGCAGCGAGGTGACGGCGGCCTTGATGGCGGCGAGCGGGGTGCGCAGGTCGTGGCTGACGGCGGCGAGGAGTGCCGTGCGGATGCGGTTGCCCTCGGCCAGCTTACGGGCCTCCAGTGCCTGCGCCGAGAGCCGCTGCCGGTCCAGCAGCGAGGCGGCCTGTGCGGCGAAGGCGCCGAGGACCCGCCGGTCGTCGGCCGGCAGCTTGCGGCCGGTGAGGGCGAGGACCACGGAGTCGCCGACGGGCATGTCGGCATCGGCATGTTCCGGGTCGTCCAGTTGTCCCTTGGCGGCGCCCACCCGGCCCGCGCAGACCCACCGGTCCTCGGCCGGCTCCCGCTCGAAGAGCGCGGCGGACTCCATGGCGAACGTCTCCCGTACCCGCTCCAGCAGCGATTCGAGCGACGCCTCGCCGCGCAGCACACTGCCGGCCAGGAGCGACAGGATCTCGGATTCGGCGCGCAGCCGGGCGGCCTGTGAGGTGCGGCGCGCGGCGAGGTGGACGACCGAGGCGACGCTGACGGCGATGGCGAAGAAGACGACGATGGAGACGATGTTGTGGGCCTCGTCGATGGTGAACGTGCGCACGGGTGGGATGAAGTAGTAGTTCAGCAGCAGCGAGCCGAACGACGCGGAGGCCAGCGCCGGCAGCATGCCGCCGAGCAGTGCGGCGACGACGGTGACCATCAGCATCGCCAGCACCTCGTTCGACAGCCCGAGGGTGCTGTCGAGCCTGAGCATCACGGCGGTGAGCAGCACGGGCCCGACGAGGCCGACGAGCCATCCGGCGACGATGCGGCCGCGGCCGAGGCCGGCGCCGCGGGCCATCGGCAGCCCGCGGCCCTTGGCGACCTCGCCGTGGGTGACGATGTGCACGTCGAGGTCGGGCCCGGACTCGCGGGCGACGGTGGCGCCGACGCCGGGGCCGAAGGCGTACTGCCACGCCTTGCGGCGGCTGGAGCCCAGCACGATCTGGGTGGCGTTGACGCCGCGGGCGAACTCCAGCAGGGCGTCCGCCGCGTCGTCGCCGATGACGTGGTGGAACGTACCGCCCAGACCTTCGACAAGGGTGCGCTGGGCCTCCAGTTCCCTGGGCGAGCCGACGGACAGGCCGTCGCTCCGGGAAATGTGGACCGCCATGATCTCCCCGCCGGCGCCCTTCGTCGCCAGACGCTTGGCCCGGCGTATGAGTGTGCCGCCCTCGGGCCCGCCGGTCAGGGCGACGGCGATGCGCTCGCGGGCCTGCCAGGTATCGCGGATGTGGTGCTCGCTGCGGTACTCGCGCAGGTAGTCGTCGACGCGGTCGGCGACCCACAACAGGGCCAGCTCGCGCAGGGCGGTGAGGTTGCCGGGGCGGAAGTAGTTGGACAGCGCGGCGTCGACCTTGTCCGGCGCGTAGATGTTGCCGTGCGCCATGCGGCGGCGCAGCGCCTCCGGTGACATGTCGACCAGCTCGATCTGGTCCGCCTTGCGCACGACTTCGTCCGGTACGGTCTCCCGCTGCCGGATGCCGGTGATGTTCTCCACCACGTCGCCCAGGGATTCCAGGTGCTGGATGTTGACCGTGGTGATGACGGTGATGCCTGCGTCGAGGAGTTCCCTGACGTCCTGCCAGCGCTTCTCGTTGCGGGAGCCGGGGACGTTGGTGTGCGCCATCTCGTCGACCAGCACCACCGCGGGACGCCGGGCCAGCACGGCGTCGACGTCCATCTCCTCGAAGGCTGCGCCGCGGTAGTCGAGTTCCCTGCGCGGGATCTGTTCGAGCCCGTGCAGCAGCACCTCGGTGCGCGGCCGTCTGTGGTGCTCGACGACGCCGACGGCGATGTCCGTGCCGCGCTCCAGCCGGCGGTGCGCCTCGGAGAGCATCGCGTAGGTCTTGCCGACGCCCGGCGCCGCGCCCAGGTAGATGCGGAGTTTGCCGCGTCCCATGGCCCCTCGTCCTGTCCGGCCGTCCCACGCGCCCGCCAGGCCGCCATCGTGCGCCTGCGGACGGTCGCGTAGGACGGACAGGTCCAGATAACCGCGCCACCGTGGCGGCGCGCCCGCCCTTGACGCCTCCCTGACGGCACATCGTCATGCTTTGACACCCCACTGACGGGTGCACGCGGCTTTCGACCGCGCGCAGGCGTACGCCTCGCGCCCCGGAGTCAGGACGAGTGCGCCCGCGCGGCCCCAGACCGGTCGGCTCCCACGGCGGCGCCGACGGCGAAGTGGGCGTAGTCGCGGACGAGCCGGAAGCCGGTCGTCCACGCCGGGACCATGGTCATCCGCAGGTCCCCCGAGCAGGTCCAGGAGGCGGCCCGCCCGCGGTCGCGGACGTCGCCGCACAGGGCGGTGACGCAGGACGTGGCCAGCCCCCGGCGGCGGTGCTCGGGGAGAGTCACCGCGGCGATGTCCTCGTACCGTTCGCCGCGCACGTAGGAGACCGCCAGCGACAGCAGCCGCCGGCCCGCGAAGGCGCCCCAGGCGTGTCCGCTCGCCGCCAGCATCCTCGGTCCGCCCCAACTGTCGCTGATCCAGGCCAGCCGGGAGCCGAGGTCGGCGACCACCACCGCGTCCGCCGCCGTGAGCCGGCGCAGGGTGATGCCGTCGGGGACGGGCCGCGGACTGCGGGGTGGGTCGGCGCAGATCCAGATGGTGCGCTCGTACAGGGCGATACGGTCGAACGCGGCCGTGAGCAGCGGCTGGAAATGCGGCGGCACGTCGAGGTACGTGTGCGCCAGCGGCGCCAGGTCCGCCGCTGTCAGCGCCTCCGGACTGCCGCGCAGCATCGCGTACTCGGCACAGCGGACCGCCACCGCCCGCGGGTGCTTCGGCCGGTCGGCCCACCAGCGGCCGTGCCCGGTGGCCAGGGCGTGCTCGGCGAGCGCGGGCGGCCCGGGAGCACCAGCGGGGAACCAGTTGGCCCACGGCAGCGAACGGCCGGCCTTCGCGGGCGCGATCTCGATCACCGCGCGGTCCGGCAGTGCGGGGACAGGTCAGCAGACATGCCGCGACCGTAGAGTCGGCTTGCCGCCGCCGGACGGCCGCTGACGGGACCCTGACGCGAAGCCCGGGCGTCTTGTCGCGGCATTGGCGGCGGTCCCGTACCGCGGCCCCGGCGGGCTTCACAGCACCCGCTTCGCGGGTCAGCCGCCCGTCATCAGGGCGTCGTCAATAACGGGAGCGGCTCCTTGCTCCGCTCTTCGGTGGCGCCGTTTGATGGGCCCGTGGACAGGGCCCGGCTCCTGCTCGACCGTCCGCCTGAACCGGCGGCCGGCTGCCGTGCCGTGCGCTGCGCGGGGATGCCCGCCTCCCCTTGAGGCATCCGCCCGCACTCCAGGGGCGCCGCGACCTCGTCCGGCGCCCCTCGCGAGCGGCCGGCTCCGGGCCTGGTCGGGATTCGACCCTGGTGAGGCGTCCCGCTATCCGGCTCCTCAGGCCCTCGAACGCCTCCTGCCGGCAGGCAGGGTCTACGCTGTTACCTGCGGCCACCGCATGATCGTTCGTCTTCACACACCGATGATCAACGGTGGCCGCACATGTCTCCACACCGCGTCAGGTCGCGCGCAGCGTCTGCTGCCGTCCTGTGTATCGGAGGGCTTGTGCAACGTGGCGAAGTCTGGTGGGTCCAGTTCGACGAGCGGAGGCTGGTCGTACTGCTGTCAGGAGACGACGCGTCCGGGTTCCAGGCGATGCAGGTCGTCGCTCCGGCGGGCCTCGACATCAGCGGTCTGGGCATCGAAGTGACCCTCGGCGCCGGTGAAGGGCTGCCGCTCGAAGGCGTGCTGCGGCTCGCGTTCCCGCATCCAGGCTTCACCCCGTGCACGTGGCTGACCACCTTGTCACGGGACGACCTGATAGAGCGGGCGGCCGTCCTGTCCTCCAGGAAGCTCGGCGAGATCGACGATGCCCTCCGACTCGCCGAACAAGCACAGGAGCGGACCCCGGCAACGACCGCGAAGCTCAGCGAGATGAGGGACGCCCTCCGTCGCGGTGAACTCGGGTAGACGGAGAAGGAGCCGACGCCCGCGACGGCATGGGCGATCTCGGGCGAGATGATCCACACTGGACACCTGCCGCTTCGCCGTGTTCCTCGCGGCCGCGTGACCGTACACCCCTGGATGTGATCACGCCCGACCCCGTACCTGCCCTAACCGCACCCGCCGCCACACACGTCTCGCTGCCTACGCCCAGGCCCAGTTGGCGCCGACCGTCTTCACGGCGGATCCAAGGTGACCGCTGTCTCCGTACGCCCGGCGTCTGCGAGACGGTGCTGCTCCCGCTGTACGCCGACGAAGGCCGGGTCGGCAGCGGATGGCGCCGATGTCGTCCGGCTCTCCGATCCGGCTTTCGGCGTCCTCAGCGGCGCGCACTAGAAGTGCACCGAGCCCGCGGCGGCGGTCACCGACGGGCGCACCGTGAAGAGGCTGAACAAGCTCGCCGACCTGCTCGTCGCCAAGGTCGCCTGACACGCCGGACCCCCGCGACTCCATGGGGCCGGCAAGAGTGCGTGGGCCGGCATCGGGTCGTGTCAGCGAGCGGGGTGCCGGCTCCCGGCGCTCCTAGGCGAATAGATCCGATGTGACGGTGGTGGCCCCCCGGCCAGCCGGAGCCTCATGAGCACGCGACTGGGGAACTGGCCAGGCTGCTCCGTTCGGCCGCCTCGTCGTTATGGTGTGGTGGTCTGCGGAGGCTATGAACCGAGGGGCTCATGACCGTCGAGCATCGGTGGTTGTTGGACGAGACTCCCTGGCCCGAGCAGGCCACGCTGGTCTACGGCGAGATGGTGGAACTGGCGACGCCACACCCACCGATTCCGAAGCTGGGCCGGCTTGGGCCGGAGATCGTGGGCAGCCGCGGTGTGATCGTCGCGTGTGTCATCGAGCAGGACGAACGTGACGGCCGCGTCGGACCGCTCTACGCGGTGGAGACCGAGGACGGCAGCCCCTGGAGGCTGAGGCCGGAGTTCCTGGTCTCCCGGGGAGGACTTCATTCCGGCATGCCGCCCCGCTATCGCAGCGACCTGCCCGAAGGAACCCGCGTCCGAATCCGCTTGGAGTCGGACACACCGGGTGCGACGACGGAAGCTGTCGGGGAGGTCGCCGGGATCTGGCGGGTGACGTCCTTGGAGCCGCCGAAGGGCTACATCGTGCGGGTTGGCGAGTACTCCCACTGCGTGACCCCGCAACAGACCGAGGTCCTCTGACTCGATGGGAGACTGCCGGCGGTCACTGCCGGATGCCGTCAGTGGTCAAACGCGGTCGGCGAGCGGGTGACGGGTTCGCCGGTCTGGTTGTTGTGCCAGATCCCGGCAGCCATTAGCCGTAGCCGGCCCAGCCCGCCATGTTCGATCGTTGGAGGGTCGGGCGCGACATGCCGCACGGCACCGGCGTGGAGCTTGTGCGCGTACCGCAGCCAGCGGGCCTCGGAGTGGTAGCCGAGCAGGGCCCGGGCCACTGCGAGGCAGATGAGTTCGGAGTCGCTGAGCAGGGGCGGGCGGCCCAGCCATCGCACTCCTTCGATCTCGTCGTCGATCTTTACGTAGAGTGCGGTCAAGAGGTGTTCAGGTCGGTCGTCACAAACTGATCTTGGACACCCTCGTTCCTTTGACGGGGCGGAACTTCGGATCTACTCGTCTGGCGTCGGATGCATGAGGTGCCCGGACCCTCCAGTCGGTCGCGGCGCGTCCCCCGGTCCGGTGGTTGCCACGCCGTGTGCGATCGCCACTGGCCGGGGGAGCGCCGCACCGCCACGTGGCTGTCCGGTGGTCTGCTCGGCGGGTTGTGCGCCCTCGATTGGGCCGCGGGACAGCTCACTTGGGTACGTGCCCTGGGGCGGCGTGCTGCTGCGAGCTGCCGCCGCCCCGGGTGGTCGCGGGCGAGGGCTGGGCCGAGGTCCGCGGCCTGCTGCTTTCGCGGCGGCTGCATACGGACCGGCTGACAGCGGTGCACTGGACCGCGGCGTCGCCTCGTACGCCGTGCTTCACGATCTCGACGGCGCTTCGTCATGCCCGCGAGCCGTCGTCGGCGCGAGAGCCCGCGGGAGAAACAGGTTGTCCGGCCTGCCTTTCCGGCCCTCGGACCGGAGGCGGGGAGGCTGCGGTGACGTCGGTGGGGCGGCTTGGGTGTTCCTCGCCGGTCATCACACTCAGTTACTATGCTCGCTTCGTGTCGGAGGCCGGAAGCGAAGGACGTGCCGTGGTCGCAGAAACGTGGGATGGCCCGGGATGATGCTGCGAGAAGTCACCGCGACCCGCTATGTCACACCACTGCGTGAGGGTGGGTCGCTCCCCGGTGTCGTCGAGGCCGACGACCTCGGTACGTACGTCATGAAGTAGCCCACGTCGTGTCGCGGACCTGCGACGATGTGGCTGAGCCCTTGGCTGACCTGGGGAGAGAAGGCTCTCAGCGGCTTGCAGGCTTGTGTAGCTTTACGCGGCCGGTTCTCCCCACGCACTCCCCAGCGGGCACGGATACTCCCCAGATTCTCCCCAGGAGAAGCAAGGTGGATCCGCCGCCAAGCGAAGCCTGTAGCCATCGCAAGCACGCAGAGCAACGCCGCCGGTACGGTCTCGGGCGGGTCTGATGCAGCGTTGGGTGAAGGGCTGTCAGTTAGCCACCAGAACGGGAACCTGAGAGGTAGGGCAGGTCAAGATGTCACCCGATCATGCATCAGACCCAGTCGTCTCCACTCGGCGGAACTGATTGCATGGGGCTCGTGAAGCCGACCGACCGGCGAGGTGCGACCTCGGAGTGCTACTGGCCTCACGGCCATTGCCTAGGTGTATTGATCACGAGCGTTGTTAACGGTCGTGGGTATTGATCATGGCGAAGACCTCCGGTGTGGTGGAGGTGTCGAGTCTTCACCGCG
>NZ_JBIAMS010000048.1:0-23586 GCF_042874195.1 Streptomyces sp. NPDC004134 | reverse complement strand
ACCCCGCCGCCCGATACCGGCGGCGTGCGCGTTTACCAAGGAGATTCCCCATGAGCGTCCGCATGTTCCGTGCCAAGATCAAGGAAGACAAGGTCGAGACCGCGGAAAAGGCTGCGAAGGAGCTCTTCGCGGCGATCGAGGAAGCGAAGCCCGAGGGCGTCCGCTATTCCTGGTGCAAACTCGCGGACGGGCGGACCCTCGTTCTCGTGGTGGACCTGGAGGATGACGAGAAGAACCCCCTTCTCTCCATGCCCGCCTTCCAGGAGGCGATGAACGGCCTGAAGAACGAGTGGATCTCGGAGCCGCTGTCGGTCGAGCCGATGACATCCCTCGGCTCGTACCGCCTCTTCTACTGATTCCACCCGGACGACCGCCCCGCCCGCCGCGGCACCGCCGCGCGTGCGCCGGCGGCCGGGGTTTCCCCCTGGCCGGCCGAGGGTGGTAGTTCACGGGCTCACCTTCCCGCAACCGCGTCCCGGGTGCGGAACGAGCCATCGGCCACGAGCCTTCCGGTCACCGCCCTGCGGGGCGGGCGGCCGCGGCCCGGCGCCAGTCGAACGCAATTTTCCCATCAAACGCGTGTAGCCGATGCTCATTGCGCCGCCGGCTGTTTCGACGTGCGCCGGACGGCTTTGGCGAGGAGCCTTATCTCAACGCGTCTTGTCTGGGTGCAACAGAAACAGTGAAACGGAGGAACAGGCGAAGATGCGTAGTCTGAAGAGGTTCCGCGTGCCGCTCGCCCTCGTGGCGGCGACGGCGCTCGCCGGTGTGGCAGCCGGGCCGTCGGGTCAGGTGGCCGCGGCGGAGAAGGGCTCGGGCACGCTGTCCGGCGACGCCCCGGTCGAGGTTGTCGCGAAGGGGCTGCACTCGCCCCGCGACCTGACCTGGACGCCCGAGGGCCGGCTGCTCGTCTCGGAGGCGGGCGGTATCCAGCAGCTCTGTGACAACGCCGACATCATGACGGCGAAGTGCTTCAGCACCACGGGCGCGATCACCGACATCACCGACGGCAAGCCGAAGCGGATCGTCGAGGGTCTGGCCTCGAACGTGAACAACGCCGAGGTCGTCGGCCCGAACGCGATGGTCTACGCCGACGGCAAGCTGCACGTCCTGGAGGCGGGCCACGGCAACGGGCTGCCGGGGTGGCTGCCCCGTGACCTGAGCAACACCCTGAAGAACCAGTACGGCAGGGTGCTCCAGGTCAAGGGGAAGAAGGTCAGGGCGGTCGCCAACCCCGGCGCGGCCAGCTACAAGTGGATGCAGGAGAACCCGGACCTCGTCTCCGAGGACCCGACGGCCAACCCGGTCTCGCTCGCCGCGAAGCCGGGCGGCGGCTTCTACTACGTGGACGCGGCCGCGAACATCCTCGGCGAGATCGACCGCCGGGGCAACGTCAAGATCCTGAAGTGGTTCCCGAAGGCCCCGAACGGCGCCGACGCCGTGCCCACCTGCGTCGACGTCGGCCCCGACGGCGCGGTGTACGCCGGGCAGCTCACCGGCTTCGGCAACACCGGCAACAAGGCCGCCAACATCTACCGGTACGACCCGAAGACCGGCGAGCTGAAGGTCTGGGAGAGCGGCTTCGCCACCATCTCCGGCTGCGGCTTCGGCGCCAACGGCGACTTCTACGTCACCCAGTTCGACAAGACGGGCTTCCCCCCGCCCGGTGACCCGCAGGGCGTCGTCGTCCAGATCGCCAAGGACGGCACCCGCACCGAGCTGGGCGCGGGCAAGCTCTTCGCCCCGCAGGGCTTCCTCGCGGGCCCCGACGGCTCCATCTACGTCACCAACAACAGCGTCTGGTACCCGGTCGGCACCACCAACCGCTGGGACCAGGGCGAGGTCGTCAAGATCGGCTGACCCCCGCCGCCGTCCGTGACGGAAAGGCTGTCGTCGACCGGGTGACCGGTCGACGGCTCCCTTGCCGCGGCGGCCGGCCCCCGGCCGCGCACGTGGTCACCCAGCAGTACCTCACCCCACTCAAGAGGAGATGAGAGCTCGATGCGACGCCTCGCAAGATGTCGGATGCTGCTCGCCGCGGCAGCGGCGACAACGCTCGCCGGTGTGGCGGCCGGATCGTCAGGACCCGTGGCCGCCGCCGACCACGGCAGGGGCTCGGGCACGCTCGGCAAGAACGCCGAGGTCGAGGTGGTCGCGGACGGGCTGTACTCGCCGCGCTCCCTGACCTGGGGCCCGGGTGGCCGGCTGCTGGTCTCCGAGACCGGCACGCCGCCCTTCACGGCACCGTCCGAGTGCAACATGGTCTCGGAGGAAATCGTCTTCGAGATGAAGTGCTTCGGCCACACCGGTTCGGTCGCCGACATCACGAACGGCACGCCGAAGCGGATCGTGAAGAACCTGCCCTCGGCGCTGAACCTGCAGGACATGATCGGCCCGAACGGGCTGGTCTACGACAAGGGCCGGCTGTACACGCTGCAGGCGGGCTCGCCGCAGACCCTGCCGACCGACCCGTGGCTCTCCGACGGCCTGCGGAACAAGCTCAAGCCGCACGTCGGTACCCTGCTCGACGTCACCAACCCGAAGAAGCCCCGGGTGGCCGCCCGGCCGGGTGCGGCCGACTGGGAGTACATCCAGGAGCACCCGGACCCCACGCCCGACTACGACGTCACGAACCCGTACTCGCTGACGCCCAGGAAGGGCGGCGGCTTCTACTACGTGGACGCCGGGGCGAACGTCCTCGGCCAGATCGACCGGTGGGGCAACGCCAAGGTCCTCAGCAGCTTCCCGCTCAGCCCGGCCGGCTCCGACGCCGTGCCCACCTGTGTCGCGGAGGGGCCGGACCGCGCGGTGTACGTCGGCGAGCTGACCGGCCACGGCAACTCCGGCGACGAGGGCGCCAAGGCCGCCAAGGTCTACCGCTACGAGCCGTGGAGTGGTGACCTGGAGGTCTGGCAGCGGGGCTTCAGCGCCATCTCGGGCTGCGGCTTCGGCAAGAACGGCGACTTCTACGTCACGCAGTTCACCTCGACCGGCTTCCTGCCGACGCCCGACGACGACGGCGGCAGCGTCATCCAGATCGGCCGCGACGGCACCCGCACGGAGCTGGGCAAGGGCAAGCTGTTCTTCCCGCACGGCTTCCTCGCGGGCCGCGACGGCTCGATCTACGTGACCAACAAGAGCCTGTGGTGGCCCCCGGGCACCACCGGCGACTGGGACCAGGGAGAGGTCATCAAGATCGGCTGATCGACGACAGGGCATCCGCCCAGGGGCCGGGCCGTGGCTGCCAAGCCGTCGGCCCGGCCCCCGGGTCTGTCTTCCCTCCCTGCGGGCGAACGACGCGAGAGGGAAGACGGACCCGAGCCCGTGTCCGCCCGGATCGTGCGCGGTGCGCACCGGTTCTGTCCGCAAGTGTCCGTAACGGAGGGGTCTCATGCGAGTTGGCATCTGGTTCATCGGCGCCCGCGGGTCGGTCGCCACCACCGCCGTCGTCGGGGGGCTCGCGCTGCGCGCCGGCCTGACCGAACCCGTGGGCTGTGTGACGGCCCACCCGGACCTGGCCGCCGGCGCGCTGCCGGGCTTCGGCGACCTGGTCTTCGGCGGCCATGACGTGAACACCGACACGGTGGCCAAGAAGGCCGAGCAGCTCGCCACCGCGGGCGTCGTGCCCGCGCGGCTCGTACAGGCGCTGGAGGCGGACCTCGCCGAGGTGGAGGCCGAGGTGCGGCACGTGCCCGCGGGCGCCACCCAGGCGGAGACGGCCGCCGCGGTCGCCGCCGACATCGGGGCGTTCGCCGAGCGGCACGCGCTGGAGCGGGTCGTCGTCGTCAACGTCGCCTCCACCGAGCCCGCCGCCCAGCCGCACCCGGCACATGCGGACCTGGCCGCGCTCGACGCGGCGCTCGCCGCCCCCGGCCGGGTGCTGCCGCCCAGCTCCCTCTACGCGTACGCGGCGTTCACCGCCGGCTGCGCGTACGTCGACTTCACCCCCTCCACGGGGGCGCGGCTGCCCGCGCTCGACGAACTGGCCGCCGCCCGCGGCCTGCCGTACGCGGGCCACGACGGAAAGACCGGCGAGACGCTGCTGAAGTCGGTGCTCGCCCCGATGTTCGCGATGCGCAACCTCGCGGTCCGTTCGTGGTCCGGGCTGAACCTCCTCGGCGGCGGCGACGGCGCCAACCTCGCCGAGCCGGGCGCCAACGCGGCCAAGTCCGTCAGCAAGCAGCGCGTGCTGCGCGAGACCCTCGGCTACGCGCCGGAAGGCGACACCCACATCGACTACGTCGCCGACATCGGCGACTTCAAGACCGCCTGGGACCTCATCACCTTCGGCGGCTTCCTCGGCACCCCGATGCGGCTGCAGTTCACCTGGGAAGGCTGCGACTCGGCGCTCGCCGCGCCGCTGGTCCTCGACCTGGCCCGGATCTCCCTGGCCGCGCACGCGGCGGGGCGCACCGGCCCGCTGACGCCGCTGGCCTTCTTCTTCAAGGACCCCCTCGGGGACGGCGACCACGCGCTGCACGCCCAGTGGGCGGAGCTGCGCGCGTTCGTCGCCGGCCTCGACGGCGACGGCCGCTGAGGAGGGCCCGTACGGCGTGAACGGCCGGGCAGGGCGCGGTGGTACGCGCCCCGCCCGGCCGGTCCCGCCGTGTCCGCCGGTCCGAGCGGCGGTCAGTCCTTCACTTCGCCCTTGATGTACCGCTGGACGAACTCGTACGCGAGGTCGCCGAACTGGGTGCCGAACTCCATGGACCGCTCGACCGTGGTCTTGAAGTGCACCCCGGCCCAGACCCGGCTGTAGCCGCAGTCCTTCACGAACTCGGTCCAGTTGTCGTAGTGCAGCTCCATGTCCCTGGCCGGCGTGATCCCGGGCTCCGTCAGCGTCCAGCCGGCGGGGATGGGCCAGGTCCAGTCCAGCCGGTCGTCGCCGAGGAAGCGCCGGGCGGCCTGCGCCTCGGCGGCGCACAGCGTGGTGGAGCCGGACGGGTAGTCGGGGTGGTCGCCCACGGGGATGAAGCTGGTCCACTCGTCGGCGGGCATGTCGTGCACGGTCCCGATGCCGGGCCCGCCCCAGGCGGACACCTTCTGCTTGCCGTACACGTGCCTGATCGCCGAGAACGGGCGGGGCGCCTGGTACTTGACCTTGAAGTGCCAGGCCGCGATCAGGTCCTCGACCTGCGCCAGCGAACTGGTGTAGATCAGGTGGACCCATTCGTCCAGCTCCAGGTCGTGGGCTATGCCCGCGGCCTTCGTCGACTGGCCGATGCCCAGGAACTTGTTGTCGAAGAACTCGGTCTTCACCTTCCGCTCGTCGTCGAGCGTGGCGGAGGCTTCCAGGATCTCGTCCACCGAGCGCTTGAAGCGGCGCGGGTTGGTGTGGTCGAGGTGGTCCGGCGGGGCCAGCCGGAACTGGCTCGGGTGCCGGTAGGTGTCCGGCTTCACCAGCCCCATCTGCGGGGTGACCATGTGCTGGACGGTGAAGATGCCCTTGTCGCCCGGGCCGCCGCCCACCCGGCGGCGGTGCGGGGTCCTGGCCGGCTGCCACTTCGACGGGTTGACCAGCTTGTAGGCGGTGTTCACCGGCTCGAAGTCGGTGTAGTCCTCGTAGGGCTGCCCGTGGTACTTGCGGCCCTCGTCGCCGAAGAGGTTCATGCCGTCGTGCGCGCGGGCCTTGAGGACGCCCTTGGCGGCCAGGTTGCCGATGCCCACCGGGCTGGTGGGGTCCGTCGACTGGTCGTCGGGGTCGAGCCCGAGCGTGGTCATGAGCTGCCGGAAGGCCGCCACCCGCTCCTTGAACACGGACGCGAACACCACGTTCGCGGCGTGCAGCGCGGCGACGTTCTTGTTCCGGTTGGTATTCGACTCACTGGCGGGGCGGCGGGCGATGCGGGTGTGCCGGCCGACCGCGGTCGGGTGGTAGGGCGCCAGGGCGTCGAACCACGCGGTCATCGTGAGGTGGGTGAGATAGACGAGGACGGTCGCGTCCATCGGGCCGAGCGGCTCCTCGGACGGGTTGGCCGCCGTACTGAGCAGATCCCGGTGGAAGTTGCCGGTGTCGAAGTCGAATTCGGCGGCGGCGGCCGGCTTCGCCGCCGCGCCGCCGCCCTGGCTCGCGGCGGCGGTGCCGGTCCCCAGGGTCGCCAGCGCCGCGGTCGAGGCGCCGCCGAGCAGCAGCGACCTGCGACCTGGGGAGAAGCCTGCGGAGGAGGAATTGTCGGACGTCATCGTGTTCTTCCTTGTCCCTAGCGAGGATGCGTTGCACGTCCCAGGCGTGGCCCGAAAGGGCCACGCCTGGGAGACCGGAGTCGGCCGTCGTTCGCCCGAGTCGTGCGGTGGTGCGCTACGCCGGGTAGTTCCCGTAGCGCCGCTCCCGCCGGCGCAGGTCGCCCATCGCGGTGTCGAAGTCCGCGCGCGTCATGTCGGGGAACAGCACGGGGGAGAAGTGCAGTTCGGCGTACGGGGACATCAGCGGGAAGAAGGACGACATCCGGATCGCGCCGCCCGTGCGGATGAGGTAGTCGACCTGCTTCGGGACGTACGCGTTCTCGGCCAGGATCTCCTCGGTCAGCTCGGGGACCTTGCCGTTGAGCCTGTTGAAGAGCTGGATGACCTCCTCGGTGAGGGACATGCCCATGATGTAGTGGAGCGTGAAGCCCGCTTCCTTGTTGGACTCGTCCCGCAGGTTCTCCAGCTCGGTGAGGTACTTCTTGGGCACCAGGTCGAGCGACCCGGAGAAGTCGAACCGGCAGTTGTCGTGCGTGCGCCGGGCCACGTCGTTGAACGCGACCAGGAACGTCGTCACCGCGGGCTCGGGGCGGCTGAAGTTCGCGGCCGAGGAGGTGGTGATGTACAGGGTGGTGATGCCGTCTTCCCTCGCCCAGTCCATGAACTCGACGAGCTTGTCCGCCATCGCCTTGTAGCCGTCGTCGAGCGAGACGCCGTTCGCTTTGGACCAGCGGCGCATTCCGTCCGGCAGCAGCATCAGGTTGGTCACTGTCATCCCCTTTTGGTGTGCGTGATCAGATGTGTCGGAGGGTTGTGCGCACGCGGGAGCGTGAATTGGCCGGAGGAGGTCCGGCGCAACCTGCTGCGATCAGTCCTCGACGGCGCCCGAGACGTGCCGCTGCACGAACTCGTGGGCGAGGTCGCCGAACTGCTTGCCGAACTCCACGGACCTCTCGGCCGTCTTCGTGAAGTTCACGCCGGCCCACACCCGGCTCAGGGCGGCGTCCCGGACGAACGTGGTCCAGGTGCCGTAGTTCAGCTCGATGTCGCGGGCCGGGACCAGCCCGGGCTCCGTCTGCGTCGAGCCGGCTTTGAAGGTGTACGTCCACTCCAGGACGTCGTCACCGAGGAAGCGCCGCGCCCCCTGCGCCATCGCGGCGCAGAGCGCGGTGGAGCCGGAGGGGTACTCGGGGTGGTCGTTCACGGGCAGGTAGCCCGCCCACTCGTCGGCGCGGAGGTCGACCGTCCCCTTGCCCGGACCACCCCAGGCGCGCACCTTCTGCTTCCCGTACACGTGCCGGACCGCGCTGAACGGCCGGACGGCGTCGTACGCGTGCTTCAGGTGCCAGGAGACGATCAGGTTGTCGAGCTGGGCCACCGAGCTCGTCATGTAGAGCTGGACCCAGCCGTCCAGGTCCAGGTCGTGGGCGATCGCCGCGGCCCTCGTCGCCAGCAGGATGCCCTGGTAGTTGTTGCTGAAGAACTCCGCCTTGGCCTTCTGCTCGTCGGTGAGCGCGGCGGAGGCGCCGAGGATCTCGTCGACGGCGCGCTTGTAGCGGCCCGGCGCGGTGTGGTCGCTGTGGTCGGGTGGCGCCAGCTCGAACCGGCCCGGGTCCCGGAAGGTGTGGCCCTGGACCAGCCGGAGCTGCGGGGTGGCGAAGTGCTGGACGGTGAAGATGCCCTTGTCGCCCGGGCCGCCGCCCACGCGGCGGCGGTGCGGTGTCCTGGCCGGCTGCCACCTCGACGGGTCGGCGAGCTTGTAGGCGGTGTTCACCGGCTCGTAGCCGGTGTAGTCCTCGAAGGGCTGGCGGTGGTACTTGCGGCCCTCGTCCCCGAGGAAGTTCATGCCGTCGTGCACGCGGGCCTCGACGGCGGCCTTGCCGGCGAGGTTGCCGAGGCCCGCCGGGGTGGCCGGGTCCTCCGACTCGTCGTCGGGGTCGAGGCCGATCGACTCCAGCAGCCCCCGCAGGATGTAGCCCCGCTCGGCGTAGGCGACGCTCACCACGCGGTACGTGGCGTACAGCCCGGCGATGTTCTTGTTCCTGTTGGTCTCGGACTCGCCGGCAGGGCGGCGGGGGATCCGGGTGCGCACGCCGACGGCGGTCGGGTGGTAGGGCGCGAGCGCGTCGAACCAGGCGGTCTGCATGACGTCCTGGATCCAGAAGATGAGGGTGACGTCCGCGGGGCCGAGGTCCTGCGTCTCCCCGCTGGAGTCGCCCGCCACGGTGAGCAGGTCCCGGACGAAGTTGCCCTTGTCGAGGTCGAAGGCGGGCGGCGGCTCCGCCGCCGGTCCTGGCTCGGCGGCGGCCGTACCCGTGTGGCCCAGGGTGGCCAGCGCCGCGGCCGAGCCACCGCCGAGGAGCAGCGACCTGCGCCGTGGTGAGAAGCCGGGGACGGATGAGCTTCCGGACGTCGTCATAATCGGTTCCTTATCGACTGTGCGCCGCTGGAGAGGACAGGTCGGCCGGTGGACGTTCCCGGCCCAAGCGAAAGCGGCCGGCGATACCCGGGTCACCCCGGCATCACCAGCCGCTCGAGCTGCAGTCTGGGCGCAGTGCGCCTCAGGATTACGCGGTCTTCGTCTCCTCGGACAGCTCTTCCGGCTTCCCGTCCGCCTTCTCCTCCGCGGGCCCCTCCGCGGGCGTGGGCAGCGGGCCGCCGCGCAGCATCAGACCGGCGACGACCGCGCCGATCGCGAAGAGGGCGGTGCACCACCAGAACACCGTGGTGTAGCCGTCGATCGCCGCGAGGTCGAGCTGGCTCTGCGACGGCTGCCCCTGCACGTTGCTCTCCAGCCAGTTGCCGGTGGCGGTGGCGGCGATCGTGTTGAGCAGCGCCGTGCCGACCGCGCCGCCGAGCTGCTGCCCGGTGTTGACGCACGCCGAGGCGATCCCCGCGTCCCTGGGCTCCACGCCCGAGGTGCCGGTGCGCAGCGCCGCGGCGTAGATGAAGCCCATGCCGAGGCCGACGATCATGAGCGGGCCGAGCAGGTGGGTCACGTAGCCCGAGTCCACGCCGATCACGGTCAGCCAGGCCATGCCCAGCGCGCTGAGCACCAGACCGAAGGTGACCAGCGGCCGGGGGCCGTACTTCGGCATCAGCCTGATGGCGCCCGCGCTCGCGCCCACAGTCGTGCACACGACCATCGGCAGCAGCGCGACCCCCGAGGTGATCGCCGAGTAGTCGAGGTTGGTCTGCATGTAGTAGATCAGGAACAGCATCACGCCGAACATGCCGGTGCCGACGAGCAGCACCGTGAAGTACGCGCCGCCGCGGTTGCGGTCGAGCAGGATCCTGGGCGGCAGCAGCGGGTTCGCGGCGCGCGTCTGCGAGAACGCGAAGACGAGGAGCAGCGCGCCGCCGAGCGTGAGGACGCCCCACGTCGAGGTCGTGCCCCAGCCCTCGTCGGCGGCGTTGGCGAAGCCGTAGACCAGGCAGAACATGCCGCCCGACGCCAGCACCACGCCCGGCACGTCCAGCTTGGCCCCGGTCTTGGGCTCCCGCTGCATCAGCATGACGCTGCCGGCGAAGGCGACGACGGCGAAGACGAGGTTGACGTACATGCACCAGCGCCAGTTCAGCGCCGAGACCAGCGCGCCGCCGAGGATCAGGCCCAGGCCCGCACCGCTGGCCGCGACCGCGCTGTAGATGCCGAACGCCTTGGCCTTCTCCTTCGGGTCGTGGAAGGTGGTGGCCAGCAGCGCCAGACAGGCGGGCGCCAGCATCGAGGCGAAGGCGCCCTGGCAGGCGCGGGCCGTCACCAGCATCTCGAAGTTGGTCGCGGCCCCGCCGACGGCGGAGGCACCGGCGAAGCCGGTCAGCCCGATGAGGAAGCTTTCCTTACGGCCGATGATGTCGGACAGCCGCCCGCTGAACAGCAGCAGGCTGCCGAACGGCAGCGCGTACGCGGTCACGATCCACTGCCGGTCGGAGTTGGAGAACTCCAGCGCTTCCTGCGCCGACGGCAGCGCGAGGTTCATCACGGTCAGATCGAGGCCGACCATGAGATAGGCGGTGCAGATGACGCCGAGGATGAGCCACCGCCGGGGATCTCCGAGCGCTTCCGAGCCCGGCCCGCCCGCTGGGGCTGCGCTCTGTGTTTCCATGATCATCTCCTGGTGTGCCATCGGTCGTACCTGAGGGGGGTCACACATAGGACGTGCACGACAGGGCGGCGCGTGACATGACGATCGATCGGAACCGGCCAGACTCGCGGGAGTCCAGGGGCAGTTGACGTGCCCGTGCCGTCCCGTGCGGCGGCGGCCGCCCGGCGCCGCGCGCTGTCGCGCGCGCCGGGGGGCCGGCTGTGTACCGGGGTGCGGCGGCAGGCCGCGGGTCCGGGAAGGAGATGCCTGCCGCCGCGGTGGGCTCAGTCCCCGACCTCACCCTTGATGTGCTTCTGCACGAACTCGTGCGCCATGTCGCCGAACTGCTCCCCGAAGGCGATGGACGTCTCGATGGTCTTGCTGAAGTGCACCCCGCCCCACACGCGGCTGTCGCCGCACTTCTGCGTGAAGTCGGTCCAGGTGGGGAAGTGCAGTTGGACGTCCTTGGCGGGGACGATGCCGGGCTCCGTGCGGCCGGAGCCGGCCGGGAAGGTGAACTTCCAGTCCAGCTCGTCGGAGCCGAAGTAGCGCCGCGCGCACTGGGACGCCGCGGAGCACAGCGTCGTGGAGCCCGACGGGTACTCCGGGTGGTCGCCCACCGGCAGGTAGCTGAACCACTCCTCTGCGGGCATGTCGTCGACGGTGCCCATGCCGACGCCGCCCCAGGACTTCACCTTCTTCTTGGCGTACACGTGCTTGATCACGGTGACCGGCCGGGCGGCGTCGTACTTGACCTTCTGGTTCCAGACGGCGATCAGCGGGTCGAAGGTCGCCAGCAGGTGCTCCAGGATGAAGTGCGCCCAGCCCTGCACGCCCAGCTCGCCGTTCTGGTCGTGCTTGCGCGCGATGACCAGCGCCGAGTGGCCGATGCCCCAGATCTTGTTGTCCATCACCTCGACGATGGCCTTCTGCTCGTCGGTGAGCGCGGCCGACGCCTCCAGGATCTCGTCCGCGGAGCGCTTGAAGTCCCTGGGCCGGGTGTGGTCGACGTGCTTGGGCGGCGGGACGGTGAAGTCCCGCGGGTCGTCGAAGATGTGCGGCTTGACCATCCGGATGTGCGGGGTGACGAAGTGCTGGGCCACCCAGATGCCCAGGTCGCCGGGGCCGCCGCCGACGCGGCGGCCGTTGTGGGCCTGGAGCTGCGGCTGCCAGCGCGAGGGGTTGACCACGTCGAAGGCGGTGTTGACAGGCCGGTAGCCGGTGTAGTCGGCCCAGGGCTTCGGGTTGTACTTGCGGCCGCCCTCGTAGCCGAGGAAGTTCATGCCGTCGTTCTTGCGGGCCTCGAAGACGGACTTGCCGGCGATGTTGCCGATGCCGATCGGGTTGGCCGGGTCCATCGAGTCGTCGTCGGGGTCGAGGCCGATGCTCGTCAGCAGGTCCCTCATGGGCTTGACCCGGCTGGGGATCACCCGCTTGACCAACTGGAACTGGGAGTAGATACAGGAGATGTTCATGTTCCGGTTGGTGGCGGACTCGCTCGACGGACGGCGGGGAATCCGGGAGTGCACACCGACCGCGGTCTCGTGGTAGGGCGCCACGGCGTCGAACCACCCGAGACCCGTCAGGTGGTTGATCCAGAGGAACACCGTCACGTCCATCGGACCGAAGATCTCCGACGAGGGCGAGACGCCGGCGCCGTCGTCCTCGGGCTGGAACCACTCGATGTAGTTGTCCTTGTCAAGGTCGAACTCGGCCTGGGCCTTGGCCACCTTGCTGCTCTCGGCGGCGGCGGCGATGCCCGTGTGACCCAGGGGGAACAGCGCCGCGGCGGAGGCACCGCCGATGAGCAGCGACCTGCGCCGCGGGGAGAAGCCTGAGACAGGAGAGTGTCCGGTCGTCATGTGCCGTCCTTGTCCTTGAGAGGGGGATTCCTTGCATGCGGAAGGCACGGTCCGTCGGGGACGGACCGTGCCTTCCGAGATCGAGGGCCGGCTCAGCCAGTCGTGCGCATCGGAGAACGGGGGCGGGTCAGGTCCCCCGGTTCATCCCTGTTGCTTGTGCGTCTCCATCAGCCGGACCGGTTCGTACCCGGCGGAAAGCTGGTAGTAGGCACAGACGTCGATGAATTCCCCGTCGGGGAACCATTTGACGCCGAAGAGGTTCAGCCGCTCACCGGAATACGCGTACGGGGCGTTCGTCGCGAACCGCGCGATGTGCGGCTCTATGGGCGCGGGAACCGCCGCCGGATCCAGGCCGCGGCCCGGCGGCGGGGCGAATGCGACCCGTACGATCCGCGAGGAATCCCAGCGGAAGGTGATGTTGGCCCGCATCGACCTGCTGGCGAACTCCAGCATGCCTTCGTCCGCGTCGTGCAGCCCGAGTTCGCGCAGCATGGCGCGGAGCGCGCTCGGCTCCGGACGGCCGTCCGGGGTGAACTGGAAGTACAGGTTCATCGTCTGCCGCTTGTAGTCGACCCCGACCATCGCGACCTCGTCGAGGCCGTAGCGGGCGAAGAGGCCGGCGTTGTCGGCCACGGCGTGCGATACGGACGGGACTTCGGCCAGCTTCGCCACCGGCTGCAGGTCCTGCGGGAAGTGGGCGTAGAACTTCTTGAAGCCGCCGGTGACGCCGCAGTCGACGAAGTGCTCCCTGATGGTCCAGCGCCCCTGCAGATCGGAGAGCAGGGAGTGGACCGGGTGATCGTCGGGTTCGAGGAAGCCGTGCGCCACCGCGTGGGGATACGGGTCACCCAGTCCCGGCGAGGCGGTGAAGCTGTAGTCGAGTTCTCCCGCGTGCCGCCCGCCGGTCTGCAGACTGAGGACCAGCAGGGCGTCCTCGATCGACTCGCCGAATGTGCTCAGCAGGGGCCAGACCTTGTCCCGGGAACAGGCCACACCCACTAATTGAGCCGACTCTTCGATGGCCGAGTAAACTCTCTCGAGCTCGACAGCTCCGGACATGATGCGTGCGTCCTCCAGTGTGAAGGTGAGCGCTGGTATGAGCAGGGAATCCGGATGGGCGGACCGGCGGTTGCGGAAACGTCTCCCGGCCGAAGGCCGGGGAAACCGGGGGCGGGAAACCCGGCACCGCCGGTGCGGAGACGCGTCGACGCCACGAAGGGCGGACTCCGGCGGTGCAATCCTATGTATAGGTTCTTCGCCCCAGGTCGTCAAGGCCCCGGCGGTCCTGCGCCACCCGGATGCGGTGGCACCGGTCCGTGTCCTGCCACGATGCCCGGCAGAACCCGGACCGGCATCCGGTGCCCGCGCCGGGATCGGCGACCCGGGCCGGCACCGGTCGGTCACCGGACCTTCGTGGCGCAGAGGAGGGCCGGCACCGGGATGACGTCCCTCGGCAGCTCGGCCGGGTCCTTGGTGACCGCCTTCGTCACCGTGAACCCGCACTCCTCCAGCCAGCTCCGGTAGACCGACAGCTTCTGCGGGCCGCCCTGGCCCATGGTGCAGCCGATGAAGAAGGCCGGGAAGAAGTCGACGTTGTAGTTGTCGGTGTCCGTGAGGTTCTCGGGGTACACCGGGACCAGCACGTTGACCTGCCCGCCGACCGGCAGCGACCGGTTGACGCCGGTCAGGATGCGGATCACGTCGTCCTTGTCGAACATGTCGAGGAAGTGCTTGACGAGGACGACGTCGAAGCCCCGCGGGATCTCCTCGAAGACGTTGCCGCCGATGAACGAGCAGTGGTCCGCGACGCCGTGCGCGCGGAAGTTCTCCAGCGCCTCCTCCTCCTTCTCCGGCAGGTCGAACGTCGTCACCCGGAGCCCGGGGGACGCCTTCGACTCGTAGGCGTGGATCGCCCCGAGACCGGTGTTCCCGGCGAGGTCGAGCACCTGCGCGCCCGCCGCGATGTCGACGTTCCCGAAGAACCACGGGTCGATGTTGGCGGTGACGTTGTCCATCAACGTCCCCCAGGACTCGCGGAGATCCTTGTGCTCGGCCACGGCGTCGTACATGGTGCCCTCGGTGACGCCGTAGAACTCCTTGAGGCCGACGAGCGTGCCGGTCCGCGCGCTCTCGGTGAGGTGGAAGAGCTGCCTGAGCGCGACCACCTTGATCATGTTCATGTAGGTGAGGGCGCGCTTCAGGTCCCGCTCGGGCACCTCGCCGAGCGCGTCCAGGGTGTACGTGCCGGACGCCTCGTCGCGCGCGACGAAGCCTTCCTTGATCAGCAGGAACAGAAGCTGCTCCACGGCGTCCGGCTTGGTGCCCACCGCGTCGCCGAGGTCGGCGGCGGTCATGCCGGGCTTGTCGCGGAGGGCGTCGATGATGCCGAGCTCGAAACAGGACAGCAGGGTCATGAACCGGGTGGGGCCCACCATGTAGTCGCGGATGCGCGCGAGTGTGGCTCCTTGTGTCATTTCTCTGGCTCCCTTTGAGTTGGTCGTCTCCCGCGGCCGGCGGCCCTACGTCGTCGCGAGGCCCGCCGCCTGCGGCAGCCGGTCGGCGGCGTTGGTGGCCACCGCGAGCACGCCGCCCAGCCAGGGCGAGTAGTGGTCCGGGTGGGCGGCCAGGTCCGCACGCAGTTCCTCCGGCGCGACCCAGCGGACGTCGGCCACCTCCGCCGGGTCGGGGTTCAGCGGCACGTCCACCGGGACCAGCCCGACCACGACGTGGTCGTACTCGTGCTCGACCCGGCCGGTGTGCGGGTCCTCGGCCCGGTAGAGGTACACGCCGGCCTCCTGCAGCGGCACGCCGGGCAGCCCGATCTCCTCGATCAGCCGCTCGCCGGCGGCCTCGAACAGCGCCTGCCCCGGCGCCGGGTGCCCGCAGCAGGCGTTGGCCCAGCGCAGCGCGAACCGGGTCTTCACCGCGGCCCGCTGCTGGAGCAGGATGCGGCCCTGCTCGTCCAGCAGCATCACCGAGTACGCCCGGTGCAACCGGCCCGGTGCCGTGTGTGCCTCGGCGACCCGGAGGGAGCCGAGTGCGGTGCCGCCCGCGTCGACCAGCTCCACCAGTTGCGATTCCCGAGTAAGCATGACGAAGTCTCCCGCCTCCCGTGTGGAATGAATGGGGCATGCCGGCGCCGTTGCCGCGCATGCCGGTGGTGTACGTGCCGCGGTGGGCTCAGTCCGCGTCGTCCGGGGTGTCCCGGCTCCATCTGCCCAGTGCCATCTCGGCGGTGATGCCGGGCCCGAAGCCCGCGATCACGCCCGTGGCGTTCGCCTGCGGCGTCTCTTCCTCGATCAGCCGGCGCAGGGCGTCGAGGACGACGGCGCTGGCGATGTTGCCGCGCTCGGTGAGCGTGGCCCAACTGTGCCGGAACATCTCGCGGTCGACGTCGAGGAACCGGGCGAGGTCGTCCAGGATCCGCGGGCCGCCGGCGTGGATGATGTAGAAGTCGAGCTTGCCGATGTCCCAGTCGTGGCCGGTGGCGAAGTCCCGCAGCACCGGGGCGAGCGGCTCCATGGTGCCGGGGACCCGGCGGTCGAGCTGGAAGTGGAAGCCGGTGTCGCGGACCGCGTAGGAGATCCAGTCCTCGGTGTCCGGGATGAGGTACGAGCCGTTGCGCTCCAGGTCGACGCCGGTGCCGCCGTCGCCGCGGACGACGGCGGCGGCGACCGCGTCGCCGAACAGCCCGTCGGACAGCAGGGAGCCGATGTCGTCGTCGCCCGGCTGGTAGCACAGCGAGCACAGCTCGCACGAGACGATCAGGACGTTGCTGCCGGGGTGGGCCAGGCAGAAGTCGTGGGCCCGGTTGATCGCCGCCCCGCCGGCCGCGCAGCCGAGCTGGGCGATGGGGAGCTGGCGGGTGTCGGTGCGCAGCCCCATGGTGTTGATCAGCCAGGCGGTGAGCGACGGCATCAGGAACCCGGTGCAGGACACGTAGACGATCGCGTCGACGTCGTGTGCCGCGACGTCCGCGTTGGCCAGCGCCTCCTCGATGACCCGGGGGCAGCGTTTCTTGGATTCGGCCTCGTAGACGCGGTTGCGTTCTTCGAAACCGGGGTGCCCGAGGGTCTTTTCGATGGGCTGGACGATGTGCCGTTTCCGTACACCGGTATTCCGGATCAGCCGCAGTGCCAGGGGAAGCTGGGGCTTCCCGCCGTGGACGCGCTGGGCGAACTCCAGCGTCTCTTCCATGGTGATGACATATTCCGGCACGTGCACCGACGGCTTACAGAGCCTGGGCATAGGTACCTTCTGTCGTAGAGATCAGACGGCCGGCAGCCGCATCGCGCGCAGGGTTCCCCTGCCACGCAAAACCGCAGCGGACGTGATCCGCTGCGGCTGGGATGTCGTGCGAGATTGGGCACGCCCACGAAGGGCGGACTCGGAGCGACAAGTATATTTATAGATTCTTCGCCAGCCGGCCGTCAAGCCCCCACTGCCATCGGGGCAGTCGGTCATGCGTGTGACGTGACACAAGTCACCCACGGTCGCGAAGAGGAGCGGGGATCGCGTCCCTGACCCACCGCGTATGCGGACGTGTCCGGTGCGCCGCTGCGGCCGGTTCCGATCCGGCCGCCGCGCCGGCGTACGGTGCTGTGGCCCGGCGTTCATTCCGGCTGCATCTCGTCCAGCGTGGCGGTCACGTCGTCGGGGTGGTAATAGACCCGGCCGATTTGCTTGTAGCGGCGCCAGCGGTGCATGTGGGCGTAGCGGTAGACCGTGCCCTTGGGTATCCGCCAGATGCTTGCGATGTCGTTTGCGGTCAGACCGGTGCTCGCGAGTTGGTACTTCATCCGACCTCTCTTTGCGTGCGCATCCGGCGGGCGAGTCTGCTCCACCAGGTGATCGGCCAGGTGTGGGCGGCGGAAGCGGTGCAGACGATCTCGGAGGGCATCGCGTCGCCGTGGGTGCGGATCAGGGCGACGAGGGTGCCGTCGCAGCCGGCGTCGGGACAGTCGCCCAGGTGGACGCGCCGGAGGCTGCCGGGGTCGGCGACCTTGCGCGCCCGCCGGGAGAGATCCTGGATCTCCTCCGCGATGTCGCCCGCGGCCGGGTGCCGGGCGAGCCACTCGACGTGCCGGCACAGGAAGCGCGCGAGTGCCGGGACGTCTCTGGCCGGGGAGTTCAGCCGGCGTTCCTCGGCGACGAGTCCCGACCAGGAAGCCAATACGGTACGAATGGCGGCGCGCACCTCGGCGGCGGCGGGATTCAAGGTGCCGGTCGCGGAGCTCTTCCTGGCGACCTTCCGGATGACCCGTACCATCTCGGGGCGCGGACTTCCGGTGCAATCGGAATACAGTGCGGGAAGGTTGAGCAGATTACTCTCGAGACGGCCCCGGCAGGATATGCAGAGGATTTTTCCGTCACCGGTCGCTCCCCTGCTTTTCGTGGAACTTCCGTTGAGCGCACTTCTGCATGACGGGACTCGACATAGTTCGTGCCTTGTGAACATTTCCCCTCCGTGAGTATTCGCGGAGCGCCGGCGGTGTCACCCTCGGACGGCTTCTGAGTCGCGAGCCCGCCGTGCGAAAAACAGTCTGCAAGACGACTGATTCACGTCAAGGGAAGGTCTGGTTCGTAGCTAGATCCTGTCAGTTTGGTGGGCATCCGGGGCCCCGGCGTCGGCGCGGGGTTCGCCCGGCAAACGGCTCCCACCAGGGCGTCCGTCCCTCGTTACGGCATGTTCCGGAAGATGATGTTCGGGCGACGCGACCCGGTTGCCGATAACGGTAAAACACCGGATGTGCCGGTTGTTGACGTGCAGAAACGGGCGAACGAATATCCGATTCCCGGCCCCCGCGGTGTGGTGACAAACGGAAGTGAATCGTCTTGACAACTCACCCCGGCATGCCTTCTGCGAGCCCGCGTTCCACGGCCGCGACGAGCTGCGGCCGCAACTCGTCGGGACGGATGATCGCGTCCACGGAACCCACCTGCTGCGCGCGCCGGATCGAGTGCACGCCGTCGAACTCCGCGGCGACCTCGCCCAGTTTCTCCGCGCGCACCGCCGCCCACACGCTCTCCAGTTGCCCGGCGAGCTGCGCCCGCTCCCTGCCCGAGGCCGCCGAGAGCCGGGCCTCCAGGTCGGCCACCCGGGCGTCCGCGGCCGTACGGGCGTCCACGTCGGCGGCGAAGACCACCGCGGCCGCCGGGGCGCCGCCGAGGACGGAGGCGTACGAGCCGTCCACCGCCAGCACCGTCATGCCCGGGTTCAGCGCCTTGGAGAAGACCACGAACGCACCGCCGTGGTAGCGCGAGATCACGCAGAACACGATCGGGCCGCGGAAGTTGACGATCGCCCGGCCGATCTCGGCCCCGTACTCCAACTGCAGCTCGCGCATCGACTCCGGCGAGCCGTCGAACCCGGACAGGTTCGCCAGCACCACCAGCGGCCGGTTCCCGCTCGCCGCGTTCACCGCCCGCGCGACCTTCTTCGACGACCGTGGGAACAGCGTGCCCGCGGTGTACGCGTCCGGCCCGTCGGTGGGCGGGAAGCCGCGCCGCGGCACCGACCGCGACTCGATGCCCACCAGGCACACCGGCCGCCCGCCCAGGTGCACGTCCTGCACCACCGCGGTCTCCGCGTCCGCCATGTCGGCCCAGCGTTCCAGCACCGCGTGGTCCTGGTCGGTGACCGCGCGCATCACCGTGCGGATGTCGAACGGCTTTTTGCGGTCCGGGTTGGTCGCGGCGGAGAAGATCTCCCCGACGGTGGTGAACTCGCTGCCCTCGGCGGCGTGCGGGAAGTCGCTCACGTCCCGGTCGACCGGGTCCGTCGTCCGCGCCCGGCGCGGGCCGGCCTCGCCCGGCAGCACGTAGCTGTGGTCGTAGTACGACAGCAGCACGTCCCGCGCGGCCTTCAGGTCCGGCGCCCAGTACTGCGCCTGCCCGTTCGGGCCCATCACCCGGTCGTAGCCGCCGATGCCGAAGTTGTCCTCCGCGGAGACGCCGCCGGAGAAGTCGAGCGACCGCTTGCCGGTCAGCACCATCGCCGAGTCCGGGGTCATCACGAGCACGCCCCGGGTGTGCATCAGCATCGTGGCCTCGGCGTTCCAGTACGGCTGCGCGCCGACGTTGACGCCCGCGACGACGACGTTGACCTCGCCGCCGTCCTGCGTGAAGTGCACGATGCGGCGCAGCGCGCGGGCGATCCAGTCCATGTTCTCGGTGCCCGAGTCCATCGCGATCCGGGCACCCGCGGACAGCGCGTACCACTCGACGGGCACCCGCAGCCGCTCCGCCAGGTCGAGTGCCGCGACCACCCGCGCGCACTCCGCCTCGGAGAGCGCGCCCAGCGCCTTCACCGGGTCGCCGAGGAGCACGACGCGGGTGACGCCCTCCGGGTAGCGCTCGGTCGGCGTGGTGGCCACGCCGGCCACGAGGCCGGCCTTGTTGAGGCCCTTCGGCCGCTGCACGGGGGCCAGCGCGCCGGAGTCGTCCAGGTCGTGCTCGGTGAAGGTGCCGCCGGCACCGGCGATCATGTCGAACAGCTCGTACGGGTAGACCGTGCCCCGGCGCCGCACCCGCAGCACCTTCTGGCCGTAGTCGTCGAGCGGCTGGAGCAGGTCGGTGGGCGGCTCCGTGACGCTGAGGCGGACGCCCGCGGCCACGTCGTACGAGACCCGCACCGCGGCCGGCACCAGACCGCCGCGCCGGTCGCGCCGGCAGCCGAGGAGCAGCACCTCCTCCACGCCCAGGCCCCGGGTCGTCGGCAGGACGCGGCGCGCCACGTCGTTCAGCTCGGCGAGCGTCAGGTCGCTGGGCGGGCGGACGTTGATGAAGATCCGGTTGGTGTCCTGGCGTCTGCTCCCGGGCCGTCTGACCTGCTCCCTGCGGATCGCGTCCAGGCAGGCGCCGAGCGCCGCCTCGACTTCGGGCAGCGCGAGGATGCGGCCCTCGTCGTCCCGCAGCGGGGTCAGGTCGCGGACCTGGGCCATGGCGACCAGCCGCTCGTCGGCGGGGTTGCTCGGCGCGACGCAGCGCAGCAGGTAGACGTCCTCGTTGGCGGACGGCAGCCGGGTGAGGTCGAAGTTCCGCAGCCGGCGCAGCAGCAGCCGCTGGCCGATGAGCGGATGCATGCCCCGCATCAGCTTGTCCTCCACCGGTCCTTCGGGGGAGGGCAGGAACGTGAAGTGCTGCGGCGCCGCGCCGTTGTGCCCGGCGACCGTCGTGGTGATCCGGTGCAGGCTCGCGGGCAGCGCCCCCGACAGCGCCGCGCGCAGCCCGGCGGCCATGTCGTCGGTCTCCGGGGGGCGGCCGGACCAGGTGAGGTAGAACTCGGCGACGACGGCGGTCGAGTCGGGCTCCGCGGCGGCCACTTCCGCCACGGTCGCGGCGGCGCCCGCCAGGTCGCCGAAGTCGGCGACGGTGACCAGCAGCCGGTGCGAGACGCCGTCGAGTTCGTAGCGGCCGGTGACGAACGGCCGGCCCGCGACCGTCTCGCAGCGCACGCCGGTCAGCCGGTGGTCGCGGTAGGCGCGGCGGACGAGGACCTCCAGCAGCGGGTCCGCCTCGGTGTCCGGGCGGGCGATGCGCTCGCCCAGCAGTTGGATGAGCGACTCGGGGCTGGCGACCATGTCGGCGATCCGCCGCTCGCGGTCGGGCGCGTCCGGGTGCGCGTCGAGGTGGTGCAGGTGGTCGCGGATCCGGTGGTAGACCGTGGCACGGGTGTGGCGCAGCAGCGGCTGCGCGTACCAGCGGAACACCAGGCTCCGCGCGAGCCCGCCGACCAGCGGGAAGCGCAACTGCGTCGCCCGGATCAGGTGTTCCAGCGCCTGGCTCACGACCTGGCGCAGCCCGTCGGGCGGCGGCGCCTCGGTGAGCCACTGCTGCAGCAGCGCGGTGATCACCGCGACGTCCGCCGTGGCGGCCTGGCGGGCGAGGAAGATCCGGAAGACCGCCTCCTCCAGCGCGGGCGTACGGTCGAGGCCCTCGACGCCGTAGTGGCCCAGCACGCGGGTCAGCCGGCCCTGGAACGTCTCGGAGAGCCCCGCGCGTTCCGCGTCGAGGCTCTGCAGGTACGTGTGGAAGAACTCGCGCGGGCTGCGTACCCAGGTCTCGACCGCGGTCTCCTCGTGCTCCGGCTTGTTGCGGCTCAGCTCGGAGAGGTCGGCGAAGACCTCCAGCAGCCCGGCCTCCGCCGCCAGCGGGCGCTCCGGCAGCACGGCGCGCACCGCGAGGTAGCCGGCGAGGGCGTCGTCGGCCCCGGCCGGGTCGACGTCGAAGCCGAGGAGCCGGCTGCGCAGGTCCGCGAGGCCGCGCCCGGCCCGCTGCTCCGCGCTCGGCCCGGCGGCCTCCGCGGGCAGGTCCAGGTCGACGCCCGCGGCCACGGGCGCGGCGTCGACGTCGTCGAGCGGCTCCAGCCGCAGCAGCGGCGCACCGGTCTCGACCTGGCTGCCGACGGCGACCAGCGACTCCTTGAGCACCGCGCGGAACGGCGCGCGCAGCACCGTCTCCATCTTCATGCTCTCCAGGACGAGCACCGGGGCGCCCTCGTCGACCTCCTCCCCGGCGCCGAGCGGCGTCGCGACCACCAGCGCCGGGGCGGGGGAGCGGACCACGCCGCCCTCGTCGCGGCTGATCCGGTGCGTCACACCGTCGACCTCGACCAGGTGGACCGGCCCGTGCGCGCCGGTGACCAGCCGGAAGCGGTGGCCGTTGAGCCGGATCTGCCCGGTGTGCTCGTCGAACCGCTCCAGCACGGCGTCGACGGCCCGCACAGTGCCGTCGTCCGTATCCGTGCCGGAGCGGAAACCGACGCGGTAGCGGCCGGGGCCGGTCTCGGCCACCGTGAGCCGGTACCCGGCGCCGCGCAGCGTGAGGTCGACCGGGCGGCCGCCCTCGTGGTGCACCTGCGGGCGGCCGCCGCGCGCGGTGCCCAGCAGCCGCTGCAACTCGGCCTGCTTCCCGTCCTCGTACGCCTCGATCGCCGCGACGGCCAGCGCGACGCCGGAGTGCCGCGGCGACGCCAGCCCGCCCGCGGCCCGTACCCGGTCGATCCAGCCGGTGTCGGCGCCGGCGTCGATCACGGCGGGCTCGTCGAGCAGGTCGAGGATGAAGCTCTTGTTGGTGGTGCCGCCCTCGATGAGCACGGTGGTCTCGCGCATCGCGTGCCGCAGCCGGGACAGCGCCTCCGCGCGGTCCGTGCCGTACGCGATGACCTTGGCGATCATCGAGTCGAAGTCGGCTGGGATGGTGTCGCCCTGGCTGACGCCGGTGTCGACCCTGATGCCGGGGCCCGCGGGCAGGTCGAGCAGCGCGATACGGCCCGGGGCGGGCGCGAAGTCGCGGTCGGGGTCCTCGGCGTTGAGCCGGGCCTCGACGGCGTGCCCCAGCTCGGCCGGCCGGTCGCCGGTCAGCCGGCCGCCCGCGGCCACGTGGAGCTGCGCCTTGACGAGGTCCATGCCCGTGGTGGCCTCGGTGACCGGATGCTCCACCTGCAGCCGGGTGTTGACCTCCAGGAAGGCGAACATGCCGTCCTTCGGCTGGTACAGGAACTCCACCGTGGCCGCGCCGCGGTAGCCCACCGCGAGCGCCAGCCGCTCCGCCGACTCCTTCAGCCGCGCCACCTGACCGGGCGCCAGCACCGGCGAGGCCGACTCCTCGACGATCTTCTGGTTCCGGCGCTGCACGGAGCAGTCCCGTACGCCTAGCGCCCACACGCCGCCCTGGCCGTCGGCGATCACCTGGACCTCGACGTGCCGCGCGTCGACCAGCAGCCGCTCCAGGAACAACGCGCCGTTGCCGAAGGCACGTTCCGCCTCCTGGCTGGTGCGCTGGAACGCGTCGGTCAGCTCGTCCGGCCGGTGCACGGCCCGTACGCCCCGGCCGCCGCCGCCCGCGGTCGCCTTGAGCATCAGCGGATAGCCGATCCGCTCGGCCTGGCGCAGCGCCGTGTCCAGATCCTCGACGGGGCCGCGGCTCCACGGCGCGACCGGGACGCCGACCTCCTCGGCGAGGAGCTTGGCGCTGATCTTGTCGCCCAGCTTCTGCATCGCCTCGGGTCCCGGACCGATGAAGGTCACGCCGAGCTTCCCGCACAGCTCGGCGAAGGCGGGGTCCTCGGCCACGAAGCCCCAGCCCACCCAGGCGGCGTCGGCGCCGGACTCGACCAGGGCGCGCTCCAGCACGGCGAGGTCGAGATAGGGGCGGTCCGCCGCCTTGCCCAGGTCGTAACCGAGGTCTGCCGCGCGTACGAACGTGGCCGTGGCATCGGCGTCGGTGTAGAACGCCACGGTCTCGATCCGCGGCCCGCCGGTGGCGTTGAGTTCGCCTACGGCCTTGATGAGCCGCATCGCGGCCTCGCCACGGTTGATGATCGCCACACGGCTGAACACCGGTCTGACCTCCCAAGTTCACATACAGTCGGCGGGCGCGCCGACGGCTGTTCCGCCCGGCGCGCCCGCTGCGTGTCGGGTCGGGACCGGATCCGGCCCCGAGCCACGGGTTGG
>NZ_JBIAMS010000047.1:0-28241 GCF_042874195.1 Streptomyces sp. NPDC004134 | reverse complement strand
CGAACCGCTTCACCACATCGTCCCAGTACACCTTGGACGCATTCGACGCCTTGTCCCCGTAATCAGCCGCCACCAACTTGATGGTGGTCGTCCCGTCCGAGCTGCCCCCGTCGTCACCGCATGCCGTAAGCCCCAGTACCAGCGCAGAGGCCGCTGCGCCGGCACTGATCAACCGTACTGTCCTCACTGTTGAACCCCTTTGTCCTCGGCGCTGGTTTACGACCAGATGAAGATCATCCAGCGTGCGCTGGGCGTCAGCCTACCGACGGGCGCGTCTCGCGAACAGGTCTAGGCCACTGCCGTGACCTGCCTGCAATCCGGGGCTTCCGAGTGCTTCCGTTTCGTTCCCGGCGGCAACGCACGGTAGTCACGTACGCGAGTCTCCTGGCCGCGTACGGAGCGGCCGGAATGGTCATCGCCCCGTACGCCAGCGGCGCGGGAGCGCGGGAGTACCGGGGCAAGTGCGGGCGGAGTCGGTGGTGCAGGCACCGCGGCACCGGCGCCTGCCGATCGCTGATCCGCCTGCGGCGGGGCTCGACCGACCTACGTACGGTGACGGAAACGGGCTCCAAGGCGGGCGACGCGTGGTGTCGCGCAAGTCGGAGCCATGACGACGTGGTCCGCTCTGCGCACGGTGTGAACTGACCGCGGCCGAGGGCACGGAGAGGCAGAAGGCGCGGTGGACGAGACCACCGGCGACACGGGCACACCGGCCGGCTCACGCGGCTGCGGCGGGCCGCACGCGACTGAAGGAAGGACGGAACAGCGGGCCGGGCCAGGGGATGAACCGGCCCGCCGAGATCAGTGGAGCAGCCGTGCCCCGGGGGTCCGGGGGCGGAGCCCCCGGAAAACCCCTCCCCCGCCCACTCCCGGAGGGGGTCAGCGGTCCAGCGGGGCGCCCACGTCGTACAGGTGGTGGAGCACGTCGTGCACGAAGTACCGCGCGAACGTGTCGACCGTGAAGGCGGCGCCGTCGCTCCGGAACCCCGTCCGCTGCCACTCCCCCTCGCCGACCTCGTCCAGGTGCTCCGCCAGCGTCTCCCCCCACGCCGACAGCTCCGCCGCCACCCGCAGCGGGTCCTGCTCGCCGTACCGCTCCGCGACCGCCGTCTCGTCCTGATCCCAGTTGGCGAACCGCGGGCCGTCCTCGGTCAGCATCCGGCGCACCCGCTCGTCGCCCAGCCGGAACACGTCGCGCACATGGCACGCGTACTCCAGCGCCGACCAGACGTCGGGACGCGGCCGCACCCGCAGCCGCTCCGGCTCGTCGGCCAGCACCTGCACCCAGCGCACGGCGCACTTCCGCATCAGCGTGGAGACGTCCTGCGGGCGGGTCTCCGCCGCCGAGAAGCCGCACTCGGGGCAGGGGCGGTCCAGGACCCAGGTCCAGTCCTTGGTGTCCGGTGTGATCATGCCGTCCAGTCTCCCCGCGGCGGACTGTGCAGCACCAGCGAGAATCCGTTCAAGGGATCGGTAAGCGACGCTTAATCGACGGCCCACCGCTGCAGCAGCCCCCAGGCGAACTCCGCCGTGCACGCGCGCGGTTCGCCGGCGGCGTCCGGCGCGGTGAAGGCCAGCGCGAAGCGGGGGGCGGCGGACGCCTCGCGGGGCGCCGCGGGCGGGAAGGCCCGCGCCACCTCGTCGACGGTGCAGCCCCAGGGCGCCAGTTCGGCGAGCGTGCGCAGCGCGGGACCCGCCGCGCCCGGCGCCCGTACGAGCCAGGCGTTGAGCGCGACGCCGCCCACGCCGCAGGTCGCCTCGAACCGCAGGTCGGGCCAGAGCGGCACCGGCCAGACGTGCACGTCCAGCGTCATGTCGCCGTGCGCCCGCCGCGTCACCGACGCCGGCGGCCCGAGCAGCGCCGCGAAGTCGCGGGCCCGCGCGGCGCCGGCGGCCCGGCCGCCGCGGGCGCGGAGCCGGCCCTGCCAGCGGCGGTTGGCCTCGCGCATCGCGGTACGGGGCACGCCGAGGGCGCGCAGCGCGCCGGCGACCAGGTCGGGCTGGAAGTCCTGCATGCGGCGCAGCAGGACGAGCTGGAACTGCACGGGGCCCGGCAGCGGGGCGGAGTCGTCGTAGAGGAGGGAGGCCACCCGCCCATGATTCCCCGCCGATGAGTTCCGGCGCCGCGGGCAGTCCACAAACACGACGGCAGCGATGGCTTGCGGACAGGATCTGTCCGCAAGGCTCGATACCGTCCGGGGACGGGCTCGACCACCGGAGGGGACATGAACGGCATGAACGGCCTCGCGACAGCACTGGTGCTGGCCATCGCGTCCGCCGCCGCGTACGCGGGGGCCGCCGTGCTCCAGGAGCGGGTCGCGGGGGCGGGCCGGGAGGCGGACGCGGGGGTGTGGGCGGCGCTGAAGCGCGGCTCGTGGTGGCTGTCGGTCGGGCTGAACGTCGCGGGCGCGGCGCTGCACGTCCTCGCGCTGCGGTACGGGCCGCTGACCCTGATTCAGCCGCTGGGCGCGCTCACGCTGGTCCTCGCGCTGCCGCTGCAGGCGGCGGTCACCGGCCGCGCGGTCGGCGCGGTGCGGTGGCGGGGCGCGGCGCTGACGCTGGCCGGGCTGGCGGGGGTGCTGCTCCTGGTGCGCGGCGGCGGGCACATCGAGGTGCTCACCCCGGCGCAGGTCCTCGGCACGGCCGCGGCCACCGCGGCGGCGCTGGCGGCGCTGGTCGCGGCGGCCCGCCGGGCGGGCCCGCGGGCCGCCGGGATCGCGTACGCCACGGCCGCGGGCATCGCCTTCGGCGCGGGCTCGGTGCTGACCCAGACGGTCGCGGTACGCCCAGGACTCGACGCCTTCACGGTGCTGACGGGCCTCGCGGTGGCGGCCCTGGCCCCGGCGGGCCTGATGCTCTCGCAGGCGGCCTACCGCGACGGCCTGGGCGCGCCCCTGGCCACGGTGACGCTGGTCAACCCGGCGGTCTGCGCGGCGGTGGGCCTGACCCTGCTGGGCGAACGACTGACCGGCGGCGCGCTCGGGTTGGCGGCAGCCCTGACGGCGACGGCCCTGGCCACCCACGGCGTACTCCTGCTCTCCCGCCCCGACGAGCCGGCGGAGCGGACTCCGGCGGCGGGGCCCTGCGCCCCGGCGGCGCTGCCGCGTCCGGCCGCCAAGGCAGCGGACCAGGCCCGGGGTTGGACACGGCACCCGGCACCCCGCCCGGCCGACACCTTCGGCCTCGCCCGCTGACCGCGCCGACCGCGCTGGCCGCGCTGACCGCGCTGACCGCGCTGACCGCGCTGACCGCCGGGCGAAACCCGCCCCTCAGTCCGCCACCAGGACGATCTTCCCCCGCAAGTGGCCCCCCTCGCTCGCCCGGTGGGCGTCCGGGGCCTCCGCCAGGGGCAGCGCGCGCCACACCGGCAGGTGGAGGCGGCCGTCGCGGTACAGGGCCAGGGCGCGTTCGATACCCGGCACGTACTGGTCCTCGCCGTCCGACTGGCGCGAGAACCGTACGCCCAGCGGCTGAGCGCCCGTCGCGTCCGCGATCGTCAGGACCCGGTCCTGCCCGCCGGCCAGGTCCACCGACTCCGGCAGCACGCCGCGGCCCGCGGCGTCCAGGACCGCGTCGACGTCCGGGGCCAGTTCCCGTACCCGGGCGCCCACGCCCTCCCCGTACGCGACCGGCTCCGCGCCCAGCGAGCGCAGGTAGTCGTGGTTCGCGGGGCTCGCGGTGCCGATGACCCGTACCCCCGCCGAGACCGCGAACTGCACCGCCAGGCTGCCCACCCCGCCCGCCGCGCCGTGCACGAGCAGCGTGTCGTCCTTCGCCACGCGCAGCGCCGCCAGCGTGCGGTACGCGGTCTCCGCCGCCACCGGCAGCCCGCCCGCCAGCTCCCACGGCAGCCCCGGCGGCTTGGCCACCAGCCGGTCCGCGCGGGCCAGCGTCTGCACCGCGTACCCCGCGGCCACCGGCCCCAGCACCTCGTCGCCCACCCGCCACGGCCCCGCGTCCTCGCCCACGGACTCGACCACGCCCGCGGCCTCCAGCCCCAGGACGTACGGGAACGCCGGCGTCCTGACCGCTGCCATCCGCCCGCCGCGCAGCTTCCAGTCCAGCGGGTTGACCCCCGCGCAGCGGACGCGGAGGCGCACCTGGCCGGCGGCCGGCACCGGGACCTCGACGTCGAGGGGGCGCAGCACCTCCGGGCCGCCGTACTCGGAGAATCCCATGGCGAACACCACGGGCCATCACCTTCCTTCGGGACCGTGGACACCGAACGGACCGACTATCCCACCGAGGTGCGCGCACCGGTGCGCTTTCGATCCCGTGGCGAACAGGCGTTTCGGCCCCGGCGCCCGTTGGTACACCCCCCGGAACGCCTGATGGGGGGCGGTGTGTGCCACCGCCCCCCACCGGGACTCGATCCGGGTCAGCCGACCGTATACGTCACAGCGGCTTGATCCGGATGTCGCGGTACGAGACCACGTCCGTCGTGCCGTGCACCTGGAGGCCGATGTAGCCCTTCGCGTGCTGGCGGCCGTCCGTGCCCGGGTCGTCGCCGCGCGGCGGCGAGAAGAGCTGCCCCGGCGAGTTCTCGAACTCGTTGAGGAGCACGCCGTTGCGGTAGATCGAGTACTTCTGACCCACCACCCGGATCTCGTAGTCGTTCCACGTGCCCTTCGGGGTCACCCCGGCCGAGCCGTGGTCGATCCGGTCGAAGCCGTAGATCGAGCCGGTCTTGTACTGGTCGCCGGCCTCCGAGTCGAAGACCTGCACCTCGTGCCCGTACTTGATCGCGACCCACTCGGGCCGCGACTCGTCCGGGTGGTCGCGCACGTCGGGGAAGCGGACGAAGACACCGGAGTTGGTGCGCCCGCTGCCCGGCGCGTCGTCGCGCCACTGCAGCTTGAGCGAGAAGTCACCGTACTGGGCCTGCGGGTACCACAGCATGCCCATGCCGCCCACGGTCGTCCCGCTCGTCATCGAGCCGTCCCCGTTGAGGTTGAAGCTCCCGCCGCCGACCTGCTGCCACTTGGAGAACGAGTTCTCCGTGCCGGTGAAGATCGGCGTGTAGCCCTCGTTCTGGCCCGGCTTGCCGATCCCCGACTCCCTGGCGGTGTCGCGGATGATCTGGCGCTCCTCGGCGTTGATCACCGCGTCCGCGTACAGCTCGTCGGTGACGTTCCGGATGTGGTCCAGGAACGCCTTCTGCTTCGGCCACGCCTTCTCGTCCTCGATCACCTCGTTGATCGTGCAGCCGTTCGCGGTGACGCGGTTGGGCACGTGGGTGTCGTACTGGCCGATGAAGACGATCGGACGCGAGTCCAGCTCCGGGCAGTCCGGGTCGGGGTTGGGGTACCTCTCGACGATCGTGAAGGTGACCGTCCCGACCTCGGAGGAGTTGCCCGCCTTGTCGGTGGCCCGGTAGGTGACCGTGTGCTCGCCGACGGTGTGGATGTGCAGCATGTCGGCGTACCGCTGGAAGGCGCTGCCGTTGACCGAGTACTCGACCTTGTCGAGTCCGGAGCCGCCGGTGTCCGCGCCCTTCAGCGTGACCATGGCATTGTCCAGATACGCGCCGTCGGCGTTCCGCTCGCCGCTCACCGAGGCGGTGACCGTGGGCGGCGTGGTGTCCTCCCCGGACTCGGCGACCGTGAAGGTCACCGACTTCTCCTCGCTGGTGTTGCCCGCCTTGTCGGTGGCGCGGTATCTGACGGTGTGCTCGCCCGGCGTGTTGACCACGATGGGCGCCTCGTACGCGGTCCAGTCCGTGGCCCCGCCCAGGGCGAAGTCGACGCGGTCGACCCCCGACATGTCGTCGGTGGCGGACAGCTCGACCGTCGCGCTGCCCAGGTACACGCCGTTCGCGTCCTGCTCGCCCTTGACCTCCGCGGCCGCCTCGGGCGCCGTGGTGTCCTCGCCGCCGCCGTCCGTGACGATCAGCTCGCCGACCATCGAACCGTGGCCGGGAATCGCGCAGAAGTAGCGGTACTTGCCCGGCGAGAGGTTGACCGTCGCCTGCCACTTGCCGTTGTTCTGGTCGTTCGGGGACGCCTGGAGGTTGAGGCTGACGTCCTTGTTGTAGCCGTCGCTGAACGTGTCGAACGTCAGCGTGTGCGGCATGCCGGTGGTGTTGCCGGTGGCGGCGCTGTTCTCGAAGACGATGGTCGTCTCCCCCGCCACCGCCGTCGTGGGTGCGGACGTGTACTCGGTGATGCTGTCACCCGCGGTCCAGGTCAGCGTCTGCGCCGCCGCCCGGGCCTCGGCGGGCGCCGCCGCGCCCGCGGTGGGCAGGCCGCCCGGCGCGAGCAGCGCCAGGCAGACCGCCACCAGTGTGATCAGCGCCCGCCGCAGCACACCCGCGGTCAGAGCTCCGGATCTCATTGACTTCCCTTCGCGATCAGGTCTCCGGGCAGCGGCGTCGCCGGCCCGCCCTTGTACGTGACCCGCCACAGGGCGGACGCCGAGTCGGCGTTGAAGAAGCCGCGGCCGTAGTCGAGCACGTAGAGCGCGCCGTCGGGGCCGAACTTCCAGTCCATCAGGTTGCGGATGCCGCCGCTGCCGACCGGGATGATCTTGTCGAGCGACTCGGCGTGCACCGGCAGTCCGCCGTCACCGGCGTTGTCCGGGTCCATGACCACGGCGTGCCGCGGCTGGTCCCCGTCGTAGAAGTCGCCGACGAACCACTTGTCGTTCCAGTACTCCGGCCACTTCACCTCGCTGTCGGAGGAGGCGTCGTAGCGGTAGACGGGGCCCGTCATGGCCGCCTGGCCGCCGCCCTTGAGCCAGGGCAGCCGGTACTGCGCCTCGTTGACGTTGTAGCTGGGCACCCCGTCCGCGTTGCGCGGGTAGTCGGGGCCGCCGCCCTGGGGCGAGTACCAGATGTTGTTGTCGCGGACCGGCGGCAGGTCCGTGAGCCCGTCGTTGTTGGGCGAGGTGTTCTTGATGTTGTCGCAGTCGTACCAGTCGAGCGGCTGCGACGGGTCGGGCAGGTTGCGGTCGCGGTACGGCTGCGAGTTGCCCATGCAGTACGGCCAGCCCTGGTTGCCCGCGCTGGTGATGACGGCGAACGTGTCGTACTTGGCCGGGCCCCAGGTGGTGCTCGGCGAGCCTGCGTCCGGGCCGACCCAGCCCGCGTAGAGGCGGTCGTCCGCGTCGATCTCGATGCGGGACGGGTTGCGTACGCCCATCACGTAGATCTCGGGCCTGGCCTGGTCGCCGTCGCCCTCGTCGCCGGTGAAGAGGTTGCCCTCGGGGATGGTGTACGTGCCGTCGTCCTCGGGGTGGATCCGAAGGATCTTCCCGTTGAGGTTGTTGGTGTTGCCCGCGGTGCGGCGCGCGTCGGCGAAGGACACGCCGCCGAAGTTGGGCTCCGGGTTGTTGCCCGAGTAGCCGTCGCTGAACCGCGAGGAGTTGGTGTCACCGGTGGCGACGTACAGGTTGCCCTTGGAGTCCCACTCCATGTCGCCGCCCGCGTGGCAGCAACTGTGCACCTGGACGGGCCAGGACAGCACGACCTTCTCGGAGGCGGTGTCGAGCTTCTGCGTCTCCTGGTCGATGGTGAAGCGGGAGACCCGCCGCTCGGCCATGTGCGCGGCACGGTCGACGCCGGAGTGCGGCGTGTAGTGCAGGTACACGTAGCCGTTGGTGGCGAAGTCCTGGTCGAGGGCGATGCCGAGCAGGCCCTCCTCGACCTTGACCAGCTCGTCGCCGCCGCCCTTGTTGCCGAAGACGTCGAGCGTGCCGACCGCGGTGACCTTCTCGGTCTCCGGGTCCCACATGTGGATCGTGCCGGGGCCCTTGCCCATCTCCGGGCTGTTCCAGTCGACGTTGACCGGGGCGCCGGACCAGCGGCCGCCGCGGCCGATGTAGTAGACCTTGCCGTCGTCGGCGATGTCGATGCCGTGCGGCTCGCCGATCTGGTCGAGCTGGTTCGCCTGGTTCGGCTGGGTCAGCCGGGTCGCCTGGTAGTTGGCGGTGATGCTCGCCTGGCAGTCCGCGCGCGCCTGGCGCGTGGTCCACAGCAGCGCGCCGCGCAGGTGCGACCGGAAGTTCTCCTCGGCGAAGCCGGCGGCGGTGCCGCCCATGCCGGTGTAGAACGAGCGGCCGCCCTCGTAGTCGCGGCACCAGGAGATCGGGTGGTCCCAGCCGTTGGCCGTCGTGCCCGGCTGGTACGTGTTCTCCCGGACCCTGGCGACGGTGTGGACGCTGCCGGACGGATTGGGGGCCCAGTTGGTCCACACGTCGCTGCGCTTCCACTCCAGCGGCAGCTCCTTGGTGGCCGGGTTCAGCCGGTCGCCGACCTCGACGACGGCCTCCTGCGCGCCGCCGGAGGTGCCGGCGGGGCGGCTGCCGATCAGGCCCGTGAACCAGTCGGACTCCGGTTCCGAGCGGGCCGCGTCATGGATGCCGAGGAACCCGCCGCCCGCCTTGATGTAGCGCTGGAACGACTGCTCCTGCATGGTGTTGAGCCGGTCGCTGCCCGGTGACAGGAAGACGACGGCGTTGTACCTGGCCAGGTTCTTGTCGGTGAACGCCGTGACCTCGTCGGTCGCGGTCACCGTGAACGTCTCGGGCCCCTGGGCACCGATTGCCTCGATGGCCTCGATGCCCGCCCGGGTCACGGCGTGCTGTTCGCCGTCGACCCTGATGAACACGAGTACCGAAGCAGCCGCCTTGCCCGGCGGCTTGCCGGCCGCAAGCGGTCCTGCGTCCGACGGTCCTGCCACGGCCTGCGCTCCTGCAAGGAGCGTTGCCGCCATGGCCACCGCCGATGCGCCGGCCGCCCAGCGTAGGGCGTTTCCCCTGCGTCGCATGGTCCTCCCACCTCGTCCCGGGATGCTGCGGGATAGCTGCGCCGCCGTAGGAAGTTAGACCCCTTTTCGCGAACTGCCAATGCCTACAGCCGGATTCGGTTCGAACTTTGTCCTGAGGATGGGCAAAGCCTCCGCAAGCCCTTACCATGAGCGGCTGTCAGGGACGAGTCACAAACGCGCGAGAAGGCGGGGGCCACCATGCCGCGCAACGCTTTTTCCAGAAGGTCCTTCACCAGCGGTGCGGCCGCGGCCGCACTGGCGACCCCGGTCGCCCTGTCCACCTCGGGAGCGACGGTCACGGCGTCCGACGACAAACCCCAACCCCAGCCCCTCGGCGAGATCAAGCGGATCACCATGTACGCCGAGGCCATGCCGGACGGCCAGCTCGGCTACGGCCTCGAACCGGGCAAGCCCTCCATCCCCGGCCCGCTGCTGGAGATGTACGAGGGCGACAGCATGATGATCAAGCTGGTCAACAACCTCGACGTCGAGGCCAGCCTGCACGTCCACGGCGTCGACTACGACATCGACAACGACGGCACGCCGATGACGAACAGCGCGGTCCCACCGGGCGGTTCGCGCAACTACGTCTGGCACTCGCACACCGCCGGCACCCGCCGCGACGGCACCATCCAGCCGGGCAGCGCGGGCTACTGGCACTACCACGACCACGCGGTCGGCACCCCGCACGGCTCCGGCGGCGTCAAGCGCGGGCTGTACGGCGGCCTGATCGTCCGCCGGCGCGGCGACAAGCTGCCCGACAAGCAGTTCGTGATCGTCTTCAACGACAACACGATCAACAACGTCACCGGGCACGGGCCCGACTTCACCGCCACGCTCGGCGAGCGGTGCGAGATCATCATGATCACGCACGGCGAGTTCTACCACACGTTCCATGTCCACGGCCATCGCTGGGCGGACAACCGTACGGGCATGCTGACCAGCGTGGACGACCAGACACCGATCATCGACAACAAGATATGCGGGCCGGGCGACTCGTTCGGCTTCCAGTTCATCGCGGGCGAACTGGTGGGCTCGGGGCGGTGGATGTACCACTGCCACGTCCAGAGCCACGCGGACATGGGCATGGCGGGCCTGCTGGTGGTGACGAACCCCAACGGCACGGTGGCCGGAACGCACAACGCGGACGCGATGAAGCCCACCCGCGGCGCACCCGCCCACGGCAGCCACGACACGAACTGAGCACCGCGCACACCGCACCACGACGCGCGCCGGACCACGGCGCGCGCTGAGCCACGGCTCGGCACGCGCCGAGCCACGGCACGCGCCGAACCGCGAGACCGGTCGGCGGCCCCGCTGGGTGGGGCCGCCGGCTTTCGCATGCCCGCGGGCACCCCCTGCGACGGACGCCCGCGCACACTCCTGCTATCGTCATGAAAATGATTGTCATTACGAAGACCAGGAAGACGCTCGCCGCCGGCGTCGCGGCGATAGCCCTCGTGCTCGCCGGCGGGTGTGCGGAGAACGACGACGACCACGGCGGCGGAAAGCCCGGCGCCGGCCGCGCGTCGGACGCGGCCGGCGGCGAGCAGGGCGGCGCCGACCGCTCCGGCTGGCCCGCGGAGAAGACCGCCCACGGCGCCCCCGAACTGCGCGCCGTCGTCACCGAGCAGGGCTCCGGCGCCGTCCGCGTGATCGGCCTCGCCGACGGCGGCACGGTGCGTACGCTGCGCGTCGAAGGCCAGTCCAGGCCCGTACGCACCGAGGACGACACCCACGTCCTGCTCCCCCAGGGCGAGCAGGGCGTCACCCACCTGCTGGACGCCGGCATCCGCTGGGAGGACCACGGCGGCCACCAGGACGCGCACCACGAACGCCCCCGGCTCCTGGGCGGCCTGAAGGGCGAGTACCCCTCGCACGCCGTGCCGCACGGCGAGCACGTCACCGTCTTCGACGACGGCACGGGCACGGCCCGGGTGCTGCACGTCGGCGCCGAGGACGCGAGCACGGAACCGGAGCGCGAACTGAAGGCGGCAGGCCCGCACCACGGCGTCGCCGTGACCCTGGAGAACGGCGAGATGGCCGTCACCATCCCCGGCAGGACCGAGGAGGACCTGCCCGTCGGCGTACGGGTCCACGACGCGCACAACCGCGAACTCGCCGCCTTCCGCGACTGCCCCGAACTCCACGGCGAACACGCCGTCGGCGACGGCCTGCTGCTCTTCGGCTGCCTGGACGGCGTACTGGTGCTGGAGCGCGGCGGCGGCGGCAAGTGGACCGCCGACAAGATCCCCAACCCGGCCGGCAGCGGCGAGGAGGAGCGCGTCAGCTCCTTCGCCGGGCACAGCGGCGACGCCGTCCTCGGCACCTTCGGCGACGAGGCGATGGCCGCGCTGGACCTCGGCGAGGGCACCATGCGCCGCGTCGAACTGCCCGCCGCCCGCGCCGCGTTCACCTGGGACCCGTACTGGGACCGCGGCCTCGCCCTCACCGCGGACGGCGAGCTGCACGGGGTCGACCCGAAGGGCGCGAAGGTCGTCGCCTCCTCGAAGGTGACCGAGCCGTTCGAGGTCTCGGCGGACTGGACGAAGAACCAGGCGGCGCTGGCGCCGGGCGAGGAGTCGGTGTACGTCACGGATCCGTTCACCGGTTCGCTGATCGAGGCGGAGGTGGCAAGCGACGGCTTCGAGGTCACGCGGACGATGGGGCTGGGCTTCACGCCGTACTCGCTGACGGTGCTGGGCATGGCCGGCTGAAGAAGGGGCACCCGGACCGCGGCGGCGGGACATTCGCGGACGGCGCGGTGTCCCGTCGCCGTGTCACCTGCCGCGCCGCCGCCCCTCCCCGCGGCGGCGCGGTGCCCCCTCACGGCGTCCGGTCACCGCGTCCCGTCGCGGTGTCCTGTCGCCGTGTGCTGTCTGTCGCCGTGTGCTGTCTGTCGCCGTGTGCTGTCCCTGTGTCCGGTCGCGGTGTCCCCTCGGCCCGTTCCGCCGCCGTGTCCCGCTGTTCGCCGCGGGATTGCCTCGCCGCCACGTACGGGCAGGATGGCCTCGCCATCATCGGGCGCCGGCCGGCGGCCGCCGCGGGGAGCACCCCGCCGGCCGGGCCGGCCCGCGAGGGAGAGGATCGATGCACATGAGGTACGTCAGAACGCTCGGCGTCACTGCCCTGGCCGCGGCCCTGCTCGGCACCGTCGCCGCCTCCGCCGCCCCCGCCGCACGGCCCGGCGGCGACCACCGGCCGGAGCGCGACGCCCCCGTCGTCGAGGCCGTCGCGAAGCTGGACCGCAACAGCAAGTGGGAGCTGGTCGAGAAGCTGCCGCTGGACTTCGAGACGTACCACCCGCAGGGCATGACCCGCGTCGGCGACCGGCTGTTCCTCTCCAGCGTCGAGGTCGTCGAGCCGCCGGTGCGCTACCCGGAGCCCGTCGACGGTTACGACCGCAGCCCCGGCCGCGGCGTCGGCCACCTCTTCGTCCTCGACCTCAAGGGCCGGCTCCTGGAGGACATCACACTCGGCGAGGGCGACATGTACCACCCCGGCGGCATCGACACCGACGGCCGCTCGGTCTGGGTCCCGGTCGCCGAGTACCGGCCCAACAGCGCCGCCGTCGTCTACCGCGTCGACGTCCGCACGCTGAAGGTGACCGAGGAGTTCCGGGTCGACGACCACGTCGGCGGCGTGGTGCCCGAGCCGCGCACCGGCATGGTGCACGGCGTGTCGTGGGGCTCGCGGACCCTCTACACCTGGGACCGGCACGGCCGCCAGATCCAGCGGCGCACCAACCAGAGCCACTTCGTCGACTACCAGGACTGTGCGTACGCCGACTCCCGCAAGATGCTCTGCACCGGCATCACCGGCTTCAAGAACGCCTCCGGCGCCGACTTCGAGCTGGGCGGCATCGCGACCGTCGACCTGCGCACGTTCGACATCGAGCACGAGGTGCCGGTGCAGCTCTGGTCGACCGGCGGCCACGTGGCGACCCGCAACCCCGTGCTGCTGGAGGCGCTGAGCGGCGACGGGCTGCGCATGTGGGCGGCGCCCGACGACGGCGCCTCCCCCGCGGGCACGGAGCTGCTCGTCTACGAGACCAGGCCCGCGAGCTGACGCCGGAATGCCGGGCACCGTGCCCCATCCCGTAAGATCCCGGACGACCGAGGGGGGCCTGCGCGGCCGGGAGCCGCGCCGGCGGACGACGGAACGGGTGGGGCGCGGTGCACGGTGAGGGCGCGATACGCGACGGCATAGCCGTACGCGGAAGCGGAACGGGACGCGGGGGCGGGCCCGTACGCATACGGACGGCTCACCCCGGGCGGGCGGGCCGCACCGCGGGAGTGACCTCCCGTGCCTAGCCGCCCGGCGTTCCTGCGGCCCGTACGCCGCACCCGCGCCGGCGACGTCGCCGGCTACGCGGCGGCCGTGATCGCCCTCGTCGCCGGCGGTGCGATCTTCACCCGTGGCATCCTCACCTGGACCCGCGGCCCGGTGGTCGCGATCGTGGCGATCCTCCTGACCGGCTGGGCCGTCGACAAGGTACGCGCCCGGCGGCACCCCGAGGACGACAACCCGGCCGGCAGCCGCGACGGCGATGGCGACGGGGGCAGCAAGGGGGAAGACCGGTGAGCTGGGCGGCACATGAGCTGGAGAGCTACATCCTCCACAAGCACACCAAGGTCAAGGTCTCGTACCTGGCGATCCTCCTCGGCTGCTTCCTGCCCGACATGGGCACGAAGGGCACCGTCTACGGCTTCGAGATAGGCAGCTTCTCCTTCAAGCCGGAGAACGCCTGGGACTACCACCGCGGCTGGCCGGGCGTCGGCTTCACCCACACGCTGGCGTGGGGCGTGGTGCTCGCGCTGGCCGTGCTGCTGATCTTCAAGAGCCGCGAGTGGGCGCTCGGCCTGCTGATCGGCCAGTGGGCGCACGTGCTGACCGACTGCTTCGACAGCGTCGGCGTGATGCTCTTCTTCCCCTTCACCGACCAGCACTACTCGACGGGCATGTGGGCGTACGCGGCGCAGGAGGGCCGCTACGGGGACGCCGCCGCGTACTACGGAAGTCTGGGCCTGGCCTGGGACCTGTTCTGGCTGGCGATGCTCGCGTACAACTACCGCTCGCTGACCGCCAAGTACTTCAAGCAGCACGTCTATCCGGCGGACCCCGCCTGGGGCTGGCTGCGCCACCGCGTCGGCCTGTCCGACCGCTTCCTGCTGGCGCTCTACCACGCCTACTTCCTGTACGGCGCGTGCCGGATATTCGCCTGGACCATCTGGGCGCAGACGTCCGAGGACGCCCCGATGGACTGGAAGTGGGGCGGCCCGTACTGGGTCGACAAGGCGACGGTGGAGCATCCGCCGGTGACGGAGTTCCTGGCGAACACGCTGGTGGGGCTGACGGGCCTGGTGGCGTTCTGCTGGGTGGTGTGGCTCGCGGTGGGACGGCGGCTGTGGCTGCGTACACCGCCGTACGCGGAGGTGGAGTTCGTCCGCACGACGGTGCCGCGGCCGCGCTACTCGGAGGAGAACGACGGGGACGGGGCCGACGAGGGGCGCGACGGGAACCGCGAGGACGGGCCCTCAGCGGACGCGGAGCCGGTGCGGCAGAGCCCCGACCGGGCGTAGAGGGAGACGCGGGCGCCCCGGACGCTGCTGCTCCCGCACTCCGTGAAGTGCTCGCGCAGCACGGCGCGTTTGGCCGCCTCGCCGGGCTCGGCGTCGAGCGGCTGCCCGGGCGGGTCGCGCAGCACGACGATCCGGTCGGCGGCCAGCAGCCGGGCGCGGATGTGGGCGGCGGGCAGCTCCGCGCCGTACAGGGTGCGGGAGTCGGCGGCGGGTGCGGCGAGCGCGAGGTCGACGAGCCCGTCGTACGCCCCGGGCGCACCGTGCAGCCACACGCGCCGTCGGGCGGGCAGGAACAGCAGCCCGTCGCCGGGCCTGCTCTGCGCCTGGACGGCGCGGGCGACGGCGGAGACGTCGTCCAGCCGGCTGGCGGGCGTACGCAGGTGGAACGTCGCCGGGAGCGGCGCGACGAGGACGGCGACCACGGCCACGGCCGTGACGCGCCGCCGGGTACGCGGTCCGGCGGCCCCCGCCGGGGCGGCGGTGCCGGTGGCGGGATGGCGGTCCCAGGCCGGGTCGCGCACCCCGGCCCGTAACGCCGCGTCGAGCGCCGCCCCGGCGAGGAGCGCGAGGCCGGTGGCGTAGCAGAGGACGTAGCGGTCGACGTAGAGCGGGCGCAGCGGCGTCGCGAGGAGGAGCAGGGCGCCGGGGAGGACCGCGAGCGGCAGCGCGAAGTGCGTGAGGCGCCGCGAGGCACGCGGGACGAACCCGGCGAGCCCGAAGCCGAGGACCACGATCGCGGCGTACTTCAGCAGCGCGACCGGGCCCGGCATGCCGATCCAGTCCACCTGTGCGGACTGCCCGGCGCTGCGTACCGCGTGCGGCGCCAGCCCCACCGCGACGCAGCCCACGGCCACCCACCAGCCGCGCCTGGCCGCGGCACCCGGGCGCCGCAGCCACAGGGTCACGCCGTGGGCGGCCATCGCGAGCACCGCGAACTCGTGCAGCAGACCGGCCGCCAGCATCAGCGCTGCGTAGCCGGCCCAGAGCCGGGGGCTGCGCTCGTCGAGGGCGCGGACGAACAGCCAGCCGGCCCAGACCAGGCAGGCGGCGACCAGCGCGTACGACCGGCCCTCCTGCGCGTACCGCTGCACGTCCGGCACCAGCGGGTACACCAGCCCGGCGACGAGCCCCGCGCGCGAGCCCGCCAGCCGGCGGCCGAGGAGCGCGACGCCGGCCGCGGCGGCGGCCGTCGCCAGCACGGAGGGCATCCGGAGCGCGAGGAGACCGCCGTCCCAGAGGCCGAAGACGCCGTGCATCAGCAGGTAGTAGAGGCCGTGCACGGCGTCGAAGTGCGGCAGGGTCTGCCACAGCGCGGTCAGGTCGCGGTGGGCCATCTCGTACGTGACGGCCTCGTCGCGCCACATCGTGCCCTGCCGGCCGAGGCCCCACAGCCCCAGGACGAGCGCGAGCGCGGCGGGCGCGAGGACGAGGGGCGCGGTGGCCACGCCGCGGCCCGGCGCCCGGACGGCTTCGGCGAGGGCGGTGGCGGCCGGGCGGTGGCCAGGCGGCTCCGCGTCGGGGGCGGGGGCGAGGCTGCGGTGCTGGACGGTGGCGATGGCGGGCTCCGGCGGCAGGGAGGACAGGACTCCCCGGAATCCAGCGGCCACCCGTTTGATGGGCAGCCCCCACTCGACCGGCCTATCAATTCGGCTAGCGTGGAAGGGGGGTGGGAACGCGATGGGTCGCCGGGAAAAGGCGCTGGATCCGGCCGCCGGACCGGTGCAGCGGTTCGCGTACATGCTGCGCATGCTGCGGCACGAGGCGGGCGCGCCGACGTACCGCGAGCTGTCCGGGCGCGCCGGTTACTCCGCCCCCCACCCTCTCCGCCGCCGCGGCCGGGGTGGCCACCCCGCGGGTGCCGTTGCAGCGGCGCGCGCTGGAGCCGCGGCGCTGGGCCGACGACGTCTGCGGCCGCGCGGCCGGCGGTCTCACCGCCGTCGAGTGGCGCACCCACCTCCCCGGCGTCCCCTACCGCCGTACCTGCTGACGATGGCCCCGACCGGCCCGGGTCAGGTGAGGGTGCGCAGGAGTGCTTCGAGGTTGTCGAACGATGTGGTCCACGTCGCGCGGGCCGCGGGGCGGCGGTCGGGCGGGTAGGGGCGGGTGAACGTCAGGCGGGTGCCGGGCGGGGCCGGGGTCAGGTGGATGCGGGTGGTGACCGGGGCGGGGGTGCCGTACTCCGGCATGGGGGCGGAGGTGAGGACGAGGAGGTGGGGGGCGGCGAGCTCGGTGATGTGGTTGCGGAGCCAGTGGCGGTCGCGGTCGGTCGTGTCGTCGTGGGTGTTGCCGGCCGCGGCGACCATGCAGTAGTCGAAGCGCCCGCCGACGTACGGCTCGACGGTGACGGTGTCGCGCGGAACGGCGTAGCCCCGCGGACCGATCCACCGCGCCAGCAGGTCCGCCTCCGTCCACGCCCGGTGGACCAGCCGGGGCGGCGCGGGCAGGTCCCGGACGACGAGCGGCTCGGTGGAATCGGCGGGCGGTACGGTCACGGTGCCTCCGCTGGGTGGCTGGCGGACTTGCTGCCAGAGGCAACCGGCACGGCACGGCGAGGCTTCCCGAGGGACGGGGTGGCGGACGGATCGGATGAGCGGGTGGGTCGGCCGGGATGGGTCGGCCGGGTCAGGTGAAGTGAGCCGGGCCGGCCCGGGCTCTGCGGATCGTGCGGGCGGCGATCGCGTGCGGTGGGCCGGCTCAGGGTGCCGGGGTTGGTGAGTCGGGGGGCTCCGGTGCAGGTTCGCCTTCCGGTTTGCCTGCCAGGCGCTTCGCGATGCGTTCGCGCATCCCCGGCATGCCGAAGCCCACCGGGTCGATCTTCTGGTTGGTCCACTCCTTGTGGCCGATCACCGACTTCGCCTGCCACCCGTGCGCCCGGCACAGCGCCGCCGAGGCCCGCTCGGCGGCCTCCAACTGCGCGTCGGGCCAGGGGTCCTCGCCGTCGCCGCGGTTGATGCACTCGAAGCCGTAGAACCGCGCGTTGCCGTCGGTGTTCTGCTCGTTGGGCGACGGTGGGCGCTCCCCGTACCGCTCGGCGACCACCGCGCGCAGCACCTCGTCGTCCCCCAGCCCCGCGTGGTTCGCCCGGCCGTGGCCGACGAGGTGGACGCGGCCGCTCTTGTCGATGACGCCGTGGCAGAGCGGGCCCGGCAGGTCGGGCCTGCCGCGGTAGCAGAGCCGGACGCTGTCGTCCGTGCCGGACGTGGCCGTGTGGTGGAGGACCACGCCGTGCACCGGGCCCCACGGGCCCATGTGGTTGCGATTGTGCGTGCGCCATTCGCCGTGCTCGACGATCGCCAGCCCCTCGCGCTTCAGCGCGCGCAGCACGACGGCGGCGGACAGTGGTTCTGCCATGCGAGCAACCCCCCGGTTTTCCCTGGCCGGTGACGTCGGTCCGCGCCGTCCTTCGGCGCCGTCACGTACTTATCGTAAATGCTTCATCACTCTCCGTAAAGGGGTCGGCTCCCCATCCGTCTCCGGGCCACCGTGCGCCCGTCCAGGCGCCCTGTGCGCCCCGGCGGACCGGCCGTAGCGTCGTGGACGGCGGCAATTCCCGCGGAGAGGACGGCTCGTGGAGGTATCGACGTTCCTGGCGCGGAAGCTCGCGCGGCGCTTCCGCACGTACGACACGGACGGCGACGGCTACGTCGACCGCGCGGACTTCGAGCGCGCCGCCCGGCAACTGGGCGAGGAGTTCGGCCACGGCCCCGACTCGCCGGCACGGCTCCGGGTGGAGGAGTTGTGCCTCGGGGTGTGGGAGCGGCTCGTACGGGCCGCGGACACAGACGGGGACGGGCGGGTCGACCGGGCCGAGTACGCGGCGGCGTTCGCCGCCGGGCTACTGGAGACGCCGGAGGACTTCGCCGCGGGGTACGGGGAGTTCCTGGAGGCGATCATGGCGATCGCCGACGCGGACGGCGACGGCTCGCTCGACCAGGAGGAGCACGTGCGCTGGACGGGCGCGCTGATGAACCTCCCGGCGCACGACGCCCGCGAGGTCTTCCGCCGGCTGGACACCGACGGGGACGGCCGCGTCACCACCGCCGACCTGCTCGCGGCCATCGGGGACTACTACTTCGACGACGACCCCGCCTCCGCCGGAAGCTGGCTCCTGGGTCCCCTCGACCCCGCCTGACACCCGCGGCCGGGACTGCCGGTGCACCCGCGGCCCGTACGGCACGGGAGGGCGCGGCGGACGACCGCCGGTCAGTTCACGCCGATCAGCCGCAGCAGCGCCGCCGTGGCCGCCGCGGCGACCACCACGACCACGAACGGCGCCCGCCGCCACGCCAGGACGCCGCCGACCGCCACGCCCGCAGGCCGCGCCACCCCCGCGAAGCCGCCGTCGTCCAGCAGCGCCTGCGTGCCGACCAGGGAGGTGAGCAGCACGATGGCCGCGACCGTCATCAGCCGCTCCACCCGCGGCTCCAGACGTACGCGCGAGCGCAGCGCGGGGCCGGCGACGCGGAAGGCGAACGTGCCGGCGCCGAGCACGAAGACGGCGAGCACCAGGGTCGTCGTGCTCACCGCACCCGCTCCTCGTCATACGAACCGGCCCCGGGCTCGTCGTCACCGCCGCCCGGCACACCGCCCCCGGACCCGCCGCCCCCGGGCACAGCGCCCTCATGCACACCGCTCTCAGGCACCGAACCCCCCACCGGACCGCCCTCCGCCACCGCACCGCTCCTCTGCTCCCGTGCCGCCTCGCCGCCGCCGGCCCCCGCCACCGCCAGCCCCGCGAGCGCCAGCAGCACCGGCACGCCCGCCGGCAGGAACGGCGCCGCCGCCAGCGCGACGCCCAACCCCACCAGCGCCGCCCGCCGCGTACCCGCCTCGCGCAGCGACGGCAGCACCAGCGCCAGCAGCACCGCGGGGAACGCCGCGTCCAGCCCGAAGGCGTCCGTGTCGCTCACCGCCGTACCGCCCAGGGCGCCGAGCACCACCCCCGCGTTCCAGCAGACGAACAGCCCCACGCCGCACGCCCAGTACGCCGCCCGCCGCCGCACCGGATCCCGCTGGGCCAGCGCGAACGCCACGGTCTCGTCGATCATCAGATGGCTGCCGGCGAGCCGCCGCAGCCTCCCGCCGCCCAGCGCGTCCCCGACGGTGAAGCCGAACGGCACGTGCCGCGCGTTGACCAGCAGCCCCGCCGCCACCGCCGCCAGCGCCGTGCCGCCGGAGGCGACGATGCCGACGAACATGAACTGTGCCGCCCCCGCGAAGACCACCACCGACAGCAGCACCGGCAGCCACAGCGGCAGCCCCTCGCCGACCGCGATGGCCCCGAACGAGACGCCGACCAGGGTGTCGGCGGCGCAGACGAGCGCGATGTCGCGGGCGAGGTCGCCGCGCAGGGTTCGCCATATCGAACGCATGGCTGCCATGCTGAACATCCGCTACTCTGTTCGTCAAGTCGAATAAGCGACCGACAGAACGAACGGAGCGCGTCATGGTCCCGAGCGGCGGAGCCCCCCTCGACGCCATCGCCGCTTCGCTCCAGCGCGAGCGCCGCCGTACGGGGCTGACCCTGACGGAGCTGGCCCGCCGCGCGGGCATCGCGAAGTCGACGCTCTCCCAACTGGAGTCCGGCACCGGCAACCCGAGCGTGGAGACCCTGTGGGCGCTCAGCGTCGCGCTCGACGCGCCCTTCTCCCGGCTGGTCGAGCCGCCCCGCCCGCGGGTGCAGGTCATACGACGCGGCGAGGGCCCGTCCGTGCCCTCCGAGCACGCCGACTACGCCGCGACGCTGCTCGCCTCCTCCCCCGCCCACGCCCGCCGGGACATCTACCTCGTCACCGTCCAGCCCGGCACCCCGCGCCGCTCGGATCCGCACTCACCCGGCGTCGTGGAGCACGTGATAGTCAGCAGCGGGCACGCGCGCGTGGGCGTGGCGGAGGAGCCGGTCGACCTGGAGCCGGGCGACTACGCCTCGTACCCCGCCGACGTCCCGCACGTCTTCGAGGCACTGGCGCCGGACACGGTCGCCGTCCTCGTCTCCGAGCACGACTGACGCCCGAACACCACGTCACACCGCCCCATGTCACCCAGGCACCACGTCACAGGGCGCCAGGCCCTACGCGGGCGCCAGGTAGCCGTGCTCCAGCAGCCAGGTGACGTTCAGCCGCTGCCCCTCGCCCGGGTCGAGGAACACCGGGTCCAGCTTGATCTGCTCGCCCCCGCCGGGCTGCTCGAACCACGGCGCGACCGCCCCCTGCCAGACCCAGAACGGCTTGGTGACCTGGTAGACGCGGTAGTCGCAGGGCGCGCCGGGGTCGCGGGTGTTGAGGTTCTGCGGGGGCAGCGCGCGCTCCGCGTAGCGGTCGCCCGCGGGAGCGAGGTAGCCGCCGTACTCCGAGCCGAAGCGGTCGAGCAACCGCCCGGCCTCCAGCCGCGTCGCCTCCCGGTCGACGGCGCCGTTGACCTCGGCGAAGCCGTCGTGCGGCGGGTACTTCCAGGTGCCGCCCTGGGCGGGACCCGTCCAGTACTTCTCCAGGAACGCGGCGGGCGTGAGCGCACCGGTGGGCCGCCAGCCCTGGAGCAGCGGGCCCACCCGCGGCTCCCACTGGCCCGGCAGGTGCTCGGGCCCCAGCCGGGCGTCACCGAGCCGCTCGCCGGTGCAGACGGGCGCGGCCCGCAGGGAGGCGCCCACGGCGGGCGCGGGCACGGCGGCACGACCGGCGGGTGCAGGGCCGGCGGATGCAGCGCCGGCGACCGGGGGGTGGGTCGGGCGGACGGCCGCGGGGTGGGCCGCCGGGTCGGGGTGCCCGACGGCGACCGCCGCGGCGGGGAGGCCGCCGGCCAGCCCTGCGGCGGCGGCGAGGACGGCAAGTGCCGTGCGTACGGTGCGGGTTCGCGTCACGGTGCGGGTTCGCGTCACGGTGGGGGCCCTTCGCGCTCGGCGGTCGGCGGCCCCACCATGATCCGCACGGCGGGCGTCGGGCCCGCAGACCAACACGCGCGCCACCGCCCGCCCTTCGGGTGAAGCGGGCGCGCCCGGGCGGACGTACGGAACCGGTGGGCGCGGCCGTACGCCGACGTCAGCCGCGGGGCGGTATGCCCAGGTCCGCGAGGAGCTTGCGGACCCGCTGCTCGATCTCGTCCCGCAGCGGCCGCACCTCCGCCGCCGCCCACCCCCGCGGATCGGCCAGCGGCCAGTCCACGTACCGCTTGCCGGGAAACACCGGGCAGGCGTCCCCGCAGCCCATCGTGACGATCACGTCCGCCGCCCTGACCACCTCGTCCGTCCACGCCGTGGGGAACTCCCCGGAGATGTCGATCCCCCGCTCCCCCATCACCGCGACCGCCGCCGCGTTGGCCGAGGCGCCGGGTGCGGAGCCCGCCGACCAGGCCACCGCGCGGTTCCCAGCCAGCCGGGCCATCAGTCCCATCGCCATCAGGCTGCGCCCGGCGTTGTGCACGCAGAGGAAGAGCACGACCGGCCGTCCGTCGCCGCTCACCCCCTCCACCCGGGCCAGCGCGTGCAGCCGGCGGCGCGCGTAGCGCTCGGTGAGGCGCGGGAGGTCGTCCGGCGGGGCGCCGCGTACCGCTATGTCCCCGTACGCGCCGTACAGGAACCGCTCGATGGTCTGTTCGCCGAACACCCCCTGGAACTCCGCCCGTAACCTCTTGGCGGCGGTGTGCAGCGCGAGCCGGTGACCGGCTCTGGGATCGGATCGTGCCTGGCCCCCGGGGTCGCCCATCGCCGGATTATGGTCCCTCCCGGCGGCGCGCACACCCGGAACCGCTCCGTCACCCGTCCGGGAGTGACAACGGGGGCGCGTTCGACGCTGTACGGGGTAGGCAATGCCGCGGGCTGGCCGGAAAGGTACTGCGCGCCGCGGCACACCGGAGGAAGCGAAGGACCATGACCGAGGCACCGCAGGGGAGCGACCCCTCGACCACTCAGCGGGCGCTGGAGGCACTGGCGACCGACGCCAAGGACCCGGCGGCGCTGCACGCGCTGGCCCACAGCGAAGTCCTCGTGCCCGTGCCGGACGAGAGACCGGACCGGCCGGAGGAGGGCGCGGAGCAGGAGCGGGCCGGGGCCGAGGAGAGCATGATGCTGCCGGTGATGGAGCAGCCGAACGGCGACCGGCTCGTGCCCGTCTTCACCTCCGAGTCCCGGATGGGGTACGCGCTGCCCTCCGTCGACAAGTACCGCAAGCTGCCGCTGGTGCTGCTGGCCAACGCCTGGCCGTCGGACGAGGTGTACCTGACCATCGACACCGGCAGTCCCGGCGCGCTGACGCTGAGCGCCGCGGGCGTACGCACCCTCCTCGGCCGCTCCGGCGGCTGACCCCGCGCCCCGGGCGGCCGGCCCCGCACCGCCCTCGGCGCACCCCGCGCCCCGCCGCCCTCACGGCCCCGGCGGCGGCCGCCACGCCTCCCGGTATCCGGGGTGGCGCTGGTACGGCAGCGCAAGCGTCGCCACGACGTGGATCATCGCGGTCGCGCAGCCGTCCAGCCGGGCCGCCTCCAGCGCCTCGGCCGGCTCGACGCCCAGACCGGCGGCGGACCGCTCGGCGACCCTGCGGCCCACCTCGCCGGCGATGAGGGACCACCGCTCGCAGTTGTCCACGACGGCCTGCTTGGCGTTCAGCTCGGCGACCTCCCGCTGCCAGTGCTGCAGCCGCTGCTCGACGGCGGTCCTGCGCTGCTCCGTGTACCGCTCGCGGAGAAACGCGACCAGATCGGCGGCGCGGTGGGCCGGCTCGTGGAAACCGTTGTTCATGTCTGCGGCGCTGACGGTTCACACCTCCACACGTCGGGGCCCCCGTAGTTCAGCGTCGCCACGTGGAAAGGTGTCACACCGCACCAGCCGGAGCGGGCGCCTCCGCGTGGAAGCGGAGGCGCCCGCCGCCGGAGCTGCCGCGGCCCGCGAAGCCTCAGACGAGTGACCGGGACCTGTCGGTGCACAGCGCCCAGATCACGAAGATGCCGATGGCTATGTTCACGATCGCCCACACCGGCAGGTACGGCAGCCAGGCGAAGTTGGCGATCACCGCCAGGGCGGCCAGCGCGACGCCCAGCAGCCGGGCCCACTCGTTGCCCATGAGAATGCCCAGGCCCGCCAGAGCGACGACGACGCCGAGGATCAGGTGGATCCAGCCCCAGGTCGTCAGGTCGAACTTGTAGACGTAGTCGCCCTGCCGGGCGTAGACGTCGTTGTGCGCGATGCCCGCGACGCCCTGGAGCACGGCGAGGACGCCGTACACGAGCATCAGTACCCCGGCGAACACCGTGCCTCCCGTCGCCCAGGGGCTGCCGCCGCGGTTCGGTGGGGTGGGGCTCGACGGCGTGGTGCCGTGGGAGGAGGCGGTGGGGGTGGTCATCGGAACACACTCCTTACCGAGGGCCGCCGGGGGGGGTGGCCAGGAGTCCCAGCATCACGCCGGGGCCGCGGGCGGACGATCCCGTGACGGCCGTACGGGTGAACGCCCCCGGGGCCTCAGCCCCGCTCCGTGCCCCGGCCGGGCCGGCGGCCGCCCGGCCCCGTACCGCCACCGCGCCGCCCGTCGCCCTGCCGCCCCCCGCCGCGCCGCCCGTCGCCGTGCCGCCCCCCGCCGCGCCGCCTGCCCTTGCCGTGCCGTCTGCCGCCGCTCCGCCCCTCGCCGAGCGCCCGCCGCACCCGGCGGCTCAGCGCCGTAGCCGCGGCGGTGAGGAAGACGAAGCTGTACATGATCTGCCCCATCACCAGGATCCGGGCCAGTTGGCCGCGCGCGGTGATGTCGCCGTATCCGACCGTCGCCACGGTCGCGACCGTGAAGTAGAGCGCATCGACCCGGGTCCGCAGCCCGTGGAACTCCGCCGACCCCCTGGCCATCCCGTTGTACGCGGCGGCGAAGACGAGCAGCGAGGCGATCGTCAGCAGCGGAATGGTGACGCCGGGACGGGCATGCGGCACCTCCATCAGCACCGCCCGGATCTCGCGGAGCAGCAGCGCGGTGACCACGCCGAGCGCCACCGCGAAGAGCGTCCAGCTCAGCACCGGGGTCTGCGTACCGAGCAGGTGCAGGGGCAGCAGGAAGTACAGGACGACCATGAGGGCGACGGGTACCACCACGCGCAGCCAGGCGAGCAGAGGGTCCCGGTGGTGCCCCCGGCCGCGGTCCGCCGCACCGTCGCCCCGGTCGTCGCCCCGGACATCGTCGCGATCGTCGTCGCGGACGTCGTCCCCGCCCCCGTCGCGCCCGGCCGTCACGCCCGTAGGACGACGATCGCCTCGTCCGTGTACGTCAGGAACGTCAGCGTCTCGTGCAGGTAGAGCTGCACCGTCTTCGCGTCGTGCGCGGTGTACCCGATCGCCAGGTCCTCGCCCAGCCGAAGCTCGAAGTCGCCGCCGCGGGTGGACAGCGCGAGCCCGCCGGTCATCGCCGGGGCCCAGATCAGCTCGCCGTCCAGCAGCCGGGAGATGTGCTGGGCGACCGGATAGCCGTGGTCCGCGGTCTCGCTCACCGCCGTGTACGCCTCCGCCCCCAGCAGCAGCGAGTACGGGCCGTCCACGCCGGCCAGCCGCAGCGCGGAGAGCGCCCGGCTGACGGTGTCCGGGTAGTCGCGGACCTCGGCGGGCAGGCTCAGCTCGGGCAGCGAGCTGCGCGTGCGCAGGCCCTCGACGCCGGCGGCCGCGTACCCGTCGGCGATCATCCGGTCCTCGGCGAACGCGGCGGTGCGGGCGGCGTCCTTGACCGGCTGCCAGTCGGAGTCCTGGGAGCCGCGCTCCACGTCGTCCACGGCGTCGCGGCTCACGGTGAACGGCACCCGCAGCTCGATCAGCGACTGCGCCGCGCGCAGCCGCGCGGTCGCGCCGGGCGCGGGCGGGGCGATCTCCTCCAGGTGCCCGGTGCCGACGGCCGCCAGTTCGGGGCCCTCGGGCCCGGTGACGTCGACGACGCGGCGGCCCGCGACATGGCGGCGGAAGGTGCGCCGGGCCTCTTCCTCGATCTCCGCCCAGGCCGCCTCGGTGATCGGAGCGAGTTCGCGGTGCAGGTTGTTCATCGTGCGGGTGCTCCTTTGAGGCCGCCGATCCCCAGCGAGCCGTCACCGGCGCCCTGCGGGTCGGGTACGGGGTCCGGGGCGACGGGGTCCAAAACGGCGGTGGCCGCCATGCCGAGGGCGGCGGGCAGGCCGGGGAGGTCGTCGAGGAAGCCGGCCGCGGGGGCGAAGAACAGGCAGCCGGTCACGGCCGTGGAGAAGTCCAGGATCCGGTCGTACGTCCCGGGCGGGCGGCCGAGGAACATGTTCTCCAGCATCTCCTCCAGCACCCCGGGCTCGCTCGCGTAGCCGATGAAGTACGTGCCGAACTCGCCGTCGCCGACGGAGCCGAACGGCATGTTGTCCCGTACGACCTGGCGCTCCTCGCCGCCGGGACCCGTGATGGTGTTGAGCGCGACGTGCGAGTCGTCGGGCTGCACCCCCTCCGGCAGTTCGGTGTTGCCCAGCTTGGTGCGGCCGATGACCCGCTCCTGCTCCTCGGTGCTCAGCGCCTCCCAGGCTTCGAGGTCGTGGACGTACTTCTGCACCATCACGTAGCTGCCGCCGGCGAACCGCGGATCCTCGGGGCCTGTGAACACCGCCGCGCCCGCGGCCTGCCCGACCGGGTTCTCGGTGCCGTCGACGAAGCCGAGCAGGTCGCGCATGTCGTAGTACTTGAAGCCGTGCACCTCGTCCGCGACCGCGACGGCGTCGCCGAGCCGCGCGCGCAGCCGTCTGGCCAGCTCGAAGCAGAGGTCCATACGCCGGGAGCGGATGTGGAAGAGCACGTCGCCCGGGGTGGCGACGGCGCGGTGGCGCTCGCCCGCCAGCTCGCGGAACGGGTGCAGCCCGGCCGGGCGCGGCCCCTGGAAGAGCCGGCCCCAGACGGCCGCGCCGATGCCCGCGACGCACGTCAGGTCGTCGTCGGGGGCGCCGAAGCCCACGGCGCGCTGGAGGGCGGGGAGGTCTTCGAGTACGTCACGGATCGTGTCCTCGCCACCGGGCGCGACGGTGACGACGAGGAACACCGCGGCGGTGGCGGGCGGGGCCAGCACGGGCTGGGGTTCGGGCACGGTCCCTCCTGGTCACGGGGGCATTCGTGACGATACGGGACCTACCGGACAGCGCAATCCGGCGGCGGTCCGCGTTCACCCGCTTGTGCGGCGGGGAGTAGCACGGGGGGACTTCGCCGGGTCAGCCGGACAGGAGGTCGTACTCGCGGATCAGCCAGCAGACCGCCGTCAGCCGCAGCACCGCGAAGTCGTATCCGACCGGCTCGCGCCAGTCGCTCTCGGCCAGCACGTCGGTGAACCCGACCACGTAGTCCGTCAGATCCTCGCGGCGCATCCGCTGCGGCGCGCAGACGCGCTCGATCCGCTGCGGCAGGAGGTCGTGCCAGGGGCGGCGCTGGCGGGGCACGAGCGCATCGCGTACGGCGGCCGCGTGCTGGTCGACGGCCGCGACGAGCCCCGGCTCGAAAGCGAACTCCGACAGCCGGGGCAGGTACCTGGCGGCGACGGCGGTCAGCGGGCAGCCGACGGCCCCGTCCTCGGGTCCTCCCACGTTCACCGGTCGACTGTAACCCGGAATTCACGGGCCTCCCGCCGTGAGGTACGTCCCACGCAACCCCGGCCCGCGCGCGGGCGGTGTTCCCAACCCGGCGGTCCGCCACTATGCTCCGGCAGCGCATGGGAGCGCTCCCAAAACCGGCACACCTCCCACCCGGGGACCCCACCCGTCTCCGGCAGACGCGACAAGGACGGACCACCATGCGCGTACGCATCCTGCGCCGATGGCGCCGCACCACCCTGGCAGGACTCCTCGGCGCCGGCCTGGCCCTCGCCGGCCTCACCCCCGCGGCCACCGCCGCCCCCGCGGCGGAGCCGCACGCCTCCGCCGCACTGCCCGGCCCCCTGTACGTCGACCCCGACTCCCAGGTCCGGCGGTGGACCGCGGCCAACCCCGGCGACTGGCGGCAGCCGGTCATCGCCGACCGGATCGCCTCCCAGCCGCAGGCCCGCTGGCTCTCCCAGTACAACCCCGGCACCGTGCAGCAGGAGGTCGCCGGCTACATGTCCGCCGCGGGCGGCTCCCTGCCCGTGCTCTCCGTCTACGGCATCCCCAACCGCGACTGCGGCGGCGCCAGTTCCGGCGGTGCCCCCGACCTGCCCTCGTACCAGAACTGGATCCGGCTCATCGCGGCCGGCGTCGGCGACCACCCCGTGGTGATCATCCTGGAGACCGACGCGCTCGCCCTGGAGGACTGCCTCGACCAGGCGGGACGCGACGCCCGGCACGCGGCGCTGCGGCAGGCCGTCACCACCCTGAAGGCCGCCGGCCCGCAGACCCACGTCTACCTCGACGGCGGCCACTCCGCCTGGCACTCCCCCGGCGACCAGGCCGCCCGGCTGGCGGCCTCCGGGGTCGCGGATGCGGACGGCGTGTTCACCAACGTCTCCAACTTCCGCACCACGGCCCAGGAAGTCGCGTACGGCAAGCAGATCCTGGCCGCCCTCGGCGACCCCGACCTCAACCTGGTCGTGGACACCAGCCGCAACGGCAACGGCTCCAACGGCCAGTGGTGCGACCCCTCGGGACGCGCGCTGGGCGCCGCCCCGACGCTCGCGACCGGGGACGACGCCGTGGACGCGCTGCTGTGGGTCAAGCCGCCCGGCGAGGCGGACGGGTGCGCGGCGCGGGCGGGGCAGTTCGTCCCCGACCTGGCCTACGCGCTGGCGACCAACTGAGCCTGCTCGCGCGGCGAGTCCGCCTGCCGCCCGCGGACGTTCAGCCGGGGCCGGGGGGGGGGGGGGCCCCCCCCCCCCCCCCCCCCCCCCCCCCCACAGGGGGGGCCCGACGAGAGGGTAAACCAACCCAAACCCCCCCCCCCCCCGCCCCGTGGCCCCCAGCCCGAAACAAACCCCCC
>NZ_JBIAMS010000046.1:0-29665 GCF_042874195.1 Streptomyces sp. NPDC004134 | reverse complement strand
CCGGAGAGCCGGGCGGCCACTCCTCGGAAGCCATTGAAGGCAAGCACGTATCAGCCACACCCGGCCCCCCCGGGCCGCCCAACAACTTACGGAGCGCGTATGACGGCGGACAACGGGCCGGCGGGCCCGGTCAACGGGCCGCAGGCCCCGGACACGTGGGCGCTGACCGGTGTCACCGCCCTGCTCGGCGAAGAGCTGACGCCGACACGCGAGGCCACGATCGTCATCACCGGCGGGCGGATCACCGCCGCCGGACCCCTGCACGACCCCGGCCCCGCGGTGCCGCGCCTGCACCGGCCCGACCTGCTGGTCACCCCCGGCTTCCTCAACGGCCACACCCACATCGGCGACGCCGCCTTCGCCGAGGCCGGCTTCCGCACCGAGGGCGTGGACCTCCTCTACGCACCCGACGGGCAGCGCTGGCAGCTCATGGCCCGGGCAAGCGACGAGCAGCTCGTCACCGGCATGCGCCAGGCGATGCAGACCATGATCCGCTGCGGAGTGGTCGCCTTCGAGGACTTCCGCGAGCAGGGCCGGCACGGTGTCGACCTGCTGCGTCAGGCCGCCCGCGGGCTGCCCATCCGCGCGCTGGCTCTGGGCCGTCACGCCGGCCTGCCCTTCACCACGGCGCAGTTGCAGGCGAACACCGGCGGCCTCAGCGAGGAAGCCCGGGCCGAGATCCGCGACATCCTCGACGTCGCGGACGGGTTCAGCGTCGTCTCGCCCAACCAGCTCACCGACACCGCCCTGGCCCAGACCGCCGACCTCGTCCGCGCCGCGGGCAAGCGGCTCGCCGCGCACGTCAGCGAGCGGGACGCGGACCGGCAGACCTCCCTGGCCCGTACCGGCCGCAGCGACATCACCCGCGCGATCGAGATCCTGCACCCCGACTACCTCGTGCACGCCACCGCCGCCACCCCCGAAGAACTGCGCGCCGCCGCCCGGGCGGGCATGGCGGTCGTGATGTGCCCGCGGTCCCACGCCGGCCTCGGCTTCGGGGTCCCTCCCTACCTCGGCGCGGTCGCCGCCGGGGTGGAGGTCGCGCTGGGCACCGACAACGTCATGACCACCACCCCCTCCCTGCACGAGGAGGCGAACTTCCTCGTCAAAGCCGAAAGGTGGCGCACCGGAACGGTGCGCCACCCCGACCCCGGCCGGCTCCTGGCCGCCATGACCGTCACCGCCGCCCAGGTGCTGGGAGCGACGGACCTCGGCTCGCTCGGCGTCGGCAAGGCCGCGACGTTCGTCGCCTTCGACACGGCCTCGCCCAACCTCGCGGCCGCGGCGGCCAACGACCCGGCCGCAGCGCTGGTCAACCGCGCCACCGCCGGGGACATCGCCGCGGTGGTCTTCGACGGCCGCACCGCCGTCGGAACCCTCGGCCACCCCGTCCTGCCGGTCACCGGCTCCGGGCCTTCACCAGCGCAGCCGTACGGCCCCTCCTAGGAAGCCGTACCGGCAGCACCCCGCGGCCACCGTCCGGCCCCGCGGCCCCGACCGACTCGATGGAGCTCCCGTGCGACTTCTCATCTCCGGCGGCACGCTGATCACCGACAGCGCCACCCAACCCGCCGACATCCTCTGCGAGAACGGCAGCATCGCCGCCCTCACGGCCCACGGCACGGACCACGGCCCCGTCGACGACGTCCTCGACGCCACCGGCCTGCTGGTCTTCCCCGGGCTCATCGACCCCCACGTGCACTCCCGCGACCCCGGACAGACCGACAAGGAGACCTTCGCCGCATCCACCCGGGCCGCGGCCTGCAGCGGCATCACCACGATGCTGGAGATGCCCAACGCGCTGCCTCCGGTCACCGACAGCGCCGTCTTCGCCGAACGCGCCGGGCAACACGCCGAGGTCGCCGCCTGCGACTTCGGACTCTGGGCGCTCTCCCTCGGCCGGGACAACCTGGACGACCTGCCCGGCCTGTTCGCCGCCGGCGCCGTCGGGGTCAAGATCTTCTGGGGCTACGGCCTGGACCGGGCCACCAAACGCCTCGTCTACAACACCTCCGACCTCCCGGCAGAACAGGTCATCCCCCCGCCCGGAATCACCGAGGTGTGGGAGGTCCTGGCCCGCGCCGCCGCCGCGGGAGCCCTGGTGGCCGCGCACTGCGAGGACCCCGGCGTCCTCGCCTACGCCGGCCGGCACACCGGCGCCATCACCACGTACCAGGACCTGCTCGACGCCCGCCCCGTGGAAGCGGAATCCACCGCCATCGCCCAGGCCGTCGAGGCCGCGAGGCGCATCGGCGGCCGCTTCCACGTCCTGCACGTGGCCACCGCCCGCGGCGTGGAGCTGGTACGCCGTGCCCGTGCCGACGGCATCCCCGTCACCGCGGAGACCTGCCCCCACTACCTCTTCCTCACCCAGGACGACGCCGCACTCCACACCGGCACGAAGGTCTACCCGCCCATCCGCTCCCGGCACGACCAGGACGCGCTGTGGCAGGCGCTGCGCGAAGGCACCATCACCTCCCTCTCCTCCGACCACGCCCCCCACGCCCCGGCCGACAAGCAACTACCCCTGGACACCCAGCCGGCCGGTATGCACGGCGTCGAGACCCTGGTACCGCTGATGCTCGACGCCCTGACCCGCGGCCGCATCACCCCCCAGCGCCTGGCCCACGTACTGTCCACCTCCACCGCCGAGTTGTACGCACTGCCCCGCAAGGGCCGAATCCATCCCGGCTACGACGCCGACTTCACCCTCGTCGACCCCGAAGCGACCTTCACCATCGACCAGGAACGGCTGCACACCCGCCACCCGCTCAGCGTCTTCCACGGCCGCCGGGGCCGCGGCGTGGCGACGGCCACCGTGCTCCGCGGCCGGCCGCTCATGAAGGACGGCGAACTGCTGCCCGGCGCGCCACGCGGCACGCTCGTACGCTCCCGCCCGCCCGCGGCCGTACCCGCACCGCGCGGGCACGCGGGCCCCGTACACCCCGGCGGCCCCGTGAATGAGGAAGCGCGGTCATGACGGAGCCCGCGACCCTCGCGGTCCTGGCCACCGGCGGCACCATCTCCGCCGTCGCCGATGCCCGCCGCCGCCACGGCGGCGGCCTGTCCGCGACGGACCTGATCGCCGGCCACGGCAGTTCCGGGACCCTGCTGCGGCCCGTCGAAGTGCACCGCATCCCGGGGCGGGCGATGACGCCGCCGCACATGCTGACCCTCGCCCGGAAGGTCGAACAGGCCGCCGCCGAATGCGACGGCATCGTCGTCCTCCACGGGACCGACACCCTGGAGGAGACCGCCTACGCCCTGGCGGTCATGGTCGACGTCCCGGTGCCGGTCGTCGTCACCGGGGCCATGCGGCTCCCGGCGCAGCCGGGCGACGACGGACCGGGAAATCTCGTCGCCGCCATCGCCGCGGCCCGCGACCCGCGGCTGGCCGGGGCCGGTCCCGTCGTCGTCTTCGGCGACGAGGTGCACCTGGCCCGCTGGGTCACCAAGGCCCACACCAGCAGGCCCGCCGCCTTCACCTCACCCGACGGCGGCCCGGCCGGCCAGATCCACGAAGGCCGCCTCCTCCTGCACCGCACCGTCCACCGCGAGTCCGACCACCTCGGCATGCCGGAGCCCGGCCGCCTCGCCGAAACGCGCGTGCCGCTGGTCACCGTCTACGCCGGGATCGACGGCGACACCGTCGAGCGCGCCGCGGACGGTGCCTCCGGACTGCTCGTCGCCGGAACCGGCGGCGGCCACACCCCGCCCGGCGTCGCCGACACCCTCGCCGCCCTCGTCACCGCCGGCACCCCCGTCGTGCTCGCCTCCCGCTGCCCCTCCGGACCCCTGCTCCAGGACACGTACGGCGACAAGGGCGGCGAGTCCCACCTGAGATCAGTGGGAGTGGTACCGGTCGGACACCTGCCCGCCCTCAAGGCGCGATTGCGGCTGCAGATCGCGCTCGCCCTGGGTCACACTCCACGTGAGGCATTCCCCGTCGCTCCCGCCTGAACAGGACACGCCACACATGCACGACAAGAAGCCCGCCCCGCCGTCCAAGGCAGATCAGGTGTACGAGGCGCTTCTCGAAGAGATCGGCACCGGCACCCTCGCGCCCGGCGTGCGCCTGAGCGAACGCGAGATGGTCGAGCGCTACGGAGCCAGCAGGACGACCGTACGCGCGGCCGCCGCCCGCCTGATCCACGAGGGCCTCCTGGAACGCACCACCCGGGGCATGCTGATCCAGGAACGGCCGCGCGAGCAGATCCTCCAGGTCTACGACGCCTGGGCCCTCCTGGAGGCCGCCGCGACCGAACAGGCCGCCCGGGCCGCGACCGAGGCGGACCTGAAAGAGCTCGAACGGCTGCTGGCCAGCCACCGCCGGCACGGCGGCGGCCAGGGCCACCGGCCCGACCTGCACCTGAAGTTCCACGAAGCGCTGTGGGACGCGTCCCACAACCCGGTGCTGGTCGGGCTCCTGCTCAGCCTCAACACCCGCCTGCTCCAGGTCGCCACCTCCACCCTCGCCCAGCCCGGACGGTGGCAGGTCGCCCTCGACGAGCACGGCAGGATCCTCACCGCACTGCGCGCCGGCCGCGGCCCCGAAGCCGCCGACCTGGCCCGCGACCACATCCTCAGCGCCCGCGAGGCCCGCCTGGAGATGTGGCGCGACGAGCACCTCAGGACGTGACCGCCACCAACCGCCCGCCCCCTGCCGGCGAATGCCGGACGCTTCCACCGGGTGACCGCCCCCGAGGCCGGCGCACCGGCACCCGTGAGGCCCCGGCCACCGTGGCGGCCGTAACCCGGAGACGCCCTCCGCCGGCCGGCCGCTAAGGCGCCGTGAACGGCTCTGCGGGGTCGCCGACGGCGGCCTGCCACCGCACGAGTTCCTCCGACAGCCGGGCCGTGACGTCCCGGTGCCCAGCCGAGTCGGCGAGGTCGCGCAGCTCGTGCGGATCCTCGGCGAGGTCGAAGAGCTGCGTCCGCTCGCTGCCCGTTCCCTGGGCCGGGCGGTAGCGGATCAGCTTGTGCCGGCCGTCGCTGACCGACCGCTGCCAGTGCATGTAGGCCCCGTGGACGTACTCGTGTGCGCGCTCGGCGCGGCGCTCGATGACGGGCAGCAGGTCGCTGCCGGTCACGGTGCCGGGTACCTGTGCACCGGCGAGGCCGGCCAGCGTGGGGAAGAGGTCGCGGTGCTGGGTGAGCGCGTCGACCGTACGGCCCGCGGGGATGCCCGGCCCCGAGATGATCAGCGGGGTGCGCAGGGCGTGTTCGTACAGGTTCTGCTTGCCGAGCAGGCCGTGTGAGCCGAGGCCGAGTCCGTGGTCGGAGGTGTAGACGACGATGGTGTTGCGGGCGCGGCCGGTCTTGCGGAGCGCGTCCAGGATGCGGCCCACGCCGTGGTCGAGGTGGGAGACCATCGCGTAGTAGTCGGCGAGGTGCGCACGTACGGTGCCCTTGCCGCGCGGGCGCTGGGTGAGGTTCTCGTCCCGGTTGGACAACTGGCCGTTGTCGAAGGGGTGGACCGGCAGGAAGTTCTCCGGCAGCGGCACGTCCTCCTCGCTGTAGAGGTCGGAGAACGGCGCGGGCGCCATCCGCGGGTCGTGCGGTGACTGGAAGGCCGCATACGCGAAGAACGGCGCGTCGTCCTCGTACCCCTTGATGAAGTCCACCACCGCGTCCGCGTACAGGTCGGTGGTGTGCCCGTCCTCGTAGTAGATGGACGACGCCGGATACTCGCCCGACGGGTCGAAGGGACGCAGCGGCGCCGCGTACTGGTCGCTCATGCCGCCGAAGAACAGCCGCGCGCCCTCACCGGCGCCGAACGCCCGGTGGTGCGAGGCGGTGCCGTTGTGCCACTTGCCGGTGACGAACGTGCGGTAGCCGTGCCCGTGCAACTGCTCAGGCAACAGCGGCAGACCGGGGTAGATGATCTCGCCGGGAGTGGCCTGGAACAGCTCCCTGCCGGTCATCACCATGGCCCGGCTGGGCGCGCAGATCGCCCCGGTCATCCCGCCGCCGCAGTGATGGGCGGTCAGTCTGGTTCCCCGCTTGGCGAGCGCGTCCAGGTTCGGGGTGCGGACGACGGGGTGCCCGGCCGCGCCCAGAACGTCGTGCCGGTGGTCGTCGGCGATGAGGAAGACGATGTTGGGGCGCTCGGCCCGGCTGCCGCCCCCGCGCCAGTCGGCCGCCCACTCTCCCGGCCGCGATACGCCCCCGGCGTCGCCGGCCGCCGCGTGCGCCGGCCCCGCGGCGGCGGCTCCCAGGCCGGCGGCGGCAGCGACGCCGCCGGTGGCCTGCAACAGGCCGCGACGGCTGACGCGTCGGGGTGCGATGTGCTCCATGGGGACTCCGTATCCGAGCCGGTCGAGTGGATGTACACGCACAGGCTAGGAAGCAGGTCGCGCCGGGCTGCCCGGTTCCGTGGCAAATGCCTGATCAGCCGAAACGAGGGCTTCATGAACGTGCAACGGTCGGCTCTGACGGTGCCCATCGCGCCTGCGGGGACGGCGACTTCGGCCGCGCCACCGGCCTGGCCCCCTCGACGGGTGCCGCACGGTATGGCCGGGCTCGCCCGGGATGGCCGTGCCGCACCGTATCCGTGCAGTCACGGAGCAGAAAGTCTGCCGGAACCGGGCAATGAATCCGAACGCGCGTGCTGACACGGTGAGTTCAGCCGACGCCGACGGCGGGGGGCCACCGTCCGGTGCGGCAGGGGGGTGGCCATGGGTGGTTTCGTGGATGCCGCGCTGGGTTTTCCGGCCGTCGTCTTCAGCTTCGCGTTGCTGGTCGTTGTCGCCTATTGGCTGTTCGCCGCGCTGACCGGCGTGGTCGGCGACGCCGCCGGTACGGACGGCGACATGGCGGCCGACGGCCGCGGTGCCGGCGGTTTCACCGTCCTGCCGGCCGCCCTCGGGTTCGGCGGTGTGCCGGTGACGGTGGTGCTGTCGCTGGTCGTCGCCGTGGCCTGGTTCACGGCCCTGGCCGCCGGAGTGGCCGTCGGCGCCGCCGGGCTGCCCGTGTGGCCGGCCTGGGCGGCCCGGGTCGCCGGTCTGGTGCTGGCCCTGGTCGCCGGCTGGTACGTCACCTGGCTGCTGGCCCGCGCGCTGCGCCGCCTCGGCGGCACCGGCAGGCCGGCCGGCCGCCGGGACTTCGTGGGCCGCATGTGCGTCGTGCGCACCTCGGCCGTCACGCCCGCGTACGGCCAGGCGGAGGTGACGGCGGCCGATGGCTCCAGCGCGACCGTCCAGGTCAGGGGGGACGACGGCAACGGCCTCACCGCCGGCTGCCGGGCACTGATCTTCGACTACGACGCCGAAGGCGAGTTCTTCCGCGTCGGACCCGCCGACGGCGTCCCCGACGCCCCCGGCTCCTTCGGCTGACACGCACGTCCGGAACGCAGAGAAGGAAGAACTCATGACTGCCATCACCACGGGACTCGGCGTGCTCGTAGCCGTGGTCCTGCTCATCGCACTCGTGCTGCTGTTCGCCGTGAGCCGGCTGTTCCGCAAGGTACGGCAGGGCCACGCGCTGATCGTCTCCAAGATGCGGAAGGTCGACGTGACCTTCACCGGCACCGTGGTGCTGCCGGTGCTGCACAAGGCCGAGCTGATGGACATATCCGTGAAGACCATGGAGATCGAGAGAACCGGCAAGGAAGGGCTGATCTGCCAGGACAACATCCGCGCCGACATCCGCATCTCGTTCTTCGTCAGGGTCAACAAGACCGTCGAGGACGTCATCAAGGTGGCGCAGGCGATCGGCACCGAGCGGGCCAGCGACCAGGACACGCTGCAGCAGTTGTTCAACGCGAAGTTCTCCGAGGCCCTCAAGACCGTGGGCAAGCAGCTCGACTTCGCCGACCTCTACACCAAGCGCGACGAGTTCCGCGACCGGATCATCCGCGTCATCGGCACCGACCTGAACGGCTACAGCCTCGAAGACGCCGCCATCGACTATCTCGAGCAGACCCCGATGACCCAGCTCGACGCCCAGAACATCCTCGACGCCCAGGGCATCCGGAAGATCACCGAGCTGACCGCGGTCGAGAACGTGCGGACCAACGAGTTGCGGCGGGACGAGGAGAAGGAGATCACCCGCAAGAACGTCGAGGCCCGCGAGGCGGTCCTCGAACTGGAGCGCCGCCAGGCGGACGCCGAGGCGAAGCAGCAGCGCGAGGTCGGGATCGTACGGGCGCGGGAGGAGGCCGAGACCGCCAAGGTCCAGGCCGAGGAGCGGCTCAAGGCGCACACGGCGCACATCAGGACCGAGGAGCAGCTCGGCATCCAGAACGAGAACCGCGAGCGCGAGATCGCCGTCGCCCAGCTCAACCGGGAGCGCGTCGTCGCCATCGAGAACGAAAAGATCGAGAAGGACCGGCTGCTGGAGGTCATCGCCCGGGAGCGGGCGACCGAGCTGTCCCGGATCGCCAAGGACAAGGAGGTCGAGGGCGAGAAGCGGGACATCGCCGACGTCGTCCGCGAGCGGATCGCGGTCGAGAAGACCGTGGCCCAGCAGGAGGAGGAGATCAAGAAGCTGCGTACGGTCGAGGAGGCCGAGCGCGAGCGCCAGGCGCTGATCATCGCCGCGGAGGCCGAGGCGCAGGAGCGGCTGGTCAAGGACATCAAGGCCGCCGAGGCGGCCGAGCAGGCGGCGGACCACCGGGCCGCGGAGGAACTCACCATGGCGGAGGCCCGGCGCAAGGCCGCCGAGCTGGACGCGGCGGCGGCGATCCGCCTGGCCGAGGGCAGGCAGGCGGAGGCGGCCGCCGCCGGGCTCGCCGCGGCGCAGGTGCAGGAGCGCAGCGCGGAGGCCATCGCCAAGGTCGGCAAGGCGGAGGCCGACGTGGAGCGGGACAAGGCCCTCGCCGGTGCCGAGGGGCTGCGGGAGAAGTTCAGGGCGGAGGCCGCGGGCATCAACGAGAAGGCGGTGGCGATGGCCGCGCTGGACGCGGCCAGCCGGGAGCACGAGGAGTACCGGCTGCGGCTGGAGGCGGAGAAGGACATCCGGCTGGCGCAGGTCGACGTGGGCCGCCAGATCGCCGAGGCGCAGGCGACGGTGCTCGCCACCGGTCTGGAGAACGCGGACATCAGCATCGTCGGCGGGGACAGCGTGTTCTTCGACAAGCTGGTGAACGCCGTGTCCATGGGCAAGAGCCTCGACGGCTTCGTCGCCAGTTCGGAGTCGGTGCAGGCGATGGCGGGTCCGTGGCTCCGGCCCGACAGCACGTTCACGTCGGATCTGACGGCGATGGCGGCCGGCCTGGGTGCGACGGGCCTGCGGGACCTGAGCCTGGCCGGTCTGCTGACGCGTCTCATCGCGGCGGACGGTCCGCACACCGGGGCCCTGACGGGGCTGCTGGAGGCGGCGCGGGCGAGCGGTGCGGCGGATCTCCCGGTGGCGGCGCTGACCGGCCACGCGGCCGTCAACGGGTCGCCGTCGCTGGTCAAGGAGTAGCCGGCGACGGCCGCCCTCGCGGCCGGCGGGGACGACGAGTACGGACGACGAGAACGAGCGAGTACGAGGTGGAGGACGAGGTGGAGACCCCCGCGCCGGAGGTACACGGCAGCCCGGACGCCCTGGCGGCCGGCACGTACGAGGTGCTGCGCGACCGGCTGCGCACCGCCGCCGAGGAGCTGGCCGGCCGGGCGGAGGCGCTCAACGCCCGGCGCGTCGCGGAGTTCGGCGGCACCGAGGCGCGGCTTGCGGGCACCGCGCACATCCGCACCGGGCACGACTGCGTGCCCCGCGCCATCGTGCAGGTCGGCGGGATGCTGCTGTTCGGCTCCAACGTCCCCCTGGGCCCGGAGTCCGGGACGGACGTCGGCGACGTGTTCTCGCTGCAGCACGTCGAGTTCACCGGGGACGACGGGGAGGACACGGCGGGCCCGGCGGACGGGAAGGGCGGGGGAGGTGCGGCGATACGGTTCCGTGCCGCGCCCGAGGACTCCGTTCCCGGGCTGCTCGATGACCCCGCTTTCCGCCGGGACTTCGCCGAGCTGTACCGCTTCTACCGCGAGACTCGGCTCCTCCAGCTCCGTCTGGCCCGCTCCCACCTCCTGGCCGTCTTCCAGACCGGGAACGCGCTCACCGACATCCGTGTGCTGCGCTGGCGTGTCGCGCCCGACGGCTCCGTCGCGTACGTCGACGACCGCGGTGAGCGCGACCATGTCTTTCCGCCCGCGCACGACGTCGAGTGGACGGCCGCCACCCGCGCGGACCACGTACAGGGCCGGCACCCGCACGTGTCCGCCGGCGGCCTGGTGTTCGTCTCGTGTGCCGGCGGCGCCCTGACCCTCAAGGCCGAGGACAGCACCGACACCGGTGACGGCGTGTACAGCGAGCCGGTGGACGAGCCCCTGCAGTCGCTGGCGGACGCCGAGATCGAGTACACCGTCGTGGGCCCGCTGGTGCTGCTGCGGATCCTCCCGTACAACGAGAAGACCCGTCGCCACCTGGTCTACAACACCCGCACCACCGAGGTCGCCCGGCTCGACGGCCTCGGCCGGGCGTGCCGCCGGCTGCCCGAGGACCAGGGCGTCGTGTTCCCCGGCGGCTACTACCTCGCCGACGTCCCCGCGGGCGGCGCCGCGCGGACTTTCGAGATCGAGACTAAGGACCTCGAGTACGAGGGCGTCGTGCGTTCCCCGAACGGCGAGGACGTCCTGTACGTCTTCCACGCCCGTGCCGAGGGCCGCTCGCTGCTGCTGCCGTACAACGTCATCCGCAAGGAGGTCGCCACCGTCTGGCAGACGCGCGGCTGGTCGCTCTTCGACGACGGCACGGTGATCGTCTTCGGGGCGGCGGCCGGGCGTGAGCCGACCCGTGTGCACCCCATGCAGGTCTGGCGCACCCCGTACGTCTCCGACGCGCACGCCGCCACGCGGCCCGCCGGCACCGGGCCGCTGGCCCGGATCGGCAACGCCGAACTCGTACGGGCGGTGTCCGACTGCCTGTCGGTGGCCCGGATGGCCGACGGGATGGAGCCGAATGGCGCCGTGTTCGAGGCCATCGTCGCCGCCGCCGGCCGCGTCGCCGACCGTCACCACTGGCTGGGCGAGGCGGCCTGCGGGGATCTCGACGCACCGCTGGAGAGCGTCCGTACCACCGCCGCGCAGGTCATCGAGGAGTTCGCGCGGGTCGAGGAGCTGCGGGCCGAGGCCGCCGCGGCCGTCGACGAGGCCGCCGCGCGGATCACCGGCCAGGTGCGCCGGGCCCGGGGCACGGCGCCGGACACGGCGGACGGCTGGGTGCGCCGGATCGCGGAGCTGCGCCGCTCCCAGGGCCGGCTGGAGACGCTGCGCGAGCAGCGCTACGCCGACCTCGCCCGCATCGGCGAACTCGACGCGCTGCTGGCGGAGTCGCTGGCGGCCTTCGGCCGCCGTGCGGTGGCGTTCCTGGGCGAGGAGAGCGCCTTCGACGCCGCCCACCGGGCCGTCGACGAGCTGGCCGCCGAGGCCGCCGCGGTCGAGACGGCCGCGGCGGCGGGACCGCTCGCCGAGCGCATCGACGAGCAGGCCGGAGCGCTGCAGGCGGTCACCGAGGTCGTCGGCACGCTCGATCTGGCGGACGCGACCGTACGGACCTCGATCCTGGCCCGTATCGGCGAGGTCCTCGGCGCCGTCAACCGGGCCCGCGCACGGCTGGACGGCCGCCGCCGCGAACTGCACGAGCGCGAGGGCAGGGCCGAGTTCGCCGCCGAGTTCGCGCTGCTGGGCCAGGCGGTGACCGGAGGTCTGGCCGCGGCCGGCACGCCTGACGAGTGCGACGAGCAGGTGGGCCGCCTCATGCTGCGGCTGGAGAACCTGGAGGCGAAGTTCGCTTCCGCGGAGGACTTCGCCGAGCAGATCGCCGCGAAGCGCGAGGAGGTCTACGAGGCGTTCTCGGCCCGCAAGCAGGCGCAGCTCGACGAGCGTGCCCGGCACGCCGACCGGCTGGCGCGCTCCGCCGGGCGGATCCTCGACACCGTCTCCCGCCGGGCCGCGGCGCTGGCGTCGGCGGACGACGTCCACACCTTCTTCGCCTCCGACCCGCTGGTGGCCAAGGTCCGTACCACCGCGGCGGAGTTGCGCACGCTCGGCGACACGGTTCACGCGGAGGAGCTGGAGGGGCGGCTCAAGGCCGCCCGCCAAGAGGCGGCCAGGGCCCTGCGAGACCGCACGGACCTCTACGACGGGCAGGGAACGCTGCGCCTGGGGCGGCACCGGTTCGCCGTCGACTCCCGCCCGGCCGAGCTGACGCTCGTACCGCAGGACGGGCAGCCCGTCTTCGTGATCACCGGCACCGACTACCGGGCGCCGGTGGCCGATCCCGGGTTCGCGGACACCCGCGGCTTCTGGGACCAGCCACTGGTCTCCGAGTCGCCGGCGGTCTACCGGGGCGAGTACCTGGCGGCGCGGCTGCTCGCCGGTACCCCACCGGCGGAGCTGGCGGCGGCGGCCGCGAACGGGGGCCTGGTGGAGCTGGCCCGCGGGGCGGTGGAGACGGCGTACGACGAGGGATACGACCGCGGCGTCCACGACCACGACGCCGCCGCGATCCTCGGCGCGCTCGTGCGGCTGCGGGAGGCGTGCGGCCTGCTGCGGTTCACGCCGGAGGTACGGGCCGCGGGACAGTTGTTCTGGGCCTACGGGACGACGGGGGAGGAGCAGCGGGCCGCCTGGTCGACGCGGGCTCGGTCGCTGGCCCGCGCGCGGGCGACGTTCGGCCTCGACGGCGCCGCGGAGCCGGCGGCCGAACTCGCCGCCTGCGCGGAGGAGTTCCTCACCGCGGTCGGCCTCCCCTTGCCGGCGGCGCCGGCCCCGGCGGGCGTCGGCGCCTACCTCTTCGAGGAACTGGCCGCCGCGGACCCGCCCGCGTTCGTCACCAGCCCCGCCGCCCGCACCCTGCGCACCGGCTTCCGGGACGCACTCGGCCCCGACGCCGTCACACAGTACGAGCGTGACCTCGACGCCCTCGCCGGCGACCCCGCCGCCCGCCACCAGCTCGCCGCCGCCTGGCTCGGCGCGTACTCGGCCGGTACCGGCGCCGACACCTCCTGCCTGGCGGAGGCCGTCGCCGTGGAGGTCGCCGGTGACGGCCTCGCCCGGCAGGACTCCGACGCCGCCACCGAGACGGCCGTCGACGGGCTCCTCGGCGCGCACCGCCGCATCGACGGCGGGCGGCTCGTGGTCCGCCTGGACGAATTCCTCACCCGCACCGCCGAGTTCCGCGACGTACGCGTACCGGCCTACCGGGCGTACCTGCGCCGGCGCACCGCCCTGGTCGCCGCGGAACGCGAGCGGCTGCGCCTGGACACCTACCGGCCGCGGGTCATGTCGACGTTCGTCCGCAACCGCCTCCTGGACGAGGTGTACCTGCCGCTGATCGGCGACAACCTCGCCAGACAACTCGGCGCCGCCGGCGGCGAGTCCGCGGCCCGCCGCACCGACAGCCATGGGCTGCTGCTCCTGCTCTCACCGCCCGGCTACGGCAAGACGTCGCTGATGGAGTACATCGCCGCGCGGCTCGGCCTGGTCTTCGTCAAGGTCGACGGGCCGGCCCTGGGATCCGGCACCACCTCCCTCGACCCGGCCGCGGCCCCGGACGCCGCCGCCCGCCGCGAGGTCGAGAAGATCAATCTCGCTCTCGCCATGGGCAACAACGCCCTGCTCTACCTCGACGACATCCAGCACACGTCGCCGGAACTGCTGCAGAGGTTCGTCTCGCTCTGCGACGCGCAACGCCGCATGGAGGGCGTGTGGGACGGCTCCTCGCGCGTCTTCGACCTGCGCGGCAAACGCTTCGCGGTGTGCATGGCGGGCAACCCCTTCACCGAATCCGGCGCCCGCTTCCGGATACCCGACATGCTCGCCAACCGCGCCGACGTCTGGAACCTCGGCGACGTCCTGTCCGGCAGGGAGCAGTTGTTCGCCCTCAGTCACATCGAGAACGCGCTCACCTCCAACCCCGTACTGGCGCCGCTCACCTCCCGGGAACGCACCGACACCGACCTGCTGCTCCGTCTCGCCCAAGGCGACCCGAACGCCCGCCACGACCATCTCGCCCACACCTACGCCACGGCCGAACTGGACCGGATCCTCGCCGTGCTCCGCAGGCTGCTGCACGTCCGGCAGACCGTGCTCAAGGTCAACGCGGCCTACATCGCCTCCGCGGCGCAGACCGACGCCTCGCGCACGGAACCGCCGTTCAGGCTGCAGGGCTCGTACCGGAACACCAACAAACTCGCCGAGCGGATCGTGCCCGTGATGAACGACGACGAGGTGGAGGCCCTGATCGACGACCACTACCTGGGCGAGGCACAAACCCTGGCCCAGGGCGCGGAGGCGAACCTGCTGAAACTCGCCGAACTGCGCGGCCGCCTGACGCCGCACCAGGCGGAACGCTGGCGGGCGGTGAAGGCGTCGTACGCCCCACCCCCGCGCGGCTAAGGCGTGCGGGGGCCGCGACGGGGCACGGCGAAGGCACGATGACCGGCCTTCCTCATGCCTTGTTCGCCGCAGCCATACGCATCGCCGCCTCGTAGACGCACTGGGCGTGCAGTTCGAACATCGCGACCAGGTCGACGGCGTCGCCGTTCACCTCCCGCTGCACGAACAGCCCGTCTGCGCCGGCGACGGCGTAGGTCGTCAGCGAGTTCAGTGCCGCCTCGTCCAGGTCCGGGACGAGCGTTCCGATCAGTTCGGTGATCTTCACTCGCGCGATGTCCCGGACCTGGAGGAACACGGTGCGGCCGCGGGGTTCGGCGGGGCGTCGTTCCAGCGCGAGCATCAGCCCGAGGCGGAGGAAGTCAGGGGCGTCGAGCAGTGACTTCGCCACCTTCCCGGCCGCGGCGGTGACGCGCTCCAGCGGCGTGCCCGCCTCCTCGCCCGGCAGCTCGACCGCGGCCAGCCAGGTGTCGAAGCTGCGCTCGATGACCGCGGCGATCAGGTCGTCCTTGTCCTTGAAGTGCCAGTAGATCGAGCTGGGGGGCAGACCGCAGGCGGCGCTGACGGCCGCGATCGACGTGCCCTCGTATCCGCGCTCGCCCGCGATCTGCACGGTGGCGTCGAGGATGCGCTGCCGCGACTCCACCCCGTTCGCGCGCTTCCGCCGGGTCGTCTGCGGCTTCGTCATGGCTGGTGGGCCCTCTCCCGGTGGCACTTCACGCCGGCTGCTTGACCCTGCCCGGCGGCCTGCTTACCGTAGCATTCGCTCCAATTGGAGTGAACGCTACGTCAACGATTGCGGACTTGGCCGACAGTGAGGTGGCCTGATGAGCGAGACCGGGACCGGGAAGGAGGCCGGGGCCGGCGCCTACGACGTGGCCGTGATCGGTTACGGGCCCACAGGTGTGACCGCGGCGAACCTGCTGGGTGCGAGGGGTTTACGTGTGGTCGTCCTGGAACAGGACCCCGAGATCTTCACGCGGGCCCGGGCCATCTCCACCGACGAGGAGGTCGTCCGCGTCTGGCAGCGGATCGGCCTCGCCGAGCGGCTCAAGCAGGACATGCTGACCGACAGGCCGGTGGACTTCGTCGATGCGACGGGCCGCGCATTCCTCAGCGCACGGCCCACCCCGCGCGGCCACGGTCATCCGCCGCAGATGTTCATCTACCAGCCCGCACTGGAGCAGGTCCTGCGTGCCGGTGCCGACCGCTACCCGAACGTGACGATCAGGCTGGGCCACAAGTGCCTGCGCCTGCACCAGGACGCGGACGGCGTGGAGCTGACCGTGGCCGGCATGGCGGACGACTCCGTCCACCGGGTGCCGGCCTCCTACGTCATCGCGGCCGACGGCGGCTCCAGCCTCACCCGTGCCCGACTGGACGTCGGCTACGAGGGCACGACCTACGAGGACCGCTGGGTGGTCATCGACACCAAGATGCTCAAGCCCTGGCCGGACCACGACAAGCTGCGCTTCCACTGTGATCCGGCCCGCCCGGCCGTGGACTGCCCGACCCCGCTCGGCCACCACCGGTGGGAGTTTCCGATCCTGCCCGGCGACGACGAGGAGCAACTGACCACCGAGGAGGCCGTATACCGGCTGATGGCCCGGTACGGCATCTCCCGCGACAGCGTCGAGGTCCTGCGCGCCACCGTCTACAGCCACCACGTGCGCTCCGCCACCAGCTTCCGCAAGGGGCGGGTCTTCCTCGCCGGTGACGCCGCCCACGCCATGCCGCCGTGGATCGGGCAGGGCATGGCCGCCGGCGTACGGGACGTGGCCAACCTCTGCTGGAAGCTCGACGCCGTCCTGCGCGGCGAACTCCCCGAGTCCGCGCTCGACAGTTACGAAGCCGAGCGCAAGCCGCACGTCAAGGAGGTCACGAAGCGGGCGGTGCTCGTCGGCCGCATCATCACCGAGCGCCGCCTCCCGGTCGCGCGTGTCCGCAACGCAGCGTTGCGTGCCCTGCACCGCATACCGGGCTTCGACGACCGGTTGCAGGACGCGTTCTGGATCCCGGTGGCCCGCTACGGCGCCGGCCTGCAGGCCCGGCCCCGTACCAAGGCGACCGGCCGTCAGATCCCCCAGCCCCGGGTCACCGGCCCCGACGGCAACCGGGTCCGCCTCGACGACGCGCTCGGGTCCCGATGGCTGCTGCTGCACGCCCGCACGGCGACGCCTCAGCCCGCCTGGAGCCCCTCCGGTGTCCCGTCTCTGACCGTCACACCCGTCGGCTCCCGGCCGGCCGAGGGCACCCTCGTCGACAGCGATGCTGTCCTGCTGCCCTGGCTGGCCGGGCACGGCGTGGCCACGCTCGCCCTCCGTCCCGACGCCTACGTCTACGCGGCGGCCCCCGCGGGCTCCCCGCTGCCACCACCGCCCCGGGGTTTCGTGCCGTCCACGACGTCCCGCCGACCGCGTGCACCGCACAGTAAGGACACCGGCATCATGACCACGACACCGACCGGCCTGCCGGCGATGCAGGAGACCACATACGACGTCGGCGGCACGGAGATGTTCGCCGCCGAGACCGGCGACGGCCCGCCCGTCCTGCTGCTGCACGGCGGCGGCCCCGGGGCCTCGGGCGTGCCCAACTACGCGCGCAACATCGCGGAGCTGGCCGAGGAATACCGGGTCATCGTCCCCGACCTGCCCGGATACGGGCGCAGCACCAAGGGCATCGACGGCAGCGACCCCTTCGGGTACCTGGCGGACCGTATCCGAGGACTGCTCGACGTGATGGGCCTGGACAGAGCCCACCTGGTCGGCAACTCCTACGGCGGCGCCGCCGCCCTGCGCCTGGCCCTGGACACCCCCGGCCGGGTCGACCGCATGGTCCTGATGGGCCCCGGCGGCATCGGCACCACACGTGCCCTGCCCACCCCCGGCCTCAACAGCTTGCTGAACTACTACACCGGCGACGGTCCCTCGCGGCGGAAGCTGGAGACGTTCATCCGCAACTACCTCGTCTTCAACGCCGCGGACGTCCCCGACTCCGCCATCGACGAGCGCTACCAGGCCAGCATCGACCCCGAGGTGATCGCCGCACCACCGCTGCAACGGCCCTCCGGACGGGGCGCCCTGCGGACCTTGTGGAAGATGGACTTCACCCGCGATGCCCGCCTGTCCCGGCTGCCCGTGCCCACGCTGGTGCTCTGGGGAGCGCAGGACAAGGTCAACCGCCCCTCGGGCGCACAGATGCTGGCCGATCGCATGCCCAACTGCGACCTGTACCTGGTTGCCAACACCGGGCACTGGGTCCAGTTCGAACGCGCACAGCTCTTCAACCGGCTGTGCGCCGGCTTCCTGGCAGGCCGCCGATGAACGGCGAAGGGACCACGACCGCCTCCGTTTTCGGCGCCGTCCACCTCGGCTACCTCGTCATCGAGACCAACCGCTTCGCCGACTGGCGCCGCTTCGGCACCGAAGCCATCGGCATGCACCACGACGCCGTCTCCCGCGACCTGATGCGTTTCCGCCTCGACGACCAGGAATGCCGGTTCCTCCTGCGGCGCGGCCCCGCAGAGGACGTCGTCACCGCCGGCTGGCACATCGACGACCACGCCGCCTTCCACCGGATCGAGGCCCGCATCCGCGCCCACGGCGTCCCGCTCGTCCACGGCTCCGACGAAGAGGCGGCCCTGCGCGGCGTCGAACGTCTGCTGCGCTTCCCCGGTCCGAAGGGCATCGTCCAGGAGATCTACACCACCCCGGTGAAGTCGGCAGAACCGCTGCGTATGCTCGCCTCCGGCTTCGTCACCGGCGACTCCGGCATGGGACACATCGCGCTGACCTCCACCAGGCCCACGCAGATCCGCGGCTACTTCGACACCGTCTTCGACGCCCGCCTGACGGACTGCATCGACGAGACGATCAGCGGCGTCAAGCTCAAGATCCGCTTCCTGCGCGTCAACGAACGCCACCACTCCATCGCGGTGGCCGCCACCCGGGGGCTGCCCATCGACCCGATCCGCACCCGCGTCCAGCACCTCAACATCCAGGCCGCCACCCTGGACGACGTCGCCCAGAGCTACCAGCGGGTGCACGACCTCGGCTTCGACATGGCGCTGTCCGTCGGGCAGCACACCAACGACAAGGAACTGTCGTACTACGCCCGCACTCCTTCGGGCTTCGAGTGGGAGGTGGGCTGGAACCCGCTCGTCGTCGACGAGACCACCTGGGAACCCGGCACCCACCGGGGCATCAGCGACTGGGGGCATCTCCCCCTCGGCCAGACCATCGTGGACAAGCTCACGCAGTTCCGCATCGGCGCCCGCTCCCTGGCCCAGCGAGAGAACACCGTGCCGGCCCTCAGCGGAGCCGGCATAGCGGACGACTGACCTGCGGTACGGGCGCTCCTCCTCAGTCAGGACGGGGCGAGAGCCCGTACGTCCACCCCCTGCGTGCCGGGCGTCGCGGTGCCGTCCCGCCTCAGAGGTCGTCGACCCGGACCAGGCCGTCCTGGATGGCCCGGGCCAGGAGCGCTGCCTTGGTGGGGGCCTCCCGGCCGCTCATCGCGTACTTGACCCGGATGTGTTCGAGATGGGTGTTGACGGTGCGCGGCGAGATTCCCAGGCGTTGGCCCACGAAGTCCTTGGACTCGGACTGGAACCACTCGATCAGTACCTCGGTCTCGCGGGCCGAGAGGGACGGCCGGTCCGTGGACCGGTCGCCGGCGAGCGCGCCCGCCAGCGACGGCGGTGTGAACGCACGACCGGAGGCCGCACTCGCGGCGGCCTCCAGGAGGTGTGCGGCGCCCTCCGCCTTCGTCAGATAGCTCAGCGCGCCCAACTCCAGGCACTGCAGGGCGACGTCGTCGGCGGCGCGCATCGAGTAGACGACGACCCGCCGCCCGGCCTCGGTCAGCCGGCGCAGGTCGTTGACGGCCGGAGCCGGCCCGCCCAGATGCAGGTCGAGGATGACCACGTCGGCGGTGGCACCCTCGCCGGTCCACGCGACCCGGACGTCGTCGCCCGAGGCGGCGACCCGGATCGGCGGGGTGCCCGTGGTCAGCCACTGGGCCACCCCGGCGCGTACCGCGGGATGGTCGTCGACGATGACCGCGCTCAGCCCGGGCTCGTGCGCCATCCTGCCTCCAGCCGCAGGTAGTCCCCGTAGACGCCGTACTCGACTCCGACCCGGCCGGTGGCCGCGGTGGCCACGTCGGCGGCGGCGTCGGCCACCACTGCGACCCGTACCTCCTGGTCCGTACGCAGCACGCTCACCCTGGCACGGCTCCGCGCCGCCGACAATGCCGCGATCACCGGACCGGTCAACTCGCGCCGCACCTCGGGGGGTACGGGCACGGGCGCGCCGCTCACCGCGAACGAGACGTCCACGCCGCGCCATTCGGCCGCGTCCACGCACGCGGTGACCTCGTGCACCAATGGGTCGGGAACCTCGTCGTTCTCGGCGAACAGCCGCCGCAACTGGGTCGCGGCCAGTGCGCACCGCCGCCGGGTGTCGGGGTCGCGCGGATCGAGTTCGCCGTCGGCCAGACCCGCGAGCAGCGGCAGCGTCGCCCCCAACTGGCCGGCGAACGCGCTGTGCTGGTGCTGCTCCCACTGCCGTGCCGTCAGCACCTTGGTCACCATGCGGTCCCGTTCGCCGGCCGCCCGCGCCGCCTCGCGGGTCTGCTGCTGCAGTACCCGCGTGATCACGATGACCGCCAACTGGACGTTGACCGCGGCGAACGCGGCGGCGCCGGCCGCACCGAACGCGGAGCGGTCCGGTACGCCCGCCGACAGGAACATCCCCATACTCGCCACCAGATGGGCGGCCAGCACCGTGACCAGGACCCGGACCCGGTCCAGTAACAGCAGCAGGAGATGCCACCCCACCAGGCCGAACGACCAGTCGGCCGGGCCGAACCGCCGTTCCGGTCCGAGCGCCACCGCGGCGCTGAACGACGCCGCCAGCACCACCGCCGCACCGGCCGCCACGAGCACTCCGGGCAGCGGCCGGCGGCGCAGCACCCACCCGCAGCAGGCCGCGGTGACGCAGGCCAGCGAGGCGAACGCGGCCACCGCGAGCCACCGGTGGCGGCACTCCTGTACGAGCACGGGGTGCAGGCTCAGGCCGAGCTGCAGGACGCCGGTGGCGCAGACCAGGACGATCCGCATGGTCGCGTAGACGTGATCGCCCGTCGCCCGCAGCTCACCCGCGGCCGCCGCGCGCGACTCCTCCGTAGTCGGCACAGCCGGCACAGCCGACCCGGCCGATCCGTCGTCTGCCGCCCGCAGTTCATCCATCTCCGGGCCACACCAGTCTGACGGTGGTTCCCGCGCCGGGGTGTGAGGCGACCGTGGCGGCGCCGCCGACGGCGGCCATCCGCTCGACCACCGAGCCCCGGATCCCGCGGCGGAAGCCTGCCACGCGGTCCGGCTCGAACCCCGCGCCGCGGTCGGCCACCACGACCACGACCCGGTCGCCTTCGCCGCGTACGCACACGTCGGCGGCGTCGACCCCGGCGTGCCGCTCGACGTTCCGCAGCACCTCGCGCACCGCACGTACGAAGGCGAGCGCCACCGAGGCCGGGACCAGGAAGGTGTCCGCCGCGCTCATGTCCACCGCGGGCCGGCCGCGGTCGGCGACGGCGCGCAGGGACGCCGTGAGGTCTACGGGGCTGTCCAGGGTGGTCGCCCCGCCCGCCGCGCCGGTGAGCACCGCGAGGTCGTGCCGGGCGTACTCGGCGATCCGCGCCGGGTCCGCGTCGTCTGCCCGCGCCGCCACCATCAGGAAGGTGGCCGCGGCGGTGTCGTGGAGCAGCGCCAGATACTCGCGCTCCTGCCGTTTGCGTGCCAGCGACACCGCCTCCGCGCGCGCCAACGCCGACCGGCGTTCCCGTAATTCGTCCACCCGCCTGCCCGACCGGCGCAGCAGTACGTACCCCAGGCGCGCCAGCAGGCACTCGAACATAAGACGCGGCACCACGGTGCCGGCCACGCCGGACCCCATCCACGCCGGATCGGCGCCGGCCAGGTCGACCGCCACCAGGTCGACCGCGAGCAGCCCGCCCGAGACCGGTACGGCGACCTGCGGGGACCACTCCCACTGCAGCGTGATCGCGGTGGTGGTCAGCAGGTTCAGCGCCCACGGGTTCTGCGGCCCGCCGGTCCACTCCTGGGTCGCGCAGACCGCCGCCACGCGCAGGACGGCGAACGCCAGCGACACCGCCGCGCCCCGCCCGGTGAACCCCGCCCAACAGTCCGCCCCGGCCCCCGCGAGCACCAGGGCGAACAGGGCGATTCCCAGCGGCAGGGCCCCGCCGGGCACCGAGAGCAGACCGAAGACGCTGATGACGACCAGCGCGACCCCGCGCACCGGAGGCGCCAGCCGCCGGGCGGACGCCACGAACCGCGCCTCGACACTGTTCTGCGGTCCGCCGGACGAGTCGCTACGTGGGGGGAGTGACGACAAGCCGGCCACCTCACGTGCCGGTGCCGCACACCGAATGACATGTCATGTGCCTGCCGCCTGTCGGTCGAACGCCCGATGTCTGCCGCATTCTTCGTTGCTACGTTCGGCGCCCACATGTTCCCAGATACGGGGAGTCGGGTTGCCTTCAGGAACGAAAGTCAGACGTGCATGGGTGGTCGTCGCCGCGGTGTGCGCGACGCTGATGGTCTCCCTCGGCCTCGCCCAGTCGGCCACCGCCGCCCCGGGCTGGCCGGTACTCGGCAACGGTTCGACCGGATCGAACGTGGCCGCGGCCCAGTACCTGCTGCGCGGTCACGGCTACGACATCGCCGCCGACAGCGCCTTCGGCCCGGCGACCGAGGGCGCCGTCGTCGCCTTCCAGCAGTCCAGGGGCTACGGCGCGGACGGCGTCATCGGCGCGGAGACCTGGCCGGGCCTCGTCATCACGGTGCGGCAGGGCGACAGCGGCCCCGCGGTCGCCGCGGCCCAGTCCGCGCTGAACAAGTTCGGCTACGGGCTCGCCGTGGACGGGGAGTTCGGCGCGGGCACGGCCGCCGCCGTCACCTCGTACCAGAGCTCCAGGGGCCTGGCCGCCGACGGGATCGTCGGCCCGGACACCTGGCAGAACCTGATCGGTGAGAACGGCGGCGGCGGGAGCGGTGGTTACTCGCTGCCCATCCCGCGCGAGGTCCTGTCCCGTGGCTACTACGACGTGCCGCACCACGACTACGCGGCGCTGGATCTGCCGGTGGGCACCGGGACCCCGGTGTACTCGATCAGCTCCGGCGTGGCGAACCAGATCGACAACGACCGGTGCGGGCTCGGCTACGAGGTCGTCGGCGACGACGGCGCCACGTACTACTACTGCCACTTCTCCGCGCACGGAGCCGGCTCCGGCGTCCGGGTCGGCGCCGGGACCCAGATCGGGCTGTCGGGCAGCACCGGCAACTCCACCGGCCCGCACCTGCACGTCGAGATCGCGGCCGGCGGCGTGAACCGCTGCCCCGGCGCCCTCCTGGGCCCGGTCTACGACGGATCCACCCCGCCCGCCCCCGGTGATCTGCCGACCGGCGGCTGCATCGAATAGCGGCGTGCGGGGACCCGGGCGGAACTGGTCACCGCGACCGTCCGCCCGGGCCCCCGGCGCCGCCCCGTCCGTCCCGCCCCCCACTCGGCACGGGCACCCATCGATGCACCCGCCCACCCCCCACCCATCCACCGAATCGCTCCACGGGGAGTCAGGTTGAACCCAACAACGATGACCACGCAGCGGGTGACCCCCCGCTGGTGGGCCGCGATCGCCGCCGCGTGCGCCGCGGCACTGCTGGTGTCACTCGCCGTCGTCCAGTCGGCCACCGCCGCCCCGGCCTGGCCCGTCCTGCGCAACGGCTCGACCGGTGCGAACGTCTCCACCGCCCAGTACCTGCTGCGCGACGGCGGCTACGACATCGCCGTGGACGGCGAGTTCGGCCCGGCGACCGAGAACACCGTGCTCACCTTCCAGCAGTCCAGGGGCTACGGCGCGGACGGCGTCATCGGCGCGGAGACCTGGCCCGGCCTGATCTCCACCGTCCGCGAGGGCGACAGCGGCGATGCCGTCGCGGCAGCGCAGACCGCATTGAACAAGTTCGGCTACGGGCTCGTCGCAGACGGCGAGTTCGGTCCTGCGACCGCCGCCGCGGTCACCGACTTCCAGAGCACCAAGGGCCTCTCCGCCGACGGCGTCGTCGGCCCCCAGACCTGGCAGAGCCTTCTCGGCGAGGGCGGCGGTGACGACGGCGGCGGCTGCGCGGTGCCGGCCGAGCCCGACCCCGAGGTGCTCAGGATCGTCTACCGGAGCGGCATCGAACTCGGCGTCAGCGACCGGGTGATGCTCGCCGGCTTCGAGGCAGGGGTGGTCGAGTCCAACATGAACAACCTGGACTGCGGTGACCGCGACTCGCTCGGGGTGTTCCAGCAGCGCCCGTCGCAGGGCTGGGGCACACCGGAGCAGATCATGGACGTGTCGTACGCGTCCCACGCGTTCTTCACCCCCGCGATCAAGGTGGCGGCGAACAACCCGGGCATGTCCGCGGGCCAGGTCGCGCAGAGCGTCCAGGTCTCGGCCTATCCGGACCGCTACGACGCGGTCGAGGACACCGCACGAGCGCTGATCGAACGCGCCAAGGGGCTCTAAGCCGTATCCGCAATGTCATCCCGATGAGGGCTTCCAGGATCGCGGCGACCGGCAGGAAATCGGAGGTCGCCCCGCCGTGGCGCCGAGCCGGCGAGTGGCGCGGGGAGAGGCCCGGACCGTCCTGTCCGCCGTGCGGTGGACAGGACGAGTCCGGCTTCAGCCGTGGTTCAGGTGCTGCTCGTGGCGTTTCAGGGAGCGATGGCCATGGCGAAGACGTGGATGCCGCCCTGCCCCGGCAGCACCACCAGATCCACCGTCTTGCCCGCCTGGAGCGGCACGGAATGGGCGAAGACGCTGTACGTGACGCCCGCGTTGCCGTACCCGTCCTGACGGTTGCGGCCGTTCGACGCGGCTATCTGGGTCGCGCCGTGGTCGGTGACGTTCTGGAACGACCAGTTGGGGAAGCCGAAGGTGCCGGTGCTGCTCGTGCCGTCGGTGTAGAAGACCCGGGCGGTGCCAACCGCGTTGTTGCCGACCCCGGAGCCGAGGAAGACGAGCTTGCTGCCGGATCCGCTGAGGGAGATCGCCTGGCCGCCGCTGGATACGTTGTCCTTGGCCCCCGACGGGACGTCCGGCCAGGTCAGCTCGGCGCCGAGAGCGGTGACGGACGCGCCCGGGCGCAGGCCCACGTCGGCGAGCTTCTGGGCCGAGAAGCTGTTGCCGCCGCCGTCGAAGTCGCCTGGCGCGGTGTTCGATTCATCGGTGACGCCGACGTTGTTGTACGCCGCCGCGAGAGAGGACAGTGGCTCGCCGCGTCGCTCCGTACGCGAGCCGGTGGCGCGGGCGAGGCCGTCGCCGCCCTCGTACAGCGCGGTCGCGGTGAAGTTGAGCAGTTGGAAGCCGGAGCTCGGTGCCGGGACCAGCAGTTCGAAGGTCACGGTGGCGCGGGCGTTCGCGGCGATGCCGCTCTTGAGCGTCCGTACCTCCGGCTCCACCACCCAGCCGACCGGCCCGGAGAAGCTCACCCGCACGTCACGCATTCGCTTGGGAGCGGTGTTGCGGACGGTGACGGTGACGGTGGTGACGGCCGGTCCGTCGAGGTCGATGGGGGAGAAGGTGACCTCGGTCTGCGGGTCGGCGGCGCGGGCGGCACCACCCGCGAGGACGGTCGCGGGCAGCAGCACGGCCCCCGCTCCGGCGACGGCGAAGGATCTTCGGGACAGGGCGGCGCGGGATGGCTCTATCGGCATGAGCGTTTTCTCTCCTCCATGGAGACCGGGCCGATGGGCGGCCTGGGGTTGAGTGGGTTGGTCCGGGGGAACGTGAGTGCGCATGCTCAGGGCACGGGCGGCATGTCCGATTCGCGCGTGTCGAGACCGAGGCGGATGTTCACCCAGGACCCGCGGGTGAAGTCCGGCACCTGGACCGGACGCCCCTTGTTCTCCAGCGACATCACGCTGAGCGGCACCGGTGAGCACCACGCCGCCGCGTCGTACACGTCCATGTCGGGTACCAGGCCGGCACGCATGCACTGGACCGTGCGCCACTGCAGCACGTAGTCCATGCCGCCGTGTCCGCCGTTGTTCGCGGCGTCGTCGCCGATCTTCTTCCACAGCCAGTGGTCGTACTCGTCCCGCATCGCCTTGAAGTCCCGCCAGGAATGGCCGCCGTGGTCGGGCTCGGCATAGACCCGGCCACCGGTCGGAGCCGGACCGGCGTAGTCCTCGAAGATGCCGCGGCTGCCGGCGATCGTGTTGATCCTGCTGTAGGGCCGAGGCGAGCTGACGTCGTGCTCGGCCCGGATGACGCGGCCGTCGGCGGTGTCGATCAAGCAGGTGACGAGATCGCCGTTGACGTACGTCTCCTTCCAGGCCGGGTGGCCCTCGGGCACGAACCGGGCCCGGTAGTCGGCCAGTCCCTTGGGCGCGGTGGCCGTGGCGCGCAGGGTGACCATCCGGTCCCCGCGGTTGATGTCCATCGCGGCCGAGATGGGGGCCAGGCCGTGCATCGGGTAGAAGGAGGCGGTCGAGCGCGTGTGCCAGAGCCGCCGCCAGGAGTCGGTGTAGTACGTGGTGGAGAAGAGCAGTTCCCGCAGGTCGTGAAGGTAGCCACCGTGGCCGTTGGTGATGTCGCCGAACACGCCGTCATGGGCCATGCGCAGCATGGCCAGTTCGTTGCGGCCGTAGGAGACGTTCTCCGCGAGCAGCAGGTGCCGGCGGGTCCGCTCCGAGGTGTTGACCAGATCCCACAGCTCGTCCAGCTCGGTGGCGACGGGCAACTCGACCAGCACGTGCTTGCCGGCGAGCAGCGCGGCCTTGCCCTGCTCGTAGTGGAACTCCCAGGGGGTGGCTATGTAGACCAGGTCGATGTCGTCGCGCTTGAGCATCTCCTTGTACGCGTCCTGCGAACCGCCGAACTCCAGGGGCCGCGGCTTGCCGTCCGCCGCGAGCTGATCGGCCTTCGCCTTCGCGCGCGGGGCCCGCACATCGCAGACCGCGCGCACCACGCATCCCGGCACGGCGGCCCACCCGTTGGCCATCCCGCTTCCGCGGTTCCCGATTCCTATCACCCCGACCCGTACGGTCGGATACTCGTCGAAGGGCTGCTTGACCATCGAGGTCTGCCCCGCGGGCCGACCGGGCGTCCCGGGCGTCCCGGCCGTTTCGGCGGCCCTCGCGGTGCCCGCAGTCCCCAGCGCGGCCATGGCTCCAGTGGCCGCCGCTCCGCCCAATACTGCCCGTCTCGAGACTCCAGATGCTTCCTGCATGCCTTGCTCCCTGGCTTGGACATCGCTGGTGCCCAAGAATCTCCCGGAGGCCGAACGGCATGTCAAGATGTGCGCGAAAGCTGCCTCTTTCAAGCAACTTCAATCAAAGCGTGGGGCGTTACCGACTCGGTTCAGACGTGTGCGCACATCGGTATCCGTGCGATGCGGAGGCCGTGGATTCCGGCGTCACACGCGACGCCGGAGGCGGAAAGGTACCCGCGGCCGTCTCCACGTTGACGGGACCGATCCCGCGTCGCACGTGGGCGGACATGACACCGGACACCCGAGTGCATCAACGGCCTCCGGGTGCGCACGCGTGCGCGGCCCGACGCCGGAACGCCGCGCCGGCCGCCCACGCCGTGCCTGCTGGCGCGCGGTCATGGGAAGGACCCGCACGTGATGTTCGCTCCAGCCGCCCCTTCCGAAGGTTTTGAGCCTCACACTCACCGGAAACGCCCGGCCTTGCGGAGCGCCGGGGCGCTCCGCAAGGCCCGGCCGCGCCTCTCAGGCCCCTGGCGAGGCTCCCTGGACGTACGGGGGTGCCGGAGCCGCAGCCAGGAGCACGGTCGTTCGAGTGGCCCGCCGGCCGGTCAGCGCCCGTATGCGGCGTAGCGTTGCTGCACCTCTGTGGGCGTCAGCGCCTCGTCCCAGGTGACGAGTTCGTCGAGGTCACCGCGGAGGCTGGCGTTGGGCATGCCGATGGAGCGCAGTGGGAGGGGGATCGAGGCGTTCACGGAGCCGACGGGTTCGCCGTCGGCGTACAGCGTGGTGCGGTCCGGCTCCGCCACCCAGGTCAGGTGGACCCAGCGGTTCAGCGGAGCGGTGTAGCCGAAGCTGTGGTCAGCGTCGCCGAAGCGGGTGAAGCCCACCTTGCCGCTGCCGTATTGCTGCAGCTTCAGGGCCCCGGTGCGGGAGCTGAGCAGCACCTGGTCGCTCGTGGTCGCGGTGGGTTTGACCCATGCGGAGGCGGTCCAGGGAGCCGCGACGTCGGTGCCGCCGAAGCCCACCCCGTCCCGGTTGTGGTCGAAGCGGAACGCCTGGCCGCGTACCCCGTCCTCGACGAGGGTGGGGTTGTTGATGATGTACGTGGTGCCGGGAAGGTCGCCGGCGACGTCTTCGGCCATGATCGTGTTGGGCGGGCTGCTGGCGTAGGTCCAGCCGGCCGGGTACGAGGCGGCGTCGAACGTCCAGTGGTGGCTGGGGCGGCCGTCGTCCGTCCGGGGCGGCTGCGGCGCGGTGGTGACCCCGGGCGGGTCGCCGAGCGCGGCCGTCCTGGCCCGGAATCCGGCGAGCGTGTCGGGGACGGCGGAGCCGTTCCAGGCCCGGTCCGCGAGGAGCGCCCGGGGGGCGGCCATGACCTGCTCGAAGTACCCGTCCTCGGCCCAGAAGTTGTAGTCGGCCCAGTTCATCAGGCCGGAGCCGAGCATGTCGTCCGCGGTGTTCGGCACCCACCTCTCGTACATCCACCGCTCGTCGGGGTAGAGGTTGTGGTAGTTGTTCGGCGTCACGTAGAAGGGGCCGATGGCGATCTCGTCGTGGCCCGGGATGATCGGGTCGGTGCCGGTTCCCTCCCAGGTGAGGAAGACCACGGGGGAGTGGACCTGCTGCTGCGGCGCGGCCAGGTGCTCGGTGCCGTTGTAGATGGCGGTCCGCTTGCCGTCGGCGGTCACGACGTCGTCGAGGGTGTTGATGTAGCGGTTGAGCAGGTCCCCGAGGGTGCTGACGTCCGGGTCCTCGGCGAGGTGGCGTTTCACCCGCGGGCACTCGGCGAGTTGCCCGGGCAGTTCGTCGGCGCCGATGCTGAACAGCGGGGCGTCGAACCAGCCGGTGAACTCGGCTACGAGCCTCTTGGTCACCTCGACCGCGTCCCGGTCGGTGATGTCGATGATCCAGTCCGGGGTGAGGTGGGAGTGTGTGTGCGCGCCGGTGCACGGGTCCGTGCCCGAGCCGAAGCCGATTCCGAACGCCTCACTGATCACGGTCGCGTGCCCCGGCACGTCGATGCCCGGCATGATCTGGACGTGCTGGCGGGCGGCCAGTGCCTTCAGCCGCTCGATGTCGGCGCGGCTGTAGCTGTGCTCGCGCTCGGCGAGTCCGGGGAACTTCGGGCTGTAGAGGCGGAAGCCCTCGGAATCCGACAGTTGCAGGAAGAGGGTGTTGAGCTTCATGTCACCCATGCGCCGGATGAGGTTCTCCAGATAGTCCATCTCCCAGTACTTGCGGCCGGCGTCGAGCTGGACCATGCGCACCTGCTGCGTGGGCACGTCGGTGCTGCGGGCGCGAGGTACGGCGCGGTGTGACGAGTCGGCGCGCAGCGTCTGCAGCAGGGTGCGGGTGCCGTAGAACAGACCGTGCGTGGAGGCCGCCTCGATGCTGATCGCGCTCGAGCTGTCCAGGCGGTAGCCCTCGGCGCCGAGTGCGGCGTCGTCGGTGAGCCGGAGGTGGATGTCGCCGGGCCGCGGCTTCGCGGGCCCGCTGCTGATCGCGAGCCGCAGCCCGGTGACCGACCGGATGTCGGCCTGCAACTGCCGGGCCAGGCCCTGCCCGGTCTGCCAGGCAGGGCCTGGCAGCTCCTGGCGGCCGGCATCGGTCGTCGTACGGGCGCGGGAGCGCGGATCGACCAGGATGCGCGAGCGGGCGGTCAGGTCGACGGTGCCGCCGAGGTCCTCCCACTGTGCCGGCCGGGGTACCACCGGCGGCGGGTCGCCCTCGGCGCGCGGGTCGGGAGCGGCCGCCGCCGGCGCAAGGAGCGAGCCGAAGAGGGCAGCAAGGACCGCTAGGAGTACGGGTAGCGAACGACGCATAGTCGCAATTCACCCCATCTGACATGGATGTTGGTGAGGAACTCACCCGGACGATCGAAGAGTTCGGTCTCGGCTCGCCGTCTGCCTTATTTCACGGAGCCGGCTGTGAGTCCGGAGACGACGTGTCGTTCGATGAAGGCGAAGAGGACGACGACGGGGATGATGGCGACGACGGAGGCGGC
>NZ_JBIAMS010000045.1:0-30912 GCF_042874195.1 Streptomyces sp. NPDC004134 | reverse complement strand
AGAGCAAGCTCACACTCACCATTACGCAACGCCTGCGCGGCGAGGTGCATGCTCACCAGGGAGGAGGAGCAGGCGGTGTCGACGGTCACCGCCGGACCCTCAAGGCCGAAGGTGTACGCCACCCGCCCCGACGCCACACTCGCCGCACCACCGTTGCCCAGGAAGCCGTCGAACCCGGGCGGCAGCCGGTCCATGAGCCGGGCGACGTAGTCGCTGTACATGACCCCGGCGAAGACGCCGGTCCTGCTGCCCCGCAGGCTGTGCGGGTCCAGGTCCGCGCGCTCGAACGCCTCCCACGCGGTCTCCAGCAGCAGCCGCTGCTGGGGGTCGGTCGCGGTCGCTTCCCGCGGGCTGATCTCGAAGAACGCCGCGTCGAACGCGGCCGCGTCGTGCAGGAAGCCGCCCTCGCGGGCGTAGCTCGTACCCGATCTGTCGGGGTCGGCGTCGAAGAGCCCGTCCAGCTCCCAGCCGCGGTCGAGGGGGAAGCCGGAGATCGCGTCCGTACCGCCGGCGACCAGCCGCCACAGGTCCTCGGGCGACCGCACCCCGCCCGGGTACCGGCATGCCATCGAAACGATCGCCACCGGCTCCCGGTCCCCGGTCTCCAGGACGGACAGCCGCTGCTGGGCCTCATGCAGCTCGGCGGTGACCCACTTCAGGTACTCGACGAGCTTCTCTTCCTTGGACATCCGCTCTCGATCCCGTTGCGACGAAAGGCGATGGCGCACTTTCGGGGAGTGTCGGCACGGCGGCTAAAGGGGTCCCTAAGAATCTCCGAAGCCCCGGCCGCCCGCCGCCGGGGCGACGCCTCGACTGACCGGGGCGACGCCTCAACTGAAGCGCGCGGCATCCGCCGCCTCGGCCGCGTCGTGGACCGCCATGTCCGTGCGGCCGCTGATGACCCGCATGTGGCGGATGAGGCCGCTGGCGCCGATCCGCATGACCGCGATCAGCGAGATGCGGACGAACTTGCCCTGCGGCACGCCCTGCGGGCGCAGCTCGGCGGTGATGGGCAGGGCGACGTGCTCGCGGTCCAGGCCCGCGACCGGGGCGCCGGGGAGCTCGTGCACGCGGTACGACACCAGTTGGGCGATGTGGGCGCGGTACGCGGCGCGTTCGATGAAGGTCTTGTCGCCGACCGGGTCCTCGACGTGGAGCGGGTCGGCGAAGAGGCCGAGAACGCCGTCGACGTCGCCCTCGTTGATCCGCCGGCAGTACTCCAGGGCGACTTCCTTGCGCGCGTCCTCGTCCAGCATCGGTTGTGCTCCTTCACGACGGCGGTGCGGGCCTGCCCGCGCCGGGGAGAGCATGTTCGACGCCGCCGCCAAAGCCCCGCCAAAGCGCTTGGCCCCGGCCTAGTTCGGACCAAGGCGGTCTTTAGACGGCGCTCCTAGTTTCGCCTTTCGTCAGATGTGGATTCCGCGGCCGTCTCGGTCGGCGACCGATCGCAGAAAGGGATTGCCGTTGTGAAGCTGTCACTGTGGGAAGACTTGCGGATGCTGGGAAACCTCGCCCTGGTCCGTATGATCTCCGACCCCGAGAAGAAGACGGCGCGGCTGTACGAGATGTACCCGCCGGACCGGCTGGTCGTCGAGGACACCCACTACTACAACCTCGGCTACTGGACGGGGTGCACCAAGCTCGACGAGGCGGCGCAGGCCCTCGCCGACGAGGTGGCGGACACGGCCGAGTTCAAGCCGGACGACACGATCCTCGACGTCGGCTTCGGCTACGGCGACCAGGACTTCCACTGGATCGACAAGTACGGCCCCAGCAAGATCATCGGCATCAACATCACCAAGACGCACATCCGGATCGCCACCGACCGCGCCAAGGAGCGCGGCCTGACGGACCGGATCGACTTCCGCGAGGGCTCCGCGACCGCGATCCCGCTGCCTGACAACAGCGTCGACAAGGTGGTGGCCCTGGAGTCGGCGTTCCACTTCGCCACCCGCGCGGACTTCTTCGCCGAGGCGTACCGCGTACTGCGCCCGGGCGGCGTGCTGGTGACCGCCGACATCATCCCGATGGAGGGCGGCAAGCCGAAGGCGGACATCCGCTCGCACGCCATCAAGTGGATCCGCGTCATGATCGACGACGCCAACTGGTACCCGCGGAAGCAGTACGGCGAGAAGCTGGAGTCCGCGGGCTTCGAGAGCGTCGAGGTCAGGTCGATCCGCGACGAGGTCTACGAGCCGTGGCGCGAGTACCACGTGCGGCGCCTCCAGGACCCGACGTTCAAGAGCCGGTCCAGCAAGCTCTTCTACAAGATGGTGGCCGTCGCCCACCGCGACCAGGACCTGCTGAAGGACGAGCTGACGTCCCTGGACTACGTGGTCTCCGTGGCCCGCAAGCCGCAGAAGCCGTAGCGGCGGCCGGCCACGGGCGCGGCGGCCCCCCGCGGCCACGCCATCGGCCCGCAGCCGCCCGTCTCGCCCTCCCGCGGCCCCGCGCCCCGGGAGGGCGCAGCCCGGTCGGCGGCCGCGGCGGTTCTCCACCCCCGTCCCTGTAGCTCCGCCGGTACGTAACCGCCGCGCGGTCCCTGCCCGCAGGCGCCGCCGGCGCCGTCTCCACGAAGGCGTTCGATGGCCAGCAGCAACGAGGAAAAGCTCCGCGACTACCTGAAGGCGGTCACCGCCGATCTGCGCCAGACCCGCCAGCGGCTCCAGTCGCTGGAGGAGCGCGACCATGAGCCGATCGCGGTGGTCGGGATGGCGTGCCGCTACCCCGGCGGCGCGGTATCCCCGGACGCGCTGTGGGAGCTGGTGTCTGCGGGCGGGGATGCCATCGGCGAGTTCCCCGCCGACCGGGGCTGGGATCTGGATGCGGTCTTCGACGCGGACCCGGACCGGGCGGGCACGAGCTACGCCCGCCGCGGCGGCTTCCTCTACGACCTGCCGGAGTTCGACGCCGGGCTGTTCGGGGTGTCGCCGCGGGAGGCCGCGGCGATGGACCCGCAGCAGCGGCTGCTGCTGGAACTGGCCTGGGAGGCGCTGGAGCGGGCGGGGATCGCCGCCGACGGGCTCCGCGGCACCGCCACCGGCGTGTTCGCGGGCACCTCCGCGGCGGACTACGGGCCGCGGCTGCACGAGGCGACCGCCGGCGCGGAGGGCTACATGCTGACGGGGACGACGCCGAGCGTCGCCTCCGGGCGGATCGCGTACACGCTCGGGCTCGAGGGCCCTGCGCTGACGGTCGACACGGCCTGCTCGTCCTCGCTGGTGGCGGTGCACCTGGCCGCGCGCGCGCTGCGCGCGCGGGAGTGCACGATGGCGCTGGCGGGCGGCGCGACGGTGATGTCGACGCCCGGCATGTTCGTGGAGTTCTCGCGGCAGCGCGGGCTGGCGTCCGACGGGCGCTGCAAGTCGTTCTCCGACGACGCCGACGGCACCGGCTGGAGCGAGGGCGCCGGCATGCTCGTGCTGGAGCGGCTCTCCGACGCCCGCGCGGCGGGGCACCCGGTGCTCGCGGTGATCCGCGGCAGCGCGGTCAACCAGGACGGCGCCTCCAACGGCCTCACCGCGCCCAGCGGCCCGGCACAGCAGCGGGTCATCGCCCAGGCACTCGCCGACGCCCGGCTCACCGCGCGGCAGGTCGACGCGGTGGAGGCGCACGGCACGGGCACGTCGCTGGGCGACCCCATCGAGGCGCAGGCGCTGCTGGCGACGTACGGCCGGGAGCACAGCGCGGAACAGCCGCTGTGGCTCGGCTCGGTGAAGTCCAACATCGGGCACACCCAGACCGCCGCGGGCGTGGCCGGGATCATCAAGATGGTGCAGGCCATGCGGCACGGCCGGCTGCCGCGCACGCTGCACTCCGAGACCCCGTCCCGGCACGTCGAGTGGGCCGGGGGCGGCGTCGCGCTGCTGGCCGAGGAGGTCGCCTGGCCCGAGTCGGACCGGCCGCGGCGCGCGGCGGTCTCCGCGTTCGGCATCAGCGGCACCAACGCGCACGTCATCCTGGAGCAGGGCCCGCCCCCCGCGGAGCCCGCGGAGCGCTCCGGCGAGGGCGGGCCGCGTACGGCGCTGTGGACGCTGTCGGCCCGTACGGGCGAGGCGCTGCGGGCGCGGGCCGCGGAGCTGGCCGAGGCGGTACGCACCGAAGTGCCGCCCGCCGCGGGGGATGTCGGCTGGTCGCTGGCGACCACGCGGGCGGCGTTCGACGAGCGGGCCGTGGTGCTGGGCGGGGATGCCGCCGAGCTGGCCGAGGCTCTGGCGGCGCTGGCCGCGGACCGCGGCAGCCCGCGGGTGGTGCGCGGCAGCGCGGTGTCCGGCGCGGCGCGCCCGGTGTTCGTCTTCTCCGGGCAGGGCGCGCAGTGGCCGGGCATGGCCGTGGGGCTGTGGGACTCCGAGCCGGTGTTCGCCGCGTCGATGGAGCGCTGCGCCGCCGCCCTCGCCCCGTACACGGGCTACGCGCTGCGCGAGAAGCTGACCGCCGCCGCGGACGACGCCTCGTGGGAGCGGGACGACGTCGTACAGCCGCTGATGTGGGCGGTGATGGTCTCGCTCGCCGAGCTGTGGCGCCACCACGGCGTGACGCCGGCGGCGGTCGTGGGCCACTCGCAGGGCGAGTTCGCGGCGGCCGTGACCGCGGGGGCGCTGTCGCTGGAGGACGGCGCCCGCCTGGTGGCCGTACGCAGCCGGGTGGTGCACGCGCTGTCCGGGCACGGCTCGATGGCCTCGGTGTCGCTTCCCGTCGCGGAGGTGGAGAAGCGGCTCGCGGAGACCGGCGGCGACGTCGGTGTCGCGGCCGTCAACGGCCCGTCGGCGACGGTCGTCGCGGGCGTCGACGCGGACGTGCGGGCGTTCATGCGCGACTGCGAGGAGCGGGGCGTACGGACGCGGACCGTGCCCATCGCGTACGCCTCGCACTCGCCGCTCGTCGAGCCGGTGCGCGAGGAGATGCTGCGCGAGCTGGCGGCCATCACCCCGCGGACCGGGGAGGTGCCGTTCTACTCCACCGTCACCGGCGAGCCGATGCCGACGGAGGCGCTGGACGCCGCGTACTGGTACCGCAACCTGCGCTCCCCCGTGCTCTTCGCGCAGACCGTGGAGCGGCTGACGGACGCGGGGCACACCGTGTTCCTGGAGATGGGTCCGCACCCGGTGCTCGTGCCCGCGATCGAGCAGGTCCTCGACGCGACGGAGACGGAGGGCCGGGCGCTGGGCACGCTGCGCCGCGACGAGGACGGCGAGCCGCGCTTCAAGCAGGCGCTGGCGGAGGCGTACGCGGCCGGTGTGGTGCCGGACTGGCAGGTGCTCTTTCCTGATGCCCGTACGGTGCCGCTGCCCACGTACCCGTTCCAGCGCCGCCGCTACTGGCTCGCCGACCGCGAAGCCCCCGCTCCGCGGGCGGCTGCGGCGCGCGCGGGCGGGTCCGACGAGGCGTTCTGGGCGCTGGTCGAGCAGGCCGACACCGAGGCGCTGCGCCGGGAGTTGCCGGAGGCCGGCGAGGACGCGCTGCGCGCGGTGGTGCCCGCGCTGCACCGCTGGCGCTCCCGGACCCGTACGGACGCGGCGCTCGCGGGACAGCGCTACGAGATCGGATGGCGCCCGGCCGCGGAGCGGCGGACGCCGGGGCCGGACGGGCACTGGCTGCTGGTGACCCGTGCCCGGGCCGCCGGCCGGCTCGCCGCCTGGGCCGACGTGGCGGGCGCCGCGCTCTCCGCCCGCGGCGCCGGGGTGACCGTGGTCGAGCTGGACGAACGGGCCGGCGACGACCGCGCGGACATCGCGCGGCGGGTGTCGGCGGCGCTGGCCGGGGAGCCGGTCGACGGCGTGCTGTCGCTGCTGGCGCTGGACGACCGCCCGCACCCCGGGCACGCGGCGCTGCCCTCCGGGGTCGGTGGGCTGCTGGGGCTCGTGCAGGCGCTGGCCGGGCTGGGCGTCGCCGCGCCCGTGTGGTCACTGACCTGCGCCGCGGTGAACGCCCTGGACGACGACGTTCTTACGCACCCGGCGCAGGCGCAGACGTGGGGTCTGGGCCGGGTGGTGGCGCTGGAGCAGCCGCAGTTGTGGGGCGGCCTGGTCGACCTCCCGGAGCGGCCAGGCGACGAGGACTGGCTGCGGCTGTGCGCGGTGCTCGCGGGCGGGGCGGGTGACGAGGACCAGGTGGCGATCCGGCCCGGCGGCCTGCGCGTACGACGGCTGCTGCCCGCACCGGCGCCCGCGGACGGCCCGGCGTGGCAGCCGGGCGGCACGGTCGTGGTCACCGGGGGCTCGGGCTCGCTGGCGCCGCACCTGGCGCGCTGGCTGGCCGACGGCGGCGCGGAGCACCTCGTGCTGGCCAGCCGCCGCGGCCCCGGCGCGCCCGGCCACGCGGCGCTGGCCGCGGAGCTCGCCGGGCGGGGCGTACGGGTCACGGCGCTGTCCTGCGACCTGACCGACCGCGACTCCGTACGCGCGCTGCTGCGGGAGGCCGGCGAACTGGGCGGGCCGGTGCGCGCGGTGGTGCACGCCGCGACCTCCACCCGGCTGGAGCCGCTGGCCGACGCCACCGCCGCCGGGGTGGCGGAGGTGCTGGCCGCCAAGGCGCTCGGCGCGGTGCACCTGGCCGAGTCGATGGATCCGGACGGCCCCGCGGAGCTGGTGTTCTTCTCCTCCATCGCCGCCGTCTGGGGCAGCGGCGAGCACGGCGCGTACGCGGCGGCGAACGCCTTCCTCGACGCGTACGCGCAGCAACTGCGCGGCCAGGGGCGGAAGGTGACGTCGGTCGCCTTCGGCGCGTGGCGCAGCGAGGAGCTGCCGGAGGGCCTGGACGAGGCGCAGTTGGAGCGCCAGGGCCTGCCGCTGCTCGACCCGGACCTGGCGCTCGCCGGCCTCGGCCGGGAGGTGGCGGCCGCGGGCGGCGGGCGGCCGGTGACGCTGGTCGACGTGGACTGGGAGACGTTCGCCCCGGTCTTCGCCTCGGCCGGGCCGCGGCCGCTGCTGGACGAGATCCCCGCGGTACGGGGCGCGCTGCGGCGCTCCGCCGAGGCGGGCGGCACCGGCGCGGCGGACGGCGGCGACGCCGGGGAGCGGCTGCGGAAGCTCGCCGGGCTGCCGGAGGCGGCGCGCGGGCGCGAGGTGCTGGACGTGGTCACCGCCGAGGTGGCCGCGGTGCTGGGCCACGGCCCCGCCGACCGGCCGACGCCGCTGCGGACGTTCAAGGAACTGGGCTTCGACTCGCTGACCGCGGTGGGGCTGCGCAACCGGCTGCGCGCGGCGACGGGCCTCCCGCTGCCGGTGACGCTCGTCTTCGACCACCCCAGTCCGCAGGCCCTCGCCCGGTTCCTGACCGGGCAGTTGGGCGCGGCCGGCGAGCCGGCCGCGCCCGGCTCCGTACACGAGGAGCTGGACCGGCTGGCCGCGGCCCTGGACGCGGCGCCCGTCGAGGGTGCGGAACGCGCTGCCGTACGCGACCGGTTGCAGGCGCTCGCCGCCGCGCTGGCCGGTGGCGGCGCGGCGGCGGCCGGCGCGGGCGAGGACGACGACGCGGACCTCGACGACGCCAGCACCGACGACCTACTGAAGATCATCGACGACGAGTTCGGCCCGGCGGAGCCGGGACCGACGGCATCGACCACCGGCTGACCAGCGCCGGAGCGGCGCACGGAGAGGAGCGGTTCCGGCCATGGCCGAGGAAGAGAAGCTGCGCGACTACCTCAAGCGGCTCACCGTGGACCTGCGCCGCACCACGCGCAGGCTGCGGGAGGTGGAGGAGCAGCGCCGGGAGCCGGTGGCGGTCGTCGGCATGGCCTGCCGCCTCCCCGGCGGCGTGCAGAGCCCCGAGGGGCTGTGGGAGCTGCTGCGGGACGGCCGGGACGCCATCTCCGCCATGCCCGCGAACCGGGACTGGCACCTGGACGACCACTTCGACCCGGACCTCGGCGGGCCCGGCACCTCGTACGTGCGCGAGGGCGGCTTCCTCGACGACATCGCCGGCTTCGACGCGGCGTTCTTCGGCATCTCGCCGCGCGAGGCGCTGGCCATGGACCCGCAGCAGCGGCTGCTGCTGGAGCTCGCGTGGGAGAGCGTGGAGCGGGCCGGGATCGACGCCCACGCGCTGCGCGGCTCCCGTACGGGCGTGTTCGTGGGCAGCAACCCCACCGAGTATGGCGGGCTGCTCGGCGACGCCGCCGCCCAGGTGGGCGGGCACCTGCTCACCGGCACGGTCCTCAGCGTGCTGTCCGGCCGGCTCGCGTACACCCTCGGCCTCGAAGGCCCGGCCGTGAGCGTGGACACCGCGTGCTCCACGTCGCTGACCGCGGTGCACCTCGCGGTGCAGGCGCTGCGCCGCGGCGAGTGCACGATGGCGCTGGCGGGCGGGGCGACCGTGTTCTCCACGGTCGGTCCCTTCACGGAGATGAGCAGGCAGCGGGTGCTGGCCGCCGACGGGCGCTGCAAGGCGTTCGGCGCGGGCGCCGACGGCATGGGCATGTCCGAGGGCGGGGGCGTCGTACTCCTGGAGCCGCTGAGCGCGGCCCGCCGCAACGGGCACCGCGTGCTCGCCGTGATCCGCGGCAGCGCCGTCAACTCCGACGGTTCCTCCAACGGGCTGACGGCGCCGAGCCGGCAGGCCCAGGAGAAGGTGATCCGCGCGGCCCTCGCCGACGCCGGACTCGGCGCCGCGGACGTCGACGCGATCGAGGCGCACGGCACGGGCACGGAGCTGGGCGACCCGATCGAGGCGCAGGCGCTGCTGGAGGTCTACGGCCGCGGCCGGGCCGCCGCCGGGGCGCCGCTGTACCTCGGCTCGGTCAAGTCGAACATCGGGCACACGCAGGCCGCCGCGGGCGTGGCCGGGCTGATGAAGCTCGTACTGGCGCTGGAGCACGGGGAGTTGCCCCGTACGCTGCACGCGGAGGCGCCCAGCCCGCACGTCGACTGGGACCCGGCGACGCTCGCGCTGCTCGGCGAGGCGCTGCCGTGGCGCGGCGGCGAACGTACCCGCAGGGCCGCGGTGTCGGCGTTCGGGATCAGCGGCACCAACGCGCACGTGATCCTGGAGCAGCCCCCGGCGGACGAGCAGCAGCCGGTGCCGGCGGCGCCGGCCGGCGGTCCCGCGGGCCCGTGGCTGGTCTCCGCCGCCACCGCGGACGGGCTGCGCGCCCAGGCCGCAAGGCTGGCCGGCCACCTCCGCGCCCGTCCCGAGCTCTCCGTCGAGGCGGTGGGCCACGCGCTCGCCACCTCGCGGGCCGCGCTCGGGTACCGCGCGGTGCTCCTCGGCAGCGACCGCGGGGAGTTGCTGGGCCGGCTCGACGCCCTCGGCCGCGGCGACGCCGCCGCCGGGCTGGTCACCGGCGTGCAGCAGAGCGGGCGGCTGGCGCTGATGTTCTCCGGGCAGGGCAGCCAGCGCCCCGGCATGGGGCGCGAGTTGTACGAGGCGTTCCCGGTCTTCGCCGAGGCGCTGGACGAGGTGTGCGCGGCGCTCGACGCGCACCTCGACGTCCCCGTGCGCGAGGTGATGTTCGCCGCGGCGGGCACCGAGCGGGCGGAGCTGCTGGAGCACACGCTCTACACCCAGCCCGCGCTGTTCGCCGTGCACACCGCGCTGGCGCGGCTGCTCCGGTCGTGGGGCGTGCGGCCTGACCACCTCATCGGCCACTCCGTGGGCGAGTTGTCGGCCGCGCACGTGGCCGGGGTCTTCCCGCTCGGCGTGGCCGCCGACATGGTCGCCACCCGGGCGAAGCTGATGGACTCGCTCCCCGAGGGCACCGGCATGCTCGCCGTGCGGTCGGGACCCGAGCCGCTGGCCGGGCACCTGGAGCGGCACGCGGGGGTGGAGATCGCCGCGTACAACTCCCCCGCCGCGACCACGCTGGCCGGGCCGCTCGACGCGCTCGACGCGCTGGCACGGGAGCTGGCCGACGCCGGGATCCGCGCCAGGCGGCTGAAGTTGGCGCACGCCTTCCACACCGCGCACACCGAGCCGGTCCTCGACGCCTTCGCGCGCCATCTGACGGACCTCTTCGAGCGGCACGCCCCGGGCGAGGCGGAGATCCCGGTCATCTCCAACGTCACAGGTCTGCCCGCGACGGACGCGCAGCACCACGACCCCGCGTACTGGGCCGAGCACATCCGCCGCCCCGTCCGCTTCCACCAGGGCGTCGCGGACCTGGCCGGCCAGGGCACGACGACGTACCTGGAGCTGGGCCCCGACGCCACCCTCAGCACCCTCGCGCAGGCGGTGCTCGACGAGGCGGACCCGGCGCAGCCGGGCGGCGAGCCGGCCGTGGTCACCTCGACGCTGCGCCGCGACCACCCCGAGGTCCCCGCCCTGTTCGCCGCGGCCGCCCGGCTGCACGTGCACGGCGCCGAGGTGGACTGGCGCCCGCTGCACGCCGGGGGGCGGCCCGCCGAGTTGCCGACGTACGCCTTCCAGCGGCGCCCGTACTGGCTGCGGCAGGCGCGTCCGGCCGCCGACCAGCCGGGCGTGCGGGTCACCCGGCACCCGCTGCTCGGCGCCGTGCTGGAGACGGCGGACGCCGAGCGTCCCGGTGCCGTGTGCACCGGCCGGATCAGCGCGCGTACGCCCGGCTGGCTCGCCGACCACGTGCTCGGCACCACCGTGGTGCTGCCGGGCACGGGCGCGGTGGAGATCGCGCTGTGCGCGGCACGGCACGTCGGCTGCGCGCGCGTCGAGGAGCTGACGCTGCGCGCGCCGGTGGTGCTGCCGGCGGAGGGCGCATTGCAGCTCCAGGTGGCGGTGGACGCCCCGGACGCCGACGGCCGCAGGGCCCTCTCCCTGTACGCCCGTCCGGAGCCGGGCGCCGACGAGGCCCCAGGGGACACCCCTGACCTCGCCGCGGACTCCGCGTGGACGCTGCACGCGACGGGCGTGGTGGCGCCCGACGCGGGGGCGGCGCCCGGGGCTTGGGACGGCACGGCCTGGCCGCCGCCGGGCGAGCCGGCCGCGGTGGTGGACGACCTGTACGACCGGCTGCACGAGCGCGGGATGCGCTTCGGCCCGGCCTTCCGTTCGCTGCGCACGGTATGGCGCGACGGCGAGCACCTGTACGCGGACCTGGCGCTGCCCGAGGCGCAGCACGCGGACCTCGACGAGTACGGCATCCACCCCGCGCTGCTCGACGCCGCACTGCACACGGTCGCGCTGCTGGACGAGACGGGGGGGGAGCTGCGGCTGCCGTTCGCCTGGTCCGGCGTACGGCTGCTGGCGCGGCCCGGCGCGGCGGCGCTGCGCGCCCGGGTGACGCCCACCGGCCCGGAGACCGTCGCCCTGGACCTCGCCGACGCCATGGGCACGCCGGTGCTGCGGGTGGACGAGGTGGCGCTGCGGCCGGTGCCGGCCGACAGCATCGGCGCGGTGTCCGCCGACCCGTTGTACGGGGTGGAGTGGCAGCGGCTCGACGCGGCGCCGGAGGCGGCGGACGGCGGTGAGCTGTGGGAGACGGACCTCGACGCGTTCGCCGCCGGGACCGTTCCCGGGCGGGCAGGCGTGGTCGTCGTACGGTGCCCCGCCGCGGAGGGCGCAGGCGACGCGACCGCGGAGAGGGCGCGTACGACCGTCGCCCGGGTGCTGGCCGCCGTGCAGCGGTGGCTGTCCGACGACCGCTTCGCCGACAGCCGGCTCGCCGTGGTCACCCGCGGCGCGGTCGGAGCAGACGCGGCCGGGGACGTACCCGCGCTGGAGTCCGCCCCGGTGTGGGGGCTGCTGCGCTCGGCGCAGTCGGAGCACCCGGACCGGATCGTGCTCGTCGACGACGACCCGGCCGAGCGGTCGGCGCTTCCCGTCGCGGATGCGGTACGGGCCGCGCTGGCGGCCGGCGAACCGCAACTCGCGATCCGCGACGGCGCCCTTCTCGCCCCGCGGCTCACCCGGATCACGCCGGAAGGCCCCGCGGCTCTCGCCCCCGAGGGCACCGTTCTGGTCACCGGCGCGAGCGGCACGCTCGGCGGGCAGGTCGCCGCGCACCTCGTCACGGCCCACGGCGTACGCCGCCTGCTCCTCGTCAGCCGCCGCGGCGAGGCCGCTCCCGGCGCGGACGAACTACGCGCCCAACTCGCCGGGCTCGGCGCCGAGGTGACCTTTGCCGCCTGCGACGTCGCCGACGGGGACGCCCTCCGCGAGGCTCTGGCCCTGATCCCGCCGGAACACCCGCTGACCGCCGTGGTGCACGCGGCGGGCGTGCTGGACGACGCGACCGTCAGCGAGCTGACGCCCGCTCAGCTCGACGCTGTGCTGCGGCCGAAGGCGGACGGCGCCTGGCACCTGCACCGGCTGACCGCGGACCTGCCGCAGGTGGCCTTCGTCCTCTTCTCGTCGTTCGCGTCCGTGGTCGGCACCCCCGGCCAGGCCAACTACGCGGCCGCGAACAGCTTCCTGGACGCCCTCGCGCAGCACCGCCGCGCCCGCGGGCTGCCCGCCGTGAGCCTGGCCTGGGGCCTGTGGGAGCAGGGCGGCATGGGCGGGGGTCTGGACCGGGCGGCCCGGGCACGCATCGCCCGCGCCGGCGTACGCGCCATGCCCGCGGGCCGGGCGCTGGCGCTGCTGGACACGGCGCTGCGCAGCCCCGTGGCGCTGGCCGCCCCCGTGGTCCTCGACCGCCGCGCGCTGCGTACGCAGTCGAGCGCCGGCACGCTGCCCGCCGTACTCCGCGCGCAGGCACCCGCCGAGGGCACCGCCGGTGCCGCGGCCCCGGCCGCCGGCCCGCTCGCCGGGCTGGCCGCGCTGGGCCGCGCCGAGCAGGACCGCACGCTGCTGGCGCTGGTACGCCGCACCGCCGTGCTCGCGCTCGGCCTGCCCGAGGGCGAGTCGGTGAGCCCGGGGCAGACCTTCCGCGACCTCGGTTTCGACTCGCTGACCGCGGTCGAGATGCGCAACCAGCTCAGCGCCGCCACCGGCCGCCGGCTGCCCGCCACCGCGGTCTTCGACCACCCCACGCCCCAGGCGCTCGCCGACCATCTGCGCACGGAGCTGCTGGAGTCCGACGAGGCCGCTGCCCCGGCCGTACCGACCGCGGCCGCCCGCGCGGCCGACGACGACGACCCGATCGCCGTCGTCGCCATGTCCTGCCGCTACCCCGGCGGCGTGGACTCCCCCGCCGACCTGTGGGACCTGCTCAGCCGAGGCGCCGAGGGCACCAGCACGTTCCCCGAGAACCGCGGCTGGGACATCGACGCGATCTACGACCCGAGCGGGGAGCGCCCGGGCACCACGTACACGCGTGCCGGCTCCTTCCTGCACGACGCCGACCGGTTCGACGCCGAGTTCTTCGGGATCTCGCCGCGTGAGGCGGCCTCGATGGACCCGCAGCAGCGGCTGCTGCTGGAGCTGTGCTGGGAGGCCGTCGAGGGCGCCGGCATCCCCGCCGACGAGCTGCGCGGCTCCTCGACCGGCGTGTTCGCGGGGATCATGTACAGCGACTACGGCGGCCGGCTGCTGCTGCGCACCCCTGCGGAGTACGAGGGGTACGTCGGCAACGGCAGCGCGCCGAGCGTGGCTTCCGGGCGGATCGCGTTCACCTTCGGCTTCGAGGGGCCCGCGCTGACCGTCGACACGGCCTGCTCGTCGTCGCTCGTCGCCCTGCACCTCGCGGCGCAGTCCCTGCGCAACGGCGAGTGCACGCTGGCGCTGGCCGGCGGCGCGACCGTGATGTCGACGCCCGCGGTGTTCGTCGAGTTCTCCCGGCAGCGCGGCCTCGCCCCCGACGGCCGCTGCAAGTCCTTCGCGGACTCCGCCGACGGTACGGGCTGGGGCGAGGGCGCCGGCGTGCTGCTGCTGGAGAAGCTGTCGGACGCCGAGCGCAACGGGCACCGGGTACTCGCGGTCCTCCGCGGCTCCGCGATCAACCAGGACGGCGCCTCCAACGGCCTCACCGCCCCCAACGGCCCCGCACAGCAGCGCGTCATCCGGCAGGCCCTGGCCAACGCCCGGCTGACCGGCGCCGAGGTGGACGCCGTCGAGGCGCACGGCACCGGCACCACGCTGGGCGACCCGATCGAGGCGCAGGCGCTGCTGGCGACGTACGGGCGCGAGCACTCGGCCGCACAGCCGCTGTGGCTGGGCTCGGTGAAGTCCAACCTCGGGCACACGCAGGCCGCGGCCGGTGTCGCCGGGGTCATCAAGATGATCGAGGCCATGCGGCACGGTGTGCTGCCGCGCACGCTGCACGTCGACGAGCCGTCGCAGCACGTCGAGTGGGGCGAGGGCGTCGTCTCGCTGCTGACCGAGCAGCGGGAGTGGGCGCGCGCCGGGGCCGGCCGGCCGCGGCGGGCGGGCGTGTCCGCGTTCGGCATCAGCGGCACCAACGCGCACGTCATCCTGGAGGAGGCGCCGGCCGTCGCGCAGGAGGCGCGGACCGAGGCACCGCGGCCGGCCGGCGCGGCGCTGCCCTGGCTGGTCTCCGGCGCGACGCCGGAGGGCCTCAGCGCCCAGGCCGCCCGGCTGGCCGAGCGCGTCCAGGCGCGGCCGGAGCTGAGCGTGACCGACCTGGCGTGGTCGCTGGCCGCCCGGCGTACGGCCCTGCCGTACCGGGCCGCGGTCCTCGGCCGCGACCGTACGGAACTCCTCGACGGACTGCGCGAGGTGGCCCAGGACCGGAGCGCGCCGGGTGTGATCCGTACCCGGAGCGAACAGCGGCCCGGCGGCCTGGTGTTCATGTACTCGGGGCAGGGCAGCCAGCGCCCCGGCATGGGCCGCGAGCTGTACGAGGCGCTCCCGGTCTTCGCCGGGGCGCTGGACGAGGTGTGCGCGGCGCTCGACGCGCACCTCGACCTCCCCGTACGCGACGTGATGTTCGCCGACGCGGCCTCCGACGGGTCCGCGCTGCTCGACCAGACCCTCTACACCCAGACCGGCCTGTTCGCCCTGCACACGGCGCTCACCCGGCAGCTCCTGGCGTGGGGCGTACGGCCGGACCACCTCATCGGCCACTCCATCGGCGAGCTGACCGCCGCGCACGTGGCGGGCGTGCTGTCCCTCACCGACGCGGCAAGGCTCGTCACGGCCCGCGCCCGGCTGATGAACGAACTCCCCCACGGCGCAGGCGGCATGCTCGCCGCCCAGGCAGGTCCCGAGGCGCTGGCCGAGCACCTGGAGCGGCACGGGCGGGCGGAGGTCGCCGCGTACAACTCCCCCGCCGCGACGGTGCTCGCCGGGCCGGTCGACGCGCTGGCCGCGCTCGCGGAGGAGCTGGGCGCGGCCGGGATCCGCACCCGCCGGCTGAAGGTGAGCCACGCCTTCCACTCCGCGCAGATGGACCCCGTGCTGGCCGAGTTCACGAGCGTCGCGGGCGGGCTCACGTACCGTGCGCCCGACCTCCCGGTGGTCTCCAACCTCACCGGCACCGCGGCCACCGCCGTCGAGCTGACCGACGCGGCGTACTGGGCCGAGCACATCCGCCGCCCCGTCCGCTTCCACCAGGGCCTCGCGCACCTCCTCGGCGAAGGCGCCACCGCCTTCCTGGAGATCGGCCCCGGCGCCACCCTGACCGCGCTCGCCCGGGCGGTCCTGCCGGGCGAAGGCGACGCCGCGGCGATCCCGTCGCTGCGCCCGGCCCGCAAGGCCCCGGACGGCGAGGCGCCGACGCCCCCGTCGGACGAACCCACCGCGCTCCTGCACGCCATGGGCGAGCTGCACGCGGCCGGCGCGGGCCCGCGGTGGACGGACGTGCTGCCGCGCGGGCGCACGGTCGAGCTGCCGACGTACGCGTTCCAGCGCCGCCGCCACTGGATCGACCCGGTGGAGCCTGCCGCGGCCCCGGCGGACTCCGGCCTGCATTACCGGACGTCCTGGGCGCGCCTGCCCCGGGACGGCGGCGCCGTGCTGGACGGCACCTGGCTGCTCGCGGTGCCGGACGGCGAACGGGCCGGGGACTGGCCGGAGTTCTGCGCCGCGGCGCTCGGGGATGCGGGGGCGCGGGTCGCCACCGTCGAGATCGCCGCGGGCACGGAGCGCACGCCGCTGGCCGAGCAGCTCGCGCGCCGGATCGAGGAGACCGGGCAGCCGCACGGGATCCTGTCGCTGCTTGCCGTACGTGCCGGCAGCACCGGCAGCGCGGACACCGCCGGGGCCGCCGCCGCGGACCCGGCCGCCGACGGCGTACCGGAGGAGCTGACCGCCACCGTCCTCCTCACCCAGGCCCTCGGCGACGCCGGCGTGACCGCCCCCCTGTGGGCAGCCACCCGGGAAGCCGTGTCCGTGGGCGCCGGCGACCCGCTCGCGAACCCGGAGTCCGCCCTGGTGTGGGGCTTCGGCCGGGCCGCGGCGCTCGAAGAGCCCGCGCGCTGGGGCGGGCTGATCGACCTGCCGGGCACCCCCGCCGACCTCGGCGCGCGCGGGCGCGCCGAGCTGGCCGGGCTGCTCGGCGGCGCGCCGGACGGCTCCGGCGCGCCGGTGGAGGACCAGATCGCGCTACGGGCCGACGGGCCGCGGGCGCGGCGGCTGAGGCGTACGACGCCCGCCCGCAAGGCGGACGCCCAGTGGCCGCCCCGCGGCACCGTCCTCGTCACCGGCGGCACCGGCGGACTCGGCGCCCACGCCGCCCGGTGGCTGGCGGCGAACGGCGCCGAGCACCTGCTCCTCGTCAGCCGCCGCGGCCCCGCCGCCCCCGGCGCCGACGAGCTGCGCGCCGAACTCACCGGGCTCGGCGCCGAGGTGACGATCGCCCCGTGCGACGTCACCGACCGGGCGGCCGTCGCCGCGCTGCTGGCCGGCGTACCCGAGGAGACCCCGCTGACCGCCGTGCTGCACGCGGCCGGCGTCAGCGTGGACCGCGGGCTCGCGGATCTGGACGCCAAGCACTTCGCCGAAGTCCTCGGCCCCAAGTCCCTGGCCGCCCGCCACCTGCACGAGCTGACCCAGGACGCGGACGGCGGCAGCCGGCTCAGCGCCTTCGTGCTCTTCTCGTCGACCGCCGGCGTGTGGGGCAGCGGCACGCAGGGCGCCTACGCCGCGGGCAACGCCTACCTCGACGCGCTCGCCGAGCACCGCCGCGCCCGCGGCCTCCCGGCCACCGCGGTGGCCTGGGGCGCATGGAGCGGCGAGGGCATGGCCGGCGACGGGGAGAACTCCCGGCGGCTGCTGCGCCGCGGCATCCGCGGCCTCGACCCGGGCGCCGCGGTGGCGGCCCTGGCGGAGGCCGTACGGGGAGGCGAGGCGCCGACGACGATCGCCGACATCGACTGGTCCGCGTTCACCCTCGCGTTCACGTCCCGGCGGCACAGCCCGCTGCTGGGCGAACTCCCGGAGGCGCGCGCGGCGCTGGGCGGCGCGCGGGAGGAGGCCGGGGCCGAGGCCGCGGGCGCCGACGCCGCCGCGCGGCTGCGGTCGCTGCTGGCGGGCCGTACCCGCGAGGAGCAGCAGCGCGAGCTGCTGGACCTGGTGCGTACGGAGGTCGCGGGCGTGCTCGGGCACGCGTCGGCCGACGGCGTACGGCCCGGGAAGCCCTTCAACGACCTGGGCTTCGACTCGCTCACCGCCGTCGAACTGCGCAACCGGGTCAACTCCAGGACCGGGCTGCGGCTGCCGACGACCGTCGTCTTCGACTACCCGACGCCGGACGCCCTCGCCACCTGCCTGCGCGAGGAACTCGGCGGCCCCGACGCCGCGGGACAGTCGATCCTCGCCGACCTGGCGCGGCTCGACGGCGCGCTGAGCGGCGCGGCGCTGGCGGACGAAGAGGTACGGCGCCGGGCCGGGGAGCGGCTGCGGACGATGCTCCAGCGGCTCGACGGATCCGCGCCGCACGGCGCGGAGAACGGCCACGCGGCGGGCGGCGGCCCGGACGGCGGCGCCGCCGGCGAGGCGGACAGCGATCTGGAGTCCGCGTCCGTCGACGACCTCCTCGACATCATCCAGACGGAGTTCGGCAAGTCATGACGCCCCCCGCCCGTACGCCCGTGAACCACCCGGTACCTCTCCGCGCCTCGACAAGGAGCTTGCGCTGATGAAGAACGAGCAGAAGCTTCTGGACAACCTCAAGTGGGTGACCGCGGAGCTCCGCCAGGCCCGCCGGCGCCTGGGCGAGGTCGAGGCGAAGTCCACGGAGCCCATCGCCATCGTCTCCATGGCCTGCCGCTACTCCGGCGGCGTGGCCTCGCCCGAGGACCTGTGGCGGATGGTGGCCGAGGGCCGCGACGGGATCGTGGAGTTCCCGGCCGACCGCGGCTGGGCCGAGGACCTGTACGACCCGGACCCGGCGGCGAGCGGCAAGAGCTACACGCGGATGGGCGCCTTCCTCCAGGGCGCCGAGCAGTTCGACGCGGAGCTGTTCGGCATCTCGCCGCGTGAGGCACTGGCGATGGACCCGCAGCAGCGGCTGCTGCTGGAGACGGCCTGGGAGGCGTTCGAGCGGGCGGGCCTCGACCCGGCCGGGGTGAAGGGCAACAGGACCGGCGTCTTCGCGGGGCTCAACTCGCAGGACTACCTGCTGCGCCTCTACCGCGCCACCGGCGACCTGGAGGGCTACGCGGCCACCGGCAGCGCCGGCAGCGTGGCCTCGGGCCGGGTGGCGTACACCTTCGGTCTCGAAGGCCCGGCGGTGACGGTGGACACGGCGTGCTCGTCGTCCCTGGTCGCGCTGCACCTGGCGGTCCAGGCGCTGCGCAACGGCGAGTGCGACAGCGCGCTGGCGGGCGGCGCCACCGTCATGTCCAGCCCGTCTGCCTTCACGGTCTTCTCGCGGCAGCGCGGCCTGGCCGTGGACGGCCGTTGCAAGGCGTTCGCCGACGCGGCCGACGGTACGGCCTGGGGCGAGGGCGTCGGCCTGGTCCTGCTGGAGCGGCTGTCGGACGCCCGGCGGAACGGGCACGAGGTGCTGGCGGTGCTGAAAGGCTCCGCCATCAACCAGGACGGCGCGTCGAACGGCCTCACGGCACCGAACGGGCCGTCGCAGCGCCGCGTCATCGAGCAGGCGCTGACCAACGCCAGGCTGAACGCGAGCCAGGTCGACGTGGTGGAGGCGCACGGCACGGGTACGACGTTGGGCGACCCGATCGAGGCGCAGGCGCTGCTGGCGACGTACGGGCGCGAGCACTCGGCCGAACGGCCGCTGTGGCTGGGGTCGGTGAAGTCGAACGTCGGGCACACGCAGGCCGCGGCCGGGGTGGCGGGCGTCATCAAGATGGTCGAGGCCATGCGGCACGGCGTGCTGCCGCCCACGCTCCACGTGGACAAGCCGTCGAGCCACGTGGACTGGGAGTCGGGCACCGTCGCGCTGCTGACGGAGACTCGGGAGTGGCCGGAGACGGGCGAGCCGCGGCGGGCGGCGGTGTCGTCGTTCGGCATGAGCGGCACGAACGCGCACCTGATCCTGGAGGCCGCGCCGGTTGCGGCACCGGACGAGGCGGAGACGGGCGACGGGGAGACGTCCCCGGAGGCGGCGCCGGAGACGGAGGCGGTGTCGTCCCTGCCGGTGCCGGTGGTGGTTTCCGGTCGCTCGGCGGCGGCGCTGGCGCAGTCGGCCGGACGGCTCGCGGAGTACGTCGAGAAGCACCCGCAGGTCGAGGTGGGTGCGCTCGCGGCGCGGCTGTGGAGTGGCCGGGCGAAGATGGAGCACCGCGCGGGCGTCGTCACGGCCGACCGGGACGAACTGCTGGAGGCGCTGACCGCGCTGGCCACGGGTGCGGCGCACCCGGCGCTGGTCACGGGTCCGGGGTCGGCGGAGGCGGGGAAGACCGCGTTCGTGTTCCCTGGGCAGGGCTCGCAGTGGACCCGTATGGGCTACGAACTGGCCGCCGAGGAGCCGGTCTTCGCCGCACATCTGGCCGCGTGCCGGGACGAGCTGGCGCGCTGGTGCGACTGGGACCTGCTCGACGTCCTCGCCAGCGAGGACGAGAACGCCCTCGACCGCGTGGACGTGGTGCAGCCCGCGCTGTTCGCCGTCATGACCGGCATCGCGCAGCTCCTGCGCCACCATGGCGTCGAGCCCGACGCGGTCATCGGCCACTCGCAGGGCGAGATCGCGGCCGCGTACGTCGCCGGAGCGCTTGCCCTGCCCGACGCGATCGCGGTCGTCGCGCTGCGGGCACAGGCCATCACCCGACTCGCGGGCACCGGCACCATGGCCTCGTTCCCGCTGCCGCAGGACGAACTGGGCGAACTGCCCGACGGCGTCTACGTAGCGGCGATCAACGGCCCGCACACCACCATCCTCGCGGGCGAGACCCAGCCGCTCACCGAGCTGGTCACCACGTACCAGGAGCGCGACATCCGCGCCCGCCTGATCCCCGTGGACTACGCCTCGCACACCCCCCACGTCGAGGACCTGCGCGAGACGATCACCACGGACCTGGCCGAACGCGCCGCGATCCGGCCGGTGGCACCCACCATTCCGTTCTACTCCACCCACACCGGCGCGCTGCTCGCGCCGGACCAACTGCTGGACGCGGAGTACTGGTTCGACAACCTCCGCCACCCCGTCCACTTCCACACCACCCTCGAACAGCTCCTCGACGACGGCCACTACACCCTCATCGAGGCCAGCCCCCACCCGGTCATGACCGCTGCCCTCGCCGACACCTTCGAGCAGCGGACCACCCCAGCCCGCCACCACGCCACCCTCATCCGCAACAACGGGGCCAGGACCCGCTTCCTCCTCGCGCTGGCGAACCTCCACGCCCACCACCACCCGATCGACCTCAGCGCTCAGCTCCCCCAGGTCGACCGGCCCGGCGACCACCTGCCCGAGCTGCCCACCTACCCCTTCCAGCACCAGCCCTACTGGCTCGACGCCCCGGCCCAGCTCACCAGCGCCACCGACCTCGGCCTGAGCAGCACCACCCACCCCCTCCTCAGCGCCGCCGTCCAGCTCGCCGACACCGGCGGCACGGACGAGACGGGCGCCACCACGATGGTGTTCACCGGCCGCCTCGGCCTCTCCACCCACCCGTGGCTCGCCGACCACGCCGTCGCCGGTACGGTCCTCCTCCCCGGCACCGCGCTGGTGGACCTCGCCCTGCACACCGGCGACCACACCGGCGCCACCCACCTCGAAGAGCTGACGCTCCAGGCACCGCTGGTGCTCGACGAGACCGGCGCCCGCGACCTCCAGGTCACCACCACGCCCCTCGACGACGGCCAGGGCGGCCGGCAGGTCGCCATCCACTCCCGCGCCCACGCCGACGACGAGGCGGAGTCCGAGTCCTGGACCTGCCACGCCACCGGCACGCTCACCGCCGAACCGGCCGGCGCGGCCGAGTCGTTGGGCCAGTGGCCGCCCGCGGGGGCACAGGCGCTCGACGTTTCCGAGCTGTACCCGCGGATGGCCGCGGCGGGCTACGGGTACGGGCCCGCCTTCCGCGGCGTCACCAGGGCCTGGCAGCACGCGGACGGCACCCTCCACGCCGAGATCGCCCTCCCCGGGGACGCGGACGCCGACGGGCACACCGTCCACCCCGCGCTGCTCGACGCCGCCCTCCACCCCCTCGCCCTCCGCGCCCTCGGCACGGGCGGCGCCGCGACCGACGAGGCGCGGGAGCTGCGGCTGCCGTTCGCGTGGAGCGGTGTGTCCGTCCACGCCACCGGCGCCACCCACCTGCGCGCGACCCTCACCCCCACCGGCGAGCACGGCCACGACCTCGCGCTGCGCGCCTGGGACCCCACCGGCGCGCCCGTCGCCACGATCGCCGCCCTCAACACCCGGCCCGTCGACCCCACCGCGCTCACCACCGGCGGCGCCGACGACGGCGCCGCGACCCGCAACAGCCTCTTCCAGCTCGCCTGGACCCCGGCCCACGCGCCGCAGGAGGACTCCGCTCGTATCGATCCCGGGCAGGTCGACCTCTACGTCGCCACCCCGGCCGCCGACGACACTCCGGCCGCGGCCCATGCGGCGACCGAAGCCCTGCTCACCCATCTGCAGAGCTGGCTGGCCGCCAACGACGAGACCGACCGCCGGCTCGTCGTCCTCACCCACCGCGCCGTCGCCACGGGTCCGGCCGAGGACGTCCACCTGGCCCACGCGCCGCTGTGGGGCCTGGTCCGTACGGCCCAGAACGAACAGCCCGACCGCGTCCACCTCCTCGACGCCGACGTCACGGTCGACGCCGCGGCCGGCTTCGCCGACGTGCCGCACCTCGCCGACGCCCTCGCCACCGGCGAGCCGCAACTCGCCCTGCGCCACGGGCAGCTCCTCGTCGCGCGACTCGTGCGCGCGACCGGCGCGGGCGGCACGCTGGACGTGCCGGAGAGCACGTGGAAGCTGGCCACCGGGGGCGACGGCACGCTGGAGGCGGTCGCCTGCCGGCCGATGCCGGAGTGGGACGAGCCGCTGACCGCCGGGCAGGTTCGCGTACAACTGCACGCGATCGGCCTGAACTTCCGCGACACGCTCATCGCCCTGGGCATGTACCCGGGCGACGCCCCGCTGGGCAGCGAGGGCTCCGGCGTCGTCACGGGCGTCGCCGACGACGTGACCGACTTCGCCGTGGGCGACCGGGTGATGGGTGTCATGATCGACGGCGCGGGCTCCCACGCCGTCACGGATCACCGCCTGCTCACCACCGTCCCCGAGCAGTGGGGCTTCACCCAGGCGGCCGGGATTCCGGTGGCGTTCCTGACCGCGTACTTCGCGCTGAAGGACCTCGGCGGCCTGGAGTCCGGCGAGTCGCTGCTGCTACACGCCGCCACCGGCGGCGTCGGCTCCGCCGCACTCCAGCTCGCCCGCCACTTCGGCGCCGACGTCTACGCCACCGCCAGCCCGGCCAAGCACCACCTGCTGCGCGCCCAGGGTCTGGACGACACGCACATCGCGTCCAGCCGGAGCCTCGACTTCGAGGAGCACTTCCGCGCCCACGCCCCGGACCAAGGCGTGGACGTCGTCCTCAACGCCCTCGCGCACGAGTTCACCGACGCCTCGCTGCGGCTCGTACGGCCCGGCGGCCGGTTCATCGAGATGGGCAAGACGGACGTACGCGACGCCGACACCGTGCAGGCGGAGCACCAGGTCCAGTACCGGAACTTCGACCTGATCGAGGCGGGCCCCGACCGAATCCAGCAGATCCTGGCGCACCTGACCGAGCTGTTCTCCGCGGGTGTGCTGACGCCGCTGCCCACCACCTCGTTCGACATCCGGCACACCCCGCAGGCACTACGCCACCTCAGCCAGGCCCGGCACACCGGCAAGCTGATCCTGACCCTGCCCCGCCCACTCGACCCGAACGGCACCGTGCTGATCACCGGCGGCACCGGCGTCCTCGCGGGACTGACGGCACGCCACCTGATCACCCAGCACGGCGTACGCCACCTCCTGCTCGCCTCCCGCAGCGGCCCCGACCACCCCGACGCCGATGCCCTCCGCGCCGAGTTCACCGAACTCGGCGCCCACGTCACCATCGCCGCTTGTGACGTCACCGACGCCGAGGCCGTACACGCCCTGGTGGACTCCGTGGCCGAGCAGCACCCGCTCACCGCCGTCATCCACACCGCGGGCGCGCTGAGCGACACCGTCCTCACCCAGCTCACCCCCGAGAACCTGCACCCGGTTCTCGACCCGAAGGTCGACGCCACCCACCACCTGCACGAGGCGACCCGGCACCTGCCCCTGGCCCACTTCGTCGTCTACTCCTCCGCCGCCGGCACCCTCGGCAACCCCGGCCAGGCGAACTACGCCGCCGCCAACGCGTACCTCGACGCCCTCGCCCACCACCGCACCAGGCAGGGTCTCCCCACCACCAGCCTCGCCTGGGGCTACTGGAAGCAGGCCACCGGCCTCACCGGCCACCTCAGCGACAACGAAGTCCGCACGGTCACCCACGGCACCACCCCGCTCGAAGCGGACCACGCCTTCCGCCTGTTCGACGCGGCCCTCGCCGGCCCCGAGGCGTACCAGCTCTGCCTCCCCCTCAACCCCGCCGCGCTGCGCACGGCCCCCCGCCTCCCCGCCCTCCTGCGCGACCTCGTCCCGCGGCCCGCCCGCCGCGTCGCCGCCACCTCGGCCGCGACCGACGGCAACGCCCTCGCCGAGCAGCTCGCCGCGCTCCCGGAGGCGGAGCAGGAGCGCCGGCTGCTGGATCTCGTACGCAGCAACGTGGCCGCGGTCCTCGGCCACGGCACGCCTGACGCCATCGATCCGCAGCGGCCGTTCAAGGAGCTGGGCTTCGACTCCCTGACCGCCGTCGAGCTGCGCAACCGCCTCACGAACGCGACGTCGCTGCGCCTCCCGGCGACCCTGATCTTCGACCACCCGACGCCCCAGGCGCTGACCCGCCACCTCCTCGGCCAGTTCCTCGACACCGGCTCCCTCACCGCGCGGACCCCGAGCCGCGGGGGGACCGCGGCCGCGAGCGACGACCCGATCGCGATCGTCTCGATGGCGTGCCGCTACCCCGGCGGCGTACGCGACTCGCGGGCGCTCTGGGACCTCGTCAGCACCGGCCGGGACGCCATCGGCGACCTTCCTGCCAACCGCGGCTGGGACCTGGAGAACCTGTACGACCCGGACCCCGACGCGACCGGCAAGGTCTACACCCGCCACGGGGCTTTCCTGCACGACGCGGACCTGTTCGACGCGGACTTCTTCCACATGAACCCGCGCGAGGCGCTGGCCACGGACCCGCAGCAGCGGCTGCTGCTGGAGACCTCGTGGGAGGCGTTCGAGCGGGCGGGCATCGAGCCCGGCACGCTCCAGGGCAGCAACACCGGTGTCTTCGCGGGCGTGATCTCCCAGGACTACCTGCTGCGGTTGCACCAGAACCCGGAGGGGCTCGAGGGCTACATCGCCACCGGCAGCTCGGGCAGCGTGGCGTCCGGCCGGATCGCGTACACCTTCGGGCTCGAGGGCCCGGCGATGACGGTGGACACGGCGTGCTCGTCGTCCCTGGTCGCCCTGCACCTCGCGATGCAGGCGCTGCGCAACGGCGAGTGCGACCTCGCCCTCGCCGGCGGCGCGACCATCATGGCCACCCCCGGCACCTTCCAGGTCTTCTCCCGCCAGCGCGGCCTGGCAGCCGACGGCCGCTGCAAGCCCTTCGCCGACGCGGCGGACGGCACCGGCTGGGGCGAGGGCGTCGGCCTGGTGCTGGTCGAGCGGCTGTCGGACGCGCGGCAGAACGGGCACGAGGTGCTGGCGGTGCTGAAGGGCTCCGCCGTCAACCAGGACGGCGCGTCGAACGGCCTCACCGCGCCGAACGGCCCGTCGCAGCGCCGCGTCATCGAACAGGCGCTCGCCAACGCCGGGTTGAGCGGCGACCAGGTCCACGCCGTCGAGGCGCACGGCACGGGCACCACGCTGGGCGACCCGATCGAGGCGCAGGCGCTGCTCGCGACGTACGGCCAGGCGCACACCGAGGAGCGGCCGCTGTGGCTGGGCTCGGTGAAGTCCAACATCGGCCACACCCAGGCCGCGTCCGGTGTCGCGGGCGTGATCAAGATGGTCGAGGCCCTGCGGCACGGCCGGCTCCCGCAGACCCTGAACGTGGATCGCCCCTCCACCCACGTGGAGTGGGACACCGGCCACGTCGCGCTGCTGACGGAGACGCGGGAGTGGCCGGAGACGGGCGAGCCGCGGCGGGCGGCGGTGTCGTCGTTCGGCATGAGCGGGACGAACGCGCACCTGATCCTGGAGGCGGCCCCGGCCCTGCCGGAGGCCGAGGATGAGCCGGAAGCCGGAGCCACGCCAGCTCCGGTGGTGGTGTCCGCGCGTACGGCGGGCGCGCTGGCGCAGAGCGCCGAGCGGCTTGCGGCGTACGTGGAGCAGAACCCGCAGGTCGAGGTGGGTGCGCTGGCGGCGCGGCTGTGGTCCGGGCGGGCGAAGATGGAGCACCGCGCGGGCATCGTCACAGCCGACCGCGACGAACTCCGGGAGGCACTGACCGCGCTGGCCACGGGTGCCGCGCACCCTGCGCTGGTTACCGGACCCGGATCGGTCAGCGCGGGGAAGACCGCGTTCGTCTTCCCGGGGCAGGGCTCGCAGTGGACCCGCATGGGCTACGAACTGGCGGCGGAAGAACCGGCGTTCGCCGCACATCTGGCGGCGTGCCGTGACGAGCTGGCGCGCTGGTGCGACTGGGATCTGCTGGAAGTCCTCGCGAGCGAGGACGAGAACGCCCTGGACCGCGTGGATGTCGTGCAGCCCGCGCTGTTCGCCGTGATGACGGGCATTGCCGAGTTGCTACGCCACCATGGCGTGGAGCCCGACGCCGTGATCGGCCACTCGCAGGGCGAGATCGCCGCCGCGTACGTCGCCGGAGCACTGACCCTGCCCGACGCCATCGCCGTCGTCGCGCTGCGGGCACAAGCCATCACCCGCCTCGCGGGCACCGGCACCATGGCCTCGTTCCCACTGCCGGCAGACGAGCTCCAGGATCTCCCCGAGGGTGTCTACGTAGCGGCGATCAACGGCCCGCACACCACCATCCTCGCCGGCGAGACCCAGCCCCTGACGGACCTGGTCAACACGTACCAGGAGCGGGACATCCGCGCCCGCCTCATCCCCGTCGACTACGCCTCGCACACCCCCCACGTCGAGAACCTGCGCGACACCATCCTCAACGATCTGAGCGAGCGGGCCGCGATCCGCCCCGTGGCCCCGGCCATTCCGTTCTACTCCACCCACACCGGCGCGCTGCTCGCGCCGGACCAACTGCTGGACGCGGAGTACTGGTTCGACAACCTCCGCCACCCCGTCCACTTCCACACCACCCTCGAACAACTCCTCGACGACGGCCACCACACCCTCATCGAGTCCAGCCCCCACCCGGTCATGACCGCTGCCCTGGCCGACACCTTCGAGCAGCGGACCACCCCAGCCCGCCACCACACCACCCTCATCCGCAACAACGGGGCCAGGACCCGCTTCCTCCTCGCGCTGGCGAACCTCCACGCCCACCACCACCCGATCGACCTCAGCGCTCAGCTCTCCAGCGCCGAGGAATCCGCCGAGCTGCTGCCCGAGCTGCCCACGTACCCCTTCCAGCGCGACAGCTACTGGATCCAGACCTCCGCGCAGCTCACCAGCGCCGGCGATCTCGGCCAGATCAGCAGCGCCCACGCACTGCTCGGCGCGGCCGTGCAGCTCGCCGACGGCGGCGAGGACCCGGCCGCCGGTGCACAAGGCCCGTATGCCACGACCGTGTTCACCGGCCGGGTCAGCCCGAGCACCCACCCCTGGCTCGCCGACCACGCGGTCACGGGCACCGTGCTGCTCCCCGGCACCGCGCTCGTGGACCTCGCCCTGCACACCGGCGACCACACCGGCGCCACCCACCTCGAAGAACTGACGCTCCAGGCACCGCTGGTGCTGGAGGAGACCGGCGCCCGAGACCTCCAGGTCACCGCCGCACCCCAGCCGGACGCTGACGGCTGGCAGGTGACGATCCACTCCAGGCCCCACGCCGACGACGACGCCGAGCCCGAGCCGTGGACCTGCCACGCCACCGGCACCCTCACCGCCGAACCGGCCGAGGCGCCCCAGCCGCTCACCCAGTGGCCCCCCGCCGGGGCAGAGCGGCTCGACATCGCGGACCTCTACGCCCGGATGGCGGCGGCCGGCTACGAGTACGGGCCCGCCTTCCAGGGCGTCACCTCCGCCTGGTCGCATCCGGACGGCACCCTTCACGCCGACATCAGCCTCACCGAGGACGCCGACACCGCGGGGCACACGATCCACCCCGCCCTGCTCGACGCCGCCCTCCACCCGCTCGCCACCCGCAATCTCGGCGAAGACGGCGACGGGACACAGGAGTTGCGGCTGCCGTTCGCGTGGAGCGGTGTGTCCGTCCACGCCACCGGCGCCACCCGGCTCCGCGCCACCCTCACCCCCACCGGCGAGTACGGCCACGACCTCGCGCTCCGCGCCTGGGACCCCACCGGCGCGCCCGTCGCCACGATCGCCGCCCTCAACACCCGGCCGGTCGACGCGACCGCGCTGACCAGCGGCGCCCAGGCGGGAGCCGCGACCCGCAACAGCCTCTTCCACCTCGCCTGGAGCCCCACCCCCGCCGCTTCGGTGGGGCAGGTGGATCTCGACCAGGTGGACGTGTACGCCGCCGCGCCCGCCGCTGAGGACACCCCGGCCGCGGCGCACGTCGCGACCGAGGCGCTGCTCACCCACCTGCGGAGCTGGCTGGCCGCCAACGACGAGACGGACCGGCAACTGGTCGTCCTCACCCACCGCGCGGTGGCCACCGACCCGGCCGAGGACGTCCACCTGGCGCACGCACCGCTGTGGGGCCTGGTCCGTACGGCCCAGAACGAGAACCCCGACCGCATCCGCCTCATCGACACCGACACCGCGGGCGGCAGCGCGAGCGCGGCCGACGTCCCGCACCTGGCCGAGGCGCTGGCCACGGGCGAACCCCAACTCGCCGTCCGCAACGGTCACCTGCTCACCCCACGCCTGACCCGCTCCACCGCCACCGACGCCGGGGCCCGGCCCCTCAACCCCGAGGGCACCGTTCTGATCACCGGCGGCACCGGCGGTCTCGCAAGCCTGACGGCACGTCACCTCGTCACCGAGCACGGGGTACGCCACCTCCTGCTGGCCTCCCGCAGCGGCCCCGACCACCCCCACGCGACCGCACTCCGCGACGAACTCACCGACCTCGGCGCCCACGTCACCGTCGCGGCCTGCGACGTGACCGACGCCGACGCAGTACGCACCCTCGTCACCTCCGTCGACGAACAGCACCCCCTCACCGCCGTCATCCACACCGCCGGGGCCCTCGACGACGCCACCCTCGCCCAGCTCACCCCGCAGACGCTGCACCCGGTCCTCGCCCCCAAGGTCGACGCCGCGTACCACCTCCACGAGGCGACCAAGGACCTGGACCTCGCCCACTTCGTCCTCTACTCCTCAGCGGCAGGCACCCTCGGCAACCCCGGGCAAGCGAACTACGCCGCCGCCAACACCTACTTGGACGCCCTCGCCCACCACCGCACCAGGCTCGGCCTGCCCACCACCAGCCTCGCCTGGGGCTACTGGAAGCAGGCCACCGGCCTCACCGGCCACCTCAGCGACAACGAAGTCCGCACGGTCACCCACGGCACCACCCCGCTCGACACCGAGCACGCGCTCCACCTTCTCGACACCGCTCTCACCACCCCCCAGCCCCACCACCTCTGCCTCCCGGTGACGCCTTCCGCCCTCCGCACCCCGGACCGGCTCCCCGTCCTCTTCCGCGGCCTGGCCGTCCGGCAGACCCGACGTACCGCCGCCTCCTCGGCCGCGGCCGACGGCAACGCGCTCGTGGAGCAGCTCGCCGCGCTCGCCGAGCCCGAGCGGCAGCACAAGGTCGTCCTCGATGTCGTACGGAGCAACATCGCCGCGGTCCTCGGCCACGGCACCGCCGAGACCATCGACCCCCACCGCCCCTTCAAGGAACTGGGCTTCGACTCCCTCACCGCCGTCCAACTCCGCAACCAGCTCACCACCACCACCGCACTCCGCCTCCCGGCGACCCTCATCTTCGACCACCCCACCCCCGACGCCCTCACCCGTCATCTCCTCGGCCGGCTCCTCGACACCGCGCCCGCCGGCCCCCGCGCGCTCGCCGCCCGCACCGTCACCGACGGCGACCCCATCGCGATCGTCTCGACGGCCTGCCGCTACCCCGGCGAGGTCCGCTCGGCGGACGACCTGTGGCGGCTGGTGGCCGAGGGCACGGACGCGGTCTCGGAGTTCCCGGTCAACCGCGGCTGGGATCTGGACAACCTCTACGACCCGGACCCGGACGCGACGGGCAAGACGTACACGCGCCACGGCGCCTTCCTGCACGACGCGGACAGGTTCGACGCGGACTTCTTCCACATGAACCCCCGCGAGGCCCTGGCCACCGACCCGCAGCAGCGGCTGCTGCTGGAGACCGCCTGGGAAGCCTTCGAGCAGGCCGGCATCGACCCCACCAGCCTGCGGGACAGCAACACCGGCGTCTTCACCGGCGTCATCTACGCCGACTACGGCCCGCGTCTGATGCACCGGACCCCTGAGGGCTTCGAGGGCTACCTCGGCAACGGCAGCGCCGCGAGCGTGGCTTCGGGGCGGGTGGCGTACACCTTCGGCCTCGAAGGCCCGGCCATGACCATCGACACCGCCTGCTCGTCGTCCCTGGTCGGCATGCACCTCGCCGCGCAGGCGCTGCGCAACGGCGAGTGCGACCTCGCCCTCGCCGGCGGCGTCACCGTGATGTCCACGCCCTCCGCGTTCCTGGAGTTCTCCCGCCAGCGCGGCCTGGCCGCCGACGGCCGCTGCAAGCCCTTCGCCGACGCGGCGGACGGCACCGGCTGGGGCGAGGGCGCGGGTCTCGTCCTCCTGGAGCGCCTGTCCGACGCCCAGCGCAACGGGCACCAGGTGCTCGCCATCCTGCGCGGCTCGGCCGTCAACCAGGACGGCGCCTCCAACGGCCTCACCGCCCCGAACGGCCCGTCGCAGCAGCGGGTCATCGAGCAGGCGCTTGCCAGCGCCGGGCTGAGTGCCGGCCAGGTCGACGCGGTGGAGGCGCACGGTACGGGGACCACCCTGGGCGACCCGATCGAGGCGCAGGCGCTGCTGGCGACGTACGGCCAGGGGCACACGGCTGATCGTCCGCTGTGGCTGGGCTCCATCAAGTCCAACATCGGGCACACCCAGGCTGCGGCCGGGGTCGCCGGTGTCATCAAGATGGTCGAGGCCCTCCGCCACGGACACCTTCCCCGGACCCTGCATGTCGACGAGCCCTCCAGCCACGTGGAATGGGACACGGGCCACGTCGCCCTCCTCAGCGAGGCGCGGCCCTGGCCCGAGACGGGTGAGCCGCGGCGCGCGGCGGTCTCGTCGTTCGGGATCAGCGGCACGAACGCGCACGTGATCCTGGAGGCCGGCCCGGCGCAGTCGCCGACGGCGACGCCGGAGCCGACCGGCGGCGCGGAGTCGGCGGCAGAGCCGACTCCGGTGCCCGTGGTGGTCTCGGCCCGTACGGCGGCCGCGCTCGCGCAGTCGGCCGAGCGGCTGGCGGCGTACGTGGAGCAGCACCCGCACGTCGAGGTGGGTGCCCTGGC
>NZ_JBIAMS010000044.1:0-33801 GCF_042874195.1 Streptomyces sp. NPDC004134 | reverse complement strand
ACAACGAGAAGATGGGACGAGCCGCCCCTCAGGGACGGCCACCGTCGCACTCCAGAACCTCAACGGCCCCGTGGCAACCCGAAGAACTTTACGGAGCGGCCCGACACGTGTCAAGCGCGATCAAGAGCTAGTCCAGATCGGACAGTCGGCCGCTCGCGTCCGGCTGGGCGTCCTCGACGCGGCGGAGGAGGCGGGTCAGCAGGTCACCGAGCAGGGTGCGTTCGGTCGGGGTGAGGTCCTGGAGCAGGTCCTCCTCCCAGTCCGTGCCCATGCGCATGGTCGCGAACCACTTCTCGCGGCCGAGTTCGGTGATGCCGACGATGACGCGGACGCGGTTGGCCTCGTCGCGTTCGCGGGTGACCAGGCCCTCGGTGACCATGCGGTCGATGCGGTGGGTCATCGCGGCGGGGGTGAGGCCGAGGCGCTTGGCCAGCTCGCCGGGGCCGAGCTGGTACGGGGCGCCGGCGAGCACGAGGGCCTTGAGCACCTCCCACTCGGCGCCGTTGATGCCGATGTCGGAGAGGTGGCGGCCGTAGGCGACGGTCATGCGCCGGTTGAGGCGGCTGAGGGCCGAGACGATCTGCTCGACCTGGGGGTCGAGGTCCTGGAACTCCCGCTGGTAGAGCGCGACCTGCTCGTCGAGGGAGCGCAGCTCCTGCGTGGGCGGCCGGGCGGCGTCGGGGGCCGGGGCGTCGCTGTCGGACATGGCGCGCAGTATTCCACCAATCTCGTTCGCGTCGAACTTCTCAGTCATGTACTCTTTAGCTCTGAACTTTAGCATCGAAGTCTTCGACCCGGTAGCTTCTCGGCGCCGGGGCGCACGTGTGCATGGGTGGTGAGTAGTGACACGCGAGACCGGCGCCGCGGCCCTCCGCAGGATCCAGGTGGGGAACGCGCTGAGTGCCTTCGGCAGCGGCTTCACCGTGCCGTACACGTTCTTGTACGTATCGCGGGTGCGGGATCTCGGCTCGACGACGGCGGGTGTCGCGCTCGCCGGGTTCGCCATGGCCGCCCTGCTCGTGCTGCCCTTCACCGGGCGGTTCATCGACCGGCGCGGGCCGCTGCCCGTGGCCCTTGCCGGTACGGTCGCGGCCGCGGCCGGGGCGCTGTCGCTGGGGCTGGCCTCGACGGCGCCGATGGTGCTCGCGTCGACTCTGGTCATGGGCGCCGGGATGGCGGTCATCCAGCCGGCGCTGGCGACGATGATCGTGTGGTGCTCGACGACGGTGACGCGGTCGCGGGCGTTCGCCACGCAGTTCTTCCTGAACAACCTCGGCCTCGGTGTCGGCGGTCTGCTGGGCGGACTGCTCGTGGACGAGGAGCACGCGGGGTCGTTCGTGCGGCTCTTCGCCATCGAGTCCGTGATGTTCCTGGTGCTCGGCGCCGTGGTCGCCACGGTGCGGCTGCCGCGCGGGACGCGCGCCGCGCACGCCGTACCGGCGGGCGAGGGTGCCCGGGGCCGCTGGCGGATCCTGCTCGGGGACCGGGCGATGGTGTGGCTCTGCGTGCTGGGCTTCGTGATGTTCTTCGCCTGCTACGGGCAGTTCGAGTCCGGGCTGTCGGCGTTCGCGGTCGAGGTGTCGGGGATATCCCCGTCGACGCTCGGGGTGGCGCTGGCGGCGAACACCGCGGTGATCGTCGTGGCGCAGTTCGCCGTGCTGCGGCTCGTGGAGCGGCGGAGGCGCAGCCGGGTCATCGCCGTGGTCGGGCTCATATGGACGTTCGCGTGGCTGGTGGCCGCGGCCTCCGGGTGGGTCGCCGGCGGGCAGGCGATGGCGACGGCGGCGATCATCTCCACGTACGCGCTCTTCGGGCTCGGCGAGGCGATGCTGTCGCCGACCGTGGCACCTCTGGTGGCGGATCTGGCGCCAGGTTCGCACATCGGGCATTACAACTCGGTGTTCGCGCTGGTCAAGCAGTTGGCGCTGGCGATCGGGCCCGCGGTCGGCGGGCTCATGGCGGGCGCCGGGGCGTACGGGGCGTACATCTCGATGCTCGTCGTGTGCTCGCTGGGCATCACGGTGATGGGGCTGGTGCTGGGCCGACGGCTGACGCCGGTGCAGGACTGCCCGCGGCTCGCGGGCACCGTGCAGGTGGCGGCCCACAAGCCGGCGGCGGCCGGGGCGGAGCCCGCGCCCGTGCAGGCGGCCTAGGCGCGCACCCGCGCGGGCTCCTGCCCGCGCGGGTGCGCCCGTTCCGTACGCGGCCTCAGTGGCCGTGCTCGCCCGGCAGGGCGAACTCGCACCACACCGCCTTGCCGCCGCCCAGCGTGCGGCGTGAGCCCCAGGTCGAGGCGATCGTGGCGACGATGGAGATGCCGCGGCCGTTCTCGTCGCCGGGCTCCGCCTGGCGGCGGCGCGGCAGCCGGTCGTCGCCGTCGGTGACCTCGACGATGAGCCTCCGGTCCGTACGCCGCAGGCGCAGCCGCATCGGCGGGGAGCCGTGCTGCAGGGAGTTGGCGACGAGTTCGCTGGCCGCCAGCACGCCCAGCTCGCGCAGCTCCGCCGGGAAGCGCCAGCTCGCCAGGACGCCGTCGGCGAAGGCGCGGGCGCGCGGGGCCGCCTCGACGCCGCCGAGGAGGTCGAGCGCCGCGCTGCGGAACAGCTCGGCCTCGCCGTCGTCGCGCAGCGGGTGCTCCAGGACGAGCACGGCGACGTCGTCGTCGTGCTCGGCGGTGACGCCGAGGGAGCGGATGAGGCGGTCGCAGACGACGCCCGGTGCACCGGTGGCGCCGGCGAACGCGCTCACCAGCGCGTTCACGCCCTCCTCGATGTCCTGGCCGCGCCGCTCGATGAGGCCGTCGGTGTAGAGGACGGCCGTCGAGCCGGGCGGGAAGGGCAGTTCCGCGGAGCCGTGCACCCAGCCGCCGGTGCCGAGGGGCGGTCCCGTGGGTTCGTCGACGCGGCGCACGGTGCCGTCCGCGTCGCGGATGAGGATCGGCAGGTGGCCGGCCGAGGCGTGCACCAGGCGGCCCTCGTGCGGGTCGTGGACGGCGTACGCGCAAGTGGCGATCTGGTTGGGGTCGATCTCGGAGGCGAGTCCGTCGAGGAGCTGGAGCACCTCGTGCGGCGGCAGGTCCAGGCGCGCGTACGCGCGCACCGCGGTGCGCAACTGGCCCATGACGGCGGCGGCGCGGACGCCGCGGCCCATGACGTCGCCGATGACCATGGCCGTGCGGCCGGCGCCGAGGGTGATGACGTCGTACCAGTCGCCGCCGACCGCGGCGTCCGTGCCGCCGGGCTGGTACTTGGCCGCGACCCGCAGGTCGTCGGGGTGCTCCAGCTTCTCCGGCAGCAGGCTGCGCTGCAGCGCCACCGCGGCCTCGCGCTGCATGCGCTCGCCGGCGCGCAGCCGCTCGGCGGCCTCCACCTGGTCGGTGACGTCGGCGGCGGAGACGAGCACGCCGCCGCTCTCGCCGACGTCGATGGGGCTGCAGGTGAACGTGTACGAGCGGGAGTCGGGGGCGCGGCGGGCCTTGACGGTGCGCGGGGTGCCGCTGCGCAGCACCTGGTCCATCAGCGGCAGCAGGCCCAGCTCGGCGAGTTCGGGCAGCGCGTCGCGGGCCGGGCGGCCCGGGGCGCGGGCGCCGAAGACGGCGGCGTAGGCGTCGTTGACGTAGGCGATGCGGTGGTCGGGGCCGTGGACGACCGCGACGGGTGCCGGCAGCCGGCCGAGGGTGGCGCTGACGGGCAGCTCGATGCCGGGGTCGACGTCGTGTTCCGTATCGGGTTCCGGGCCCGTGTCGCCGCCGCCGCTCGCCGTGCCGCCGGGGTCGGCGTCCGGCTCGGCGCCGGGGGGCGGTTCCGCCGCGGCGCGGCGGCCCTGCCGTCCGGCGCGGGCGGAGGGGACGGCACCGCGGAAGCCCCGCGCGGCGGCGGTGCGGCGCGGGGATCCGGGGAGCCGGGGGCTCCAGCGCGTGAAGTTCAAGCGTGCCAGTCCCAGGTCCACTCGTTGGTCGTTCGTTTCGCTCCGTGCCGCTTCGTGCCCGTCCATGGTCACATGCCCCGCCTCAGTCGCCGTCAGGGCCGCGACCCGACCGGGTGGCGAGTTCGAATTCCGCCCGGGGGTGTTCCAGCGAGCCGAGGGCGACGATCTCCCGCTTGAACAGTCCGGCAAGGGTCCACTCGGCGAGCACATGCGCCTTGCGGCCCACGGTGGGGAGCTTGCCTAGGTGGTACGCACGGTGCATGAGCCAGGCAGGGTAGCCCTTCAGCCGGTGGCCGTACACATAGGCGATGCCTTTGTGGAGGCCGAGGGAGGCGACGGAACCTGCGTACCGGTGCCGGTAGTCGCGCAGGGGCGCGCCGCGCAGGGCTGCGGCCAGGTTGTCGGCGAGGACGCGGGCTTGGCGGACGGCGTGCTGGGCGTTGGGGGCGCAGAGTGCGCCGGGTTCGTCGGCGGTGAGGTCCGGTACGGCGGCCGCGTCGCCGGCGGACCAGACGGCGTCCTCGCCCTCGACGCGCAGGTCGGGGGTGCACCGCAGGCGGCCGCGGTCGTCGAGGGGCAGTCCTGTGGCGGCGAGCACGGGGTGGGGGCGGGCGCCGGCGGTCCACACGAGGGTGCGGGTGGGGAAGCGGGCGCCGTCGTCGAGTTGGGCGACGCGGTCCGTACAGCTTGACAGGCGGGTCTCCAGGCGTACGTCGATGCCGCGTTCGCGCAGCCTTCGTACGGCGTACTCGCCGAGCCGCTCGCCGACCTCCGGCAGGATGCGGTTGCTCGCCTCGACGAGGACCCAGCGCATGTCCGCGGGGCGTACGCCGGTGTAGTAGCGGGTGGCGTAACGCGCCATGTCTTCGAGCTCGGCGAGGGCTTCCACGCCGGCGTAGCCGCCCCCCACGAACACGAACGTCAGCGCGGCCTCCCGGACGGCGGCGTCGCGGGTGGAGGAGGCGATGTCGAGTTGTTCGAGCACGTGGTTGCGGAGGCCGATGGCCTCCTCGATCGAGGTGAAGCCGATGCCGTACTCGGCGAGCCCGGGCACCGGCAGCACCCGGGAGACGGATCCGGGCACCAGCACGAGCTGGTCGTACGCCAGCTCCAGTGGCGGTTCGCCGGTCTCGTCGGTGGCGAGCGTCGAGACGCGGGCGGTGCGCCCGGGGTGGTCGACGGACGTCACGCGGCCGGCGACCACGCGGCAGCGGGGCAGCACGCGCCGCAGCGGCACCACGACGTGACGCGGCTGTACGGAGCCGGCGGCGGCCTCGGCGAGGAAGGGCTGGTAGGTCATGTACGGGTCGGGGGCGACCACGGTGATCTGCGCCGCGCCTCTTCTGAGCTGCTTGCCGAGGTGCTTCTGCAGCCGCATGGCCGCGGCCATCCCGACGTTGCCGCCACCGACGACGAGGACGCGCGTCGGATCCGTCATGGGCAACCTCCTGCCTGGGGTCCCGCCTGGGGCCCGGCCTCGCCGCGCGCCGCCGGCGGCGGTGCGGGCCCGGGGCGAGGCCGCCGACGGCGACCTCGGAACACCCATGACGCACCGCGTTCGGACTTTTGTCCACAGGCGGGGGAAGGATTTCCGGCGCCCGAGGTGTCCGACCCGCGGCCGATCCTTATCCACAGCCCCTTCTCTCTTGACTTCTGCTGAACTATGTTCGTACGAGCCGGAGTGGCCCGACCAGATGCACTCCGGTAAGCAGGGTGGGGAGTCTCCGGGGGGAGACTGTCATAACCGGGGGAAACAGAGATGCAGGTTCAGAGCAGTCGTCTGTCAGCAAACATGTCGGGACCGGACACTTCCGGCGAACTGCCGACGAATGGCCGGTCGGCGCTGCGGGTCGACGCGCAGCGCAATCTGGAGCACGTCCTGCGCGCCGCGCGCGAGGTCTTCGGGGAGCTGGGTTACGGCGCCCCGATGGAGGACGTCGCCCGCCGCGCCAGGGTCGGCGTAGGCACGGTGTACCGCCGCTTCCCGAGCAAGGAAGTGCTGGTCAAGCGCATCGCCGAGGCGGAGACCGCCCGGCTCACCGAGCAGGCCCGCGCGGCGCTGCAGCAGGAGGACGAGCCGTGGGCCGCGCTGGCCCGCTTCCTCCGCGCCTCCGTCGACTCCGGTGCCGGGCGGCTGCTGCCGCCGCAGGTGCTGGGCGTGACGGCGCAGGCGCAGGAGGGCGAGCCGCGGGTGCCGCAGCAGCGGCCCTCGCCGGACGGCACGGCGGCGCAGGCCGGCGGTGCGGTCGCGGGTGAGAGCGCGGGTGCGGAGGGCGCGAGCGTCGGCGGTACGGACGCGGCGGCGCTGCTCGACGTGGTCGGGCAGTTGGTCGCGCGCGCCCGGGACGCGGGGTCGCTGCGCGCCGACGTATCGGTGTCGGACGTGCTGCTGGTGATAGCCACCGCGGCGCCGTCCCTGCCGGACCCGGAGCAGCAGGCGGTCGCGTCCGCGCGGCTGCTGGACATCCTGCTCGACGGGCTGCGGCCGCACGCGGAGGGCTGAGCCCCGGGCCGTGCCCGACAGGGGTGCGCCGGGGTGTGCCTCGGCGTGCCCTGACGGGCCCCGCGGGGGTTCCCCTTGACGGGTGGCCCCGCCGGCGGTGGTACGTGTTGACGGTGTCGCCCGTCAGGGTGCCTCTCGCCGGACGTCGGCTTCCGTGGCCGGCGTAGCGGCCCGTTCGTCAAACGAGGCCGCCGTCTACCCCGAAAGCGTGACCGGTAGTGCGCCGCGAGCGGGAAAACCCCCCAACGGGTGGTTGACCGGTCAACGCGGACGGCGACCACGGTCCGTTGTGACACGCTCACCCGATGACGGGCGGGACGAGCGTCTACGGGAGCTTGCGGCATGGCAGTTGACGATCCGGACGATCGCGGGCATGCCATGGACGGCGGGACATCCGGCGGGAACTCCGGCGGTGCCGACGAGGCCGTGGGGGCCATCCCCAAGCAGCGTGAGCGACGGGACGAGGGGGTCACGGGACCCCTGCCTTCGGACACCGAACTGGTCGCCCGGATGCGTACGGGGGACGACAGCGCGTACGAGGAGCTGTACCAGCGGCACGCCCCGGCGGTCCGCCGCTACGCGCGCACCTGCTGCCGCGACTCGCACACCGCCGACGACCTCACCGCCGAGGTGTTCGCCCGCACGCTCCAGGCGGTCCGCGGCGGCGCCGGTCCCGAGACCGCGGTACGGGCGTATCTGCTGACCACCGTGCGGCGGGTCGCCGCCGCCTGGACGAAGACCGCCAAGCGCGAGCAACTCGTCGACGACTTCGCCGTCTTCGCGACCCAGGCCACGCGGCCGGTCTCCGACGACGACACCCTCGACCTGGGCGCCGACGTACGGGCCATGCACGAGGCCGAGCAGTCGATGGCGGTGCAGGCGTTCCGCAGCCTGCCCGAGCGCTGGCAGACCGTGCTGTGGCACACGACGGTGGAGGACGAGTCCCCCAGCCAGGTCGCGCCGCTCCTCGGGCTCACCGCCAACGCGACCGCCGTACTGGCTCACCGCGCCCGCGAAGGGCTCAAGCAGGCGTACCTCCAGGCGCACGTCTCGACCGCGCTCACCGCGGGCGGCGACTGCGCCCGGTACGCGGACCGGCTCGGCGCGTACGCCCGCGGCGGGCTGCGGATGCGCGCCGAGCGGGGGCTGCGCAAGCACCTGGACGGCTGCGTGCGGTGCCGGATGGCGGCGGTCGAGGTCGCTGACGTCAACTCCCGGCTCAGCACGCTGCTTCCGGTCGCGGTCGTCGGCTGGTTCGCGTCGGCCGCGGCGGCGAAGGCCGCCGGGTTCGCGGGCATCGGCGCGGGTGCCGGGGCGGCGGGTGCCACCGGGGCGGGGGCCGCGGCGGCGGCGAGCGGCGTCGGCGGCATCGGCGGCGGGGCGGGCTCGGGTGCGGCCGGCGGTGCCGGTGCGGCGGTGGGCGAGGGGGTCGGTGCGCCGGTCAAGGTCGCGGCCGCGGCGGGCATCGTCGTGGCCGCGGCGGCAGCGGCGCTGGCGCTCGTACTCTCCGGCGGCGGCGGCGAGAAGGAGCCGGTCGCCAACCCGCCCGCCAGCTCGGCCCCGGCGCCGCCTCCGGCGCCCCCGCCCGAGAAGAAGCCGGAGCCCACTCCCCCGCCCCCTGCCCCCGAGCCGGCGGAGCCCGCCCCGACGCCGACGCCCACCCCGACCCCGGAGCCGTCCTCCCCCAGTCCCACGCCGACACCGACGCCCACGCCGACCCCGACGCCCACCCCGACGCCGAAGCCGCCGTCCCCACCGCCACCGCCGCCCCCCGCCGAGCCGTACCGCGTCGCGGGCCTGGAGGCCGACGTCCTCGGCGACGGCACGGACCCGGAGATCGTCGCGAGCCGCAGCGGATGGTGGTGGCAGCGCGAGGACTTGGACGTCGGCGGCACGACCTACGCCCACGGCGTCACGGTCCAGGCGAAGTCGTCCCTGGTCATCGAGCTGAACCGGTCCTGCACCCGCTACCGGGCGGCGGCCGGCATCGACGACATGATGTACCGCCTGGGCGCGGCCAGGTTCACCGTCTACGGCGACGGCGCCCGGCTCTGGCGCTCGGACTGGGTCGAGGCCGGCGAGCAGGCGGCCGTGGTCGACGTGGGCCTGCCGTCGGGCACCGAGACCATCCGGCTGGAAGCGGAACCGCAGCACCCCATCCACACCGCGCTGCTGACGGACTGGGCGGACTCGGTCATCGACTGCCGCTGAGCGCCGCGCCGTCCGGAGGCCCGCACGCCGCTGCCGGGGCCGCGCGCGAGCCCCGTACGCGCCGACTCACCGTGTCCCGGCGGACTGTGCCCTGGCGCATCGCGCCGCCGCGCACGCCCGGGTGCGTACCCCCTACGCCGGCGCGACCAGCAACGGGCGGGCGCGCTCGCGCAGTTCCGCCACCATCGGCTCGTCGCCGTACGGCTCCAGCCGGGCCAGCAGGTCCTTCACGTACTCCGTCGTCCGCGCCGACGAGATCCGGCCCGCGACCTCCACCGCCCGCGTGCCCTGCGCGCACGCCGCGTCGAGGTTCCCCGACTCCAGCTCCGCCACCGCCGCCACGATCAGCCGCAGCCCGTGCGAGCGGACGAACGCCTCCGTCGGCCGCGCCAGCGCCTGTTCGGTGAACCGCCGCACCTGCCGCGGCACCCGCAGGTCGCGGTAGCACTCGGCGGCGTCGGCGGCCAGCCGGTCGTAGGCGTAGAAGTCGAGCCAGGCAGGGTCGGGGTCGCCCTCGCGGGCGCGCTCCAGCCAGCTCTCCGCCGCCGCCAGGGCCGTGCCGCACGACGCCTCGTCCTGTGCGCGGGCGTGCGCCCGCGCCTCGACGAGGTGGAAGAAGCTCATCGCACGCGCCGTCGCCAACCCCCTGTTGCGCTCGATCGCCGCCTGGGCGAGGTCCACGCCCTCGTCGGCGAAGCCGCGGTACGTCGCCTGGAGCGACATCGACGCCAGGACGTACCCGCCGAGCGGCACGTCCGCCGCCGCCCGGGCGAGCCGCAGCGCCTGGATGTAGTACCGCTGTGCCGCCTCCTGCTGCCCCGTGTCGAAGGCCATCCACCCGGCGAGCCGGGTGAGTTCCGCGGTCGCGCCGAAGAGCGAGCGCCCGACCTCGTCGGTGTACGCGCCGAGCAGCAGCGGCGTCGCGTCCACGCGCAGGCACTCCGGCACCATCGACGCCCGCCAGTCGCCGCCCCCGTACTTGGAGTCCCAGCGCCGCGCCTCGTCCGCCGCGTCGCGCAGCTTGGCGACGTCGCTGTGCCCCACACGCCGCGGCCCCGAGCCGTCCGCCGCGGGCGCGTGCTGCGGGTCGACGCCGTCGAGGCCGCGGGCGACCGAGCCGTCGGCCGGCGTGATCAGCCAGCGGGAGGCGGGCGTCGCGTACGCGCTGACGGCAAAGGAGCCCGCGAGGCTCTGCCAGATGCCGCCGCTGCCCGCGCGCCGCCCGGCGAGGTCGAGCCGGTACAGCTCGGTGGCCGAGCGCACCGCCTCGCCGACATCGCGCGGGAACGCCAGGCCCACTTCGGGCGCCGGGTCGGTGTCGGCCAGCCCTATCTCGTGCAGCGGCACGGGGCGGCCGAGCTTGCCGGCGATGGCGGTGGCGATCAGGTGGGGCGCGGCGCCCTGGGGCACCATCCCCTTCGTCACCCACCGGGCGACGGATGTCTTGTCGTACCGAAGCGTCATGCCGCGCTGCGCGCCGAGGTCATTGACCCGGCGGGCGAGTCCGGCGTTGCTGATCCCGGCGAGCGCGAGCATGTGGCCCAGCTTCTCGTTCGGCCCGCGTGGCGTCCTGGACATGCACACCCCTCGACCACCGACGGCTCCCGTCCGGCAGGTGGGGATCCGGCCGGGTCGCATATGCACCCAGCGTAGTTCGCCGGATCCCGACCGTTAAGAGGAATGTTTCCGGATGGCGGGATTGCAGCGCGCGTGCTCCGGGGTCGTGTGGCGGTGCGCCGTACGTGCGCTCTGCCCGCAAAGGGCGGCGCACGCTTGGCTGGTTGTCCGTGGGTCGGCTCGCCGCGCCTGGGAAAGCGGCGGGCCTGGGGAACTCCGCCGTCATTCATCCCCGCGGGCGGCGGCTCACGGTCCGGGGAGCGCGGGACGCTTCCCGGACCACACAAGCCAGGAAGTCGGGCTTGGATGGCCGGGATTGCGCCGTGTGGAGAATGGCTGAATGACGCCCCTCGCGGGGGGTGTAGATCCGGGCGTAGGGGACGGCCGCACCGGAGTCCGGGCACCGCCCGGGTGCCGGTACCGCGTTTCGGACGGCGCGCCGGGGGGGCGGTTCGTACCGCCTGTTGATCCTCTTCCTCGTGCGGACCCCGCCGGGGCGCCCAACTGCCCTGAGCGCGCCCGCGCGGCGGCCTCCGGGGGCGCTTCCGGCCGTGACGAGCAGACTCCCGCACGACCGCATCCACTCACATGCGCCCCTCTCGTGGCAGCATTGGTCCTGACGAAGCGGCAGTACGCCCTGAGCGTGGCGGAGTTGATGCCGATCGCCCGGCTCGCCTGGCTCGCTTGGCATATGCCGATACGTCCCCAGTTGCCCACGAGGAGGCGCGCATGCGGTGGTTGGTGGGGTGGAGCAGTGCCGCCGCCGCGCCCTCGTTCCTCGACGGTGCGCAGTCCGCCGACGACTACGACCTCCACCCCGTCGGCGCCCAGCTCGTCTGGGGCGGCCCCGATCCGCTGTGGGCGGTCGGCGACTGGCGGCCGGACGAGATCCGCGTGGTCGACGTCGCACCGCTGATCCGGCTGGCGATCTTCGGCACCTGCGGCGCGAGCGACGACCAGTTGCGCGTGGGCCTGCTGTCCACCCGCGGCGGCGCGGTACGGCACCTGACCGCCTGGTCCGGCGGGTACACCGCCGTCGCGCAGGTCGGCCGCCGCACCACCGTCCTCGGCGATCTCGCCGGCGCGCGCCCCGTCTTCCACGCCCCCTGGGACGGCGGCACCGCGTACGCGACCGCCGCGCTCCCGCTCGCCGACCTGATCGAGGCCGAGCTGGACGTCCCCCACCTCGCCGCCCAACTCGCCTGCCCCGACGTGCCGGAGGCGCTGGGCGACGGCACGCCGTACGCCGGCGTGCGCCGCGTGCCTCCCGGCCACGCACTCATCCTCCGCGAGGGCGCCAAGGAGATCACCGGCTACGAGCCGCGCGCCTCCCTCGCCGTCGCCGCCCCTTCGCTGGACACCGAACCGGCGGTGGCGGGCGTACGCGACGCGCTCGTGGAGTCCGTACGCGCCCGGCTCGCCGCCCCGCGCCACGCGCCGGAACCCGGCTACGGCGGCCTCGACCCCGGCCCCGTACCCGGCATGGGCCCGGCCGACCGGCGCGCCGCACGCGGCCCCGCGCCCGGCATCGGCGCCGACCTGTCCGGCGGCATCGCCTCCGGCACCCTCGCGCTGCTGGCCGCCGGACTGCCGGGCGCGCCCGGTACGCCCCCGGGGCTGGGCCCCGGGCAGGGCGAGCGGCTGGTGGCCGTGACGTTCAACGACCTGACGGCGCGCGCCGACGAAGCCGAGCTGGAGCGGGCCCGCACCATCGCCGCCAACCCGCGGCTGCACCACGTGGTGGTGGCCGCGGGCGAGGCGGCGCTGCCGTACGCGGACCTGGAGAGCATGCCGCTGACGGACGAGCCCGGCCCCTCCCTGGTCGCCGCCGCCCGGCACCGGCGCCGGCTGACCGCGGGCAGCGCCGACCACCTGGTCGGCGTCGGCGCCCGCGAGGTCCTGGACGCGCACCCGGCCCGGCTCGCGGACCTGCTGCTGGACCGCAGACGGCGCTCGCTGTTCCGGCCCGTGACGGCGCTGGCGCGCGCGGAGGGCTCGGTGCTGGCGCCGCTGACCGTCTACCGCGCGGCCCGCCGGCTGGCCCGTACGACGTACTGGGAAGGCATCTCCGAAGGCGCAGACGCGCTCCTCGACGACCCCACGGGCGTGCCCGGCGGGGCGCAAGGGCGCAGCCAGGGCGCGCTCGACGCGTCGCTGGCCGCGCTGAGCTGGTGCCGGCCGGGGCCCGCGGCGCGGTGGCTGACGGGCGAGGCGCTGGCCGAGGTGTCGGTACGGCTCCGGGGCTCCGCGGGCACCGCGAACGGCGACGGCACCGGCCGCCCCGGCGAGCGCCGCGCCGCCGCGGCGCTGGCGCAACTGGGCGCGGACTACCGCGTCTTCGAGCAGGCCGCGGAGGTCCGGTTCCAGCGGCTGCACGCCCCCTTCCTCGACAACCAGGTCGTACGGGCCTGCCGCGCCCTGCCCGAGGCGCTGCGCGTGCAGCCGGGCGCGCGGGCGGCGGTGCTGGGCGCCGTGCTCGACGGCGCGGGGATCCGCGGGCTGCCGCCGGGCTGGGGCGCGACGACCGGCCCCGCGGCGGCCGCCGCGTCGGCGGAGCGCATCGGGCTGCGCCGCGCCTCGACGGAGCTGGCCGACCTCTTCCACCGGCCGCTGCTGGCGGACGCGGGTCTGGTGGAGGGCCGGGTCGTACGCAAGGCGCTGCGCGCGGCGGCGGACGGCGAGGCGCTGCCGCTGGCCGGTCTCGCGGAGCTGGTCTCGACGGAGCTGTGGCTGCAGCGGCTGCTGATGCGCCGCGGGTCGGTCTGGACGGGCGACGCGGCGCCGCGGCAGCGCGCGGTGGCGGGCGGGGTCCCGCCGCGGCTGCCGCTGTAGGGGGTGCCGCGGCCCCGCCGCGAGGGCCCTCGCGGCTTCCGCGGTAAGGGGCTCCGCGGTAAGGGGCTCCGCGGTAGGGGGCTTCGCGCCCCCTGGTTTGGCGGCGGCCGGGCCGCTCGGGGGATGATGGGGCCGACCCCTGCCGGAGGTGCCATGGCCGACGACTGCGACGTACTCGTGATCGGCGCCGGCATCGTCGGCCTCTCCACGGCGTACGCGCTGACGCGGGCCGCCCCCGGCATCCGCGTCGTCGTCCTGGAGAAGGAACCCGGCCCGGCCCAGCACCAGACCGGGCGCAACAGCGGCGTGATCCACAGCGGGCTGTACTACAGGCCGGGCTCGCTCAAGGCGCGCTACGCGGTGCAGGGCGCCGCCGAGCTGGTCGCCTTCTGCGCCGAGCACGGACTGCCGCACGCGGTCACCGGCAAGATCGTCATCGCCACGGACCGGGACGAGCTGCCGCGCCTGCACGCCCTGGCGCAGCGCGGGCGCGAGAACGGCATCCCGGTGCGCGAGCTGGGGCCCGCGCAGATCACCGAGTACGAGCCGCATGTGCGCGGGCTGGCGGCGCTGCACGTGGCGACGACGGGGGTGTGCGACTTCCGGGCGGTGGCGCGGACGCTGGCGGAGCTGGCGCGCGAGGCGGGAGCGGAGGTGCGGTACGGGGTGGAGGTACGGGCGATCGCGAGGCGCCCGGGCGTGGCCCGTACGTCCACGCCCACGAACCCCGCTGACAGCAGCGACGCCACCGGCCCCGCCGACGCCACCGGTCCCATCGTCGCCACCGGCCCCGCCGTGGCCGTCCGTCCCACCGACGCCACCCGTCCCACCGGCCCCGCCGTGGCCGTCCGCACCGCCGCCGGTGACGTCGTCCGCGCCCGGGCCCTGGTCAATTGCGCCGGCCTGCACTCCGACCGCATCGCCCGCCTCGCCGGCGACCGCCCCGGGCTGCGCATCATCCCCTTCCGTGGCGAGTACTACGAGCTGGCCCCCCACGTCGCCGACCTCGTCCACGGCCTCGTCTACCCCGTCCCCGACCCCGCGTTCCCCTTCCTCGGCGTCCACCTCACCCGCGGCATCGACGGCGCCGTCCACCTCGGCCCCAACGCCGTCCCCGCGCTGGCCCGGGAGGGCTACTCCCGTACGAGCCTCAGCCCCCGCGACGCCGCCGCCACGGTCGCGTACCCGGGAAGTTGGCGCATAGCCCGCCGCCACTGGCGCTACGGCGCCGGCGAACTCCGCCGCTCCCTGTCCCGGCGGGCGTTCACCGAGGACGTACGGCGGCTGCTGCCCGCCGTCGACGAGAAGGACCTGCGCCCGGCACAGGCGGGGGTGCGGGCGCAGGCGGTGCTGCCGGACGGGTCGCTGGTGGACGACTTCCGCTTCGCGGAGGGGCCGCGGACGATCCACGTACTGAACGCACCGTCCCCGGCGGCGACGGCGTCGCTGCCGATCGGCAGGGAGATCGCCCGCAGAACGCTCGCCCTGCTCTGACCGGTGGGGGGACCACCCCCTTCACCGGCTGGAGGGCAGGGGGGACCACCCCCTTCACCGGCTGCGGGCCTCCGTAAAATGGGGACACTGTGTCCGACCACCCCGATCAGCACGATCGTCCCCAGCCCAGGTTCCCCGACGGCCCCGCCCCCGCGCCCGCCGGGCCGCACAACGAGCGCCGTATCCGCTCCTTCGTGCCGCGCCGCAGCCGCGTGACGCTCGCACAGGGCGAGGCCCTGAAGCGGCTCTGGCCGAAGTGGGGCTTCGACATCGACGGCGCGTCCGTACTCGATCTCGACGACCTCTTCGACGGGCTCCCCGTCGTCCTCGAAATCGGCTTCGGCATGGGCGAGGCGACCGCAGACATGGCCGCCGCCGACCCCGCGACCGGCATCCTCGCCGTCGACGTCCACACCCCGGGACAGGGCAACCTGCTGCGGCTCATCGAGCAGCGCGGCCTGACGAACGTACGCATCGGCAACGGCGACGCCGTCATACTGCTGCGCGAGATGCTGCCCCCGGGCGCGCTCGCGGGGATGCGGATCTACTTCCCGGACCCGTGGCCCAAGAAGAGGCACAACAAGCGCCGGCTCATCCAGCCGGAGTTCCTGGCGCTGGCGGCGTCGCGGATGGCGCCGGGGGCGGTGCTGCACTGCGCGACGGACTGGGAGCCGTACGCGGAGTGGATGTTGCAGACGCTGGAGGCGTCGCCGTACTTCGAGAACACCCACCCCGGCGGCTACGCGCCGCGGCCGGACTTCCGCCCGCGTACGCGCTTCGAGGGGCAGGGGCTCGGAAAGGGGCACATCGTGAACGATCTGCTCTTCCGCCGCATCCCCGATAAATAGCCCGTCGCGCGCGGCGGGAGGACTGGCTAGGGTCGAAGGGTGCAGTACGAAGGCGCTCAGCTCATGACCCGGCCGCGGGAGCCCGAGGAATTCGGCCCGCGCCCGGAGTACGAGGACGCGCGCCCGAAAGCTGCGGCACCTCCTGCACCTACCCCTCCCGCCGGCCGGCGGTTCTGGCGCAGAAGGGGCGTGCGAATAGGCGCGGTGGCGACCCTGCTGACGCTGGCGGGCCTGGCGATCCTGTGGCTGGTGTGGACGGAGACCGGCACGCACGGGATGCTCCTGGGCGGCGGGCTGGCGCTGCTGCCGGTACCGCTGCTGATCGCGGGCTTCCTGTGGCTGGACCGGGTGGCGCCGGGACCGTGGCGTTACCGCATCTTCGCGTTCGCCTGGGGCGCCTTCGCCGCGACGCTCGTCGCGATGCTGGCGAACACCTTCGCCGCCCGCTGGATCGCCACCGGCCTGCCGACGGCGTCGTCACGCGAGGCGGACCTGTGGGGGATGGCGGTCGTGGCGCCGGTGGTGGAGGAGAGCGCGAAGGCGGCGGCGATACTGCTGCTGTTCCTCTTCCGCAGGCACTACTTCGCCGGCCTGGTCGACGGCCTGGTGCTGGCGGGGATCATCGGCACGGGCTTCGCGTTCACCGAGAACATCCTGTACCTGGGCCGTGCGTACGAGGAGAACCAGACCTTCGGCGACTCCGGCCCCCTGGCGACGGTGACGGTGACGTTCGTCGCCCGGATCGTCTTCTCCCCTTTCGCGCACCCGCTGTTCACGGCGATGGCGGGCATAGGCTTCGGCCTGGCGGCCACGACGGTCGCGCGTCAGCGCCTGCGCCGCGTGCTGCTGCCGGTGGCGGGGCTGCTGCTGGCGATCGCGATGCACGCGCTGTGGAACGGCTCGGCGGTGATGAACGGCTACGCCTTCCTCGGCGCGTACGCCTTCGTGATGGCGCCGGTCTTCGGCCTCCTGGTGTGGCTGGCGGTCTGGTCCCGCGGCGGCAAACTCCGCACGATACGCGCCCAGCTCCCCGTCTACGCCCAGGCCGGCTGGCTGGTCCCCGCGGAACCGGTGGCCCTCTCCTCGCTGCGCATCCGCAAGATAGCCCGCAGCCTGGCCCGCCACGCCCACGGCGACGAGGCCCGCCGCGCGGTGGCCGACTACGAACGCGCCGCGACGACCCTGGCCCTGCTCCGCGCCCAGGCCACGCAGGGCCGCCCGGCAAAAGACTACGCGGCCCGGGAACAGGCCCTGCTCGCAAGGATGTGGCAGAACAAGCCCATAGCCCAGCCGGCCCTCACCAGAGCCGCCTTCACCACCAACCCACCCCGCCCCACCCCCTGGCCCCCACCCCCAGCCACTACCTCCCCACCCCACCCCCCACCCGCCTGACCACCGCACAGGCTCCCCGGCCAACAGTCGGCCCTTCGCCTGGGTGGACGACGAGCAGGGCGATCTCGACGAGATCTGCGTAGCCACCCACCATGGGGCTTCGGTCTGCTCCGACACGTCAACCCACGAATAAGGTCTGCACGACAACGACTTCCACGCACTCGCAGAATTCGCGCGATCACTGGACGCTCCTCAAGCCAACGGCTGAGCACGTCCCCCAACCTCCGACAGATCCGTACGCACCAACATGATCAATACGGACCGGGCCCGGGCGCGGGGTTCTTCACCATGTCAAGCGAGCTGGTGCTCGGGCGTTCCTGGCGGGTGGGCACGGATTGTCTCTGACCTGCCCAGGAGTCCGCTCGGGTGGGAGTTATCCACAGGGGAGGCGGGGGGTGGGGATCTGCGAGAGGGTTGGGGCATGACGGGGGAAATTGGGTCGCTGGGTGAACTGGCGGCGGGCAGCGGTGGGGTGTTGGTTTGTGCCGAGGCTTTGGGGGCCGGGTGGTCTGCCGGGATGTTGGTGCGGCGGTTGCGGAAGGAGGGGTGGCGGAAGGTTCGGGCCGGGGTGTGGGTGGAGCCGGGGCGGGTTGATGATTTTCGGCTGCGGTTGCGGGTGGCGCAGGCCGGGCGGCCGGAGTTGGTCGTCAGTCACAGTGCGGCGGCTCATCTGTTCGGGGTCGAAGTGCTCGCCGTGCGGCCCGAGTTCACGCACGTGCGGGGGCGCGGGCGGGCGCCCGAAGGGTGCCTGTTGCACCGGACCGCCGTGAGCGACGAGGAGATCGTAAGCGTCGCCGGGCTGCGGGTGACCGACGCCGCGCGGACCCTCGTCGACCTGCTGCGTACGGCGGAGCGGGATGCGGCCCTGGTGGCCGTGGAGTCGGCCTTGACCCGGCGGCCGTTGGGGCCCGCCGGCGGGTGGCCGCGGCGGTGGCGGGAGCAGGTGACCGATCTGCATGCGGTCTCCGAGGCCCTTGCCGGGATCGGCCAGCGGCGAGGTGTGGTCCAGGCGCGGCAGCGGCTGTCGCTCGTCGATCCGCGCTCCGAGTCGCCCGCGGAGACCGTCGCGCGGCTGCGGATGTACGACGCCGGGCTGCGGCCCCTCAGCCAAGTGCCCTTCACCGCGCCCAACGGCCGGCGGATACGAGTGGACTTCTTCTTCCCGGTGGCGGGGCTCGTCGTGGAGATCGAGGGCTACGGCTTCCACGGCGGCCGGGCCGCTCATCTCGCCGACGTCGAGCGCTTCAACGACCTGGGGCGCTGTCCCGAGGTCCGGCGCATGCTGCGGTTCACCGCCGCCGATGTCTTCGAGCGGCCCCAGCGGATGGTCCACACCATCCGCGCCGCCCTGGGCGAAATCGCCGCCGGGGAGTCCCGTGGCACCGCCGTCGGCGGAGGGTCCCGTGGCACCGCCACCGCCGGAAGGTCCCGTGGCGCCGCCGTCGGTGCTGCCGCGGCTGCCACCGCTGCCGCCTATGCGGTTGCCGGTGCGGCAGCGAGTGCCGGTGCCGTCGCCAGTGGCGCCGCCGGTGCCCAGGCAACTGCCTCTGCCTCCGCCACCGTCGCTGCCTGAGTCGCCGCCGGCTTCCCGGCGGTGTCCTTGGGCCGTGGCAGGGTGGCCGCCATGGACGCCTATGTCAGGAACATCGTGCTCGACTGCGCCGACGCACGTCAGCTCGCCGACTTCTACACGCAGTTGCTCGGCATGCGGGTCATCCGCAACGACTGGATGGTGATCGCCAAGGACGAAGACAGCTTTCCACGGCTGGCATTCGAGGAAGTCGACGGCTACCGGCCGCCGCTCTGGCCCGACCTCGATCGCACCTACCCCCAGCAGATGCACATCTGCTTCGGCGTCGACGACTCCACCGCCGCGGGCGAGCTGGCGCTGCGGCTCGGAGCCACGCGACTCTCCGAAGCCGGTGGCAGTTGTCCGGTGTTCGCCGATCCCGCCGGGCATCCGTTCTGCCTCTGCGGGCCCGGGGAGTAGCTCCCGGAAAGGTGCCGACGGCCCTGGTGTCGGGGGGTCGGCCACCAGGGCCGCCGGCGGTCTCGGTGCGCGCTCGGACGCCACGGGGGAAGTTGCGTTCGGGCACGCCGGAGACGTGGGAGAGGGGTTTATGGGGGCTTGCGGTCCGTGCGGCGGGTGCCCGTCCCGGCCGCGGGGGCCGGGGCGCTGGGCCCGCCGGGTGGATCAGACCGGGGCGCCGTTGTTGCGCAGCCAGGCGAGGGGGTCCACTGCGTCCCCGCCGCCGGGTCGTACCTCAAGGTGCAGGTGCGGGCCGGTGACGTTGCCCGTGGCGCCTACGCGCCCGATGACGTCGCCGGTCGTGACCTCGCCGGAGGACTGGATGATGGAGGACAGATGGCAGTACCAGACCTCGGTGCCGTCCTCGAGGGTGAGGACGATGCGGTAGCCGTACGAGCCGGCCCAGCCGGCCTCGGTGATCGTGCCGCCGTGCACCGCCTTGACCGGGGTGCCGGTGGAAGCGGCGAAGTCCTGGCCCGTGTGGCCCGCGGCCCACATGTCGCCGGACTCGCCGAACGTCGAGGTGAGCGTGTAGTTCGCGACCGGGGCGACATAGCTGGCGGCGAGCTTGGCGAGGCGCTCCTCCTCCGCCTTGCGGCGGGCCTCCTCCTCCGCCTTGCGGCGGCGCTCCTCCTCCAGTTGGCGCTGGCGCTCCTCTTCCTGCGCCTTCGCCTCGGCGGCCTCCTCGGCCGCCTGCTTGGCGGCCTCGGCCTCGGCGGCCGCGCGGGCAGAGGCGTCGGCCTCCGCCTGCTGCTGCTCGGCCTGCTCCAGGATGCGGGCCCGCAGGGCCTCTCCGGAGTCGGCGGGCTGGTTCGCGGTCTCGGTGTCGCCGGCGTAGCTGACCTGGGTGAGCGGAGCCGTGGTGACGACCGTGTCGGAAGCGGGCTCCTGCGTGCTCGGCATCAAGTCGCCGACGCCCGGCAGGCTCTCCGCGTCCGGGAGTTGCGCGCTTATCTGGCTCGCGACGGCGTCGACCTGGTCGGGCATGGATATCGCGACCGGGGGCTTCTCCTGCGCCGTGGCCATGCTGCCCGCGCCCACGGCGGCGAAGACGCCCACGCCGAGTACGGCACCGCTGCGCGCCATGCTGCCACCGCGCTGCCGGGGGAGGCGCCGGCGGCCGCGGGAGGGAAGGTCGTCCTCGGGGAGGACTTCGTCGACCGGCTCATCGGCGGCGTAACCGGCGGGCGCATACCCCTCGGGGGCGTAGCCGCCGGACGCATAGCCGTCGTAGCCGTAATCGTCATGGCCATGGCCGTAGCCAGGCTCAGACCTGTAGGACGCCACGAAGGCGTACTCCTTTCCTTCCTTCTCGCCTACCGGGTTAGCTGACGGGTTCGGAGCAGGAAGGTCTCCTACGGGCCGCCTCCTGGCGGAGGTTGGCCCGATTCACCCCAAGGTGGTGGTTCCCCGGTTCCCTAGGTGTTGCCGTTGCTGCAGTTGTGACGCTTGCGGGATTCGGCGACGGCGCACGGTGCCGCCTCTTGCGACGGCAGTGACGACCGCGCTGCGTTACCGCACGCTAGCGGACGACGGCGTTCGATTCCAAGTCGTTCCCGTTATTGAGTTGTGCTTTACCGCGGACGATCCGGGCATGTACCAGCGGAAACGGACAAGTTGACGGCCTGATTACGCGCAGTGAGGTCCGGTCGTTAGCTGATCGTGCATCAGTTGTTATGCGGAGGGGCGCTATTCCACTACGGAGCGTATACAGGCGCGGCCGCGTCCGGCGGCTCTCCGAACGGTGCACGGGAGCGCGCGAGGGCGAACAGCGCCATGTCGTCGGCGATCATCCCGCCCGTATAGCGCGTCACATCGTCCAGGAGGGTGTCCAGCAGTTCGTGCGGGCCGTCGAACAGCCGGCCGTCCAGCCGGGGCAGGGGATCGTAGAAGACGCCCGCCTGGTTCCGCGCCTCCGTCACGCCGTCCGTGAACAGGACGAGCGCCGCGCCCGGCGGGAACGCCACCTCCATCAGCTCGTCCGGCCACGTACCCAGGTCGCCCATGCCCAGCGGCAGCGCGTGCTCGCGCGGGTGCAGCGTGCGTGCCGCGCCGTCCGAGCCCAGCAGCACCGGCGCCGGATGGCCGCGGTTGAGCAGCCGCAGCGCGCCGCCCTCGCGGTCGACCTCCGCCAGCACCGCGGTCGTGAACCCCTCCACCCGGTCGAGCCCGCTGCGCCCCGTCTCCTGGCGCTGCAGCGCGCGTTCCAGCCGCCGCGCGACCCCGGCGAGCCCCGCCTCCTCCTCGGCCGCCTCCCGGAAGGCGCCGATGACGACCGCCACGGACTCCACCGCCTCCAGCCCCTTGCCGCGTACGTCGCCGACGATGCAGCGCACGCCGTACGGGCCCTCCTGCACGGCGTAGAGGTCGCCGCCGATACGGGCGTCGGCGTCGGCGGCCTGGTAGCGGGCGGCGACCCGCAGCGCGCCGAAGCCGTCCGGCGGGTTCGGCAGCACGGCGCGCTGCGCGGCGACGGCGACGTGGCGGGCGGAAGTCAGCCGGCGGTAATTGCGCTGGATGAGGAGGTTGATCACGACCGCCAGGACGCCGAGCACGACCTGCGACACCATCTGGGTGAGCGCGTCGGCGTTCGTGGCCGTGCCGTTGAGGATTTCGAGCGCGACGTCCACCACCAGGGCGGCCACGGCAACGGCAACGGTGCCGCGCAGGGTGAGCAGCGCGGCGGCGACCAGCGGGGTGGTCTCGAAGACCGGCGAGGACCTCAGCCCCTCCGGCGTGAACCAGAAGAACACCGACCCCACGACGATCAGCGCGGCCGGCAGCCACCGCAGCGCCCACCTGACCCGGCGCTCGCCGCCGGTGGCGTCGGGGCGCCGGGACCGGGCCGCCAGGTCCAGCGCGCCGGCGCCGACGCGGTAGGCCCGCCCGTTCTCGTACGGACCGCGCCCCTCGCCGTACGAGCCGCGCTCGCCGTACGAGCCACGCTGGGCGTCGCGTGAGGCGCGGCCGTCGCGTGAGGAGCGGTCATCGTGCGAGTTGCGGCCCTCGTCGTGCGGGCCGCCTTCACCCTTACCCGCGCCGTCCTCCCGCACCGGCTGCACCTGCCCTCTCCTGCGCTGCCCTTCCTGCGCTGTCCTCCCCGTGCGGCCGGCACGCGGGCCCGTGCCGTCGTCCCTCAGGGTTCCGCGTCCCGGGCGGGACAGCGACCGGGCGGGGCCCAGGCGGGTTACAGGAGGCATTTCGGGCGTCATGGCGGCCAGGGTGGGACGGGTAGAAGCGTCGCGGACCAGCGGACCGCACGCAGAGGGTACAGCCGAACGGGTATAGGACCGCCCGGCTCCGGCGCGCGCGGCGCCCGCGCGCCCCTCAGCTCCCCCGGCGTCCCCCGCGCCCCCGGACGGATGAGGCCATCCGGCAGGGCGCTCAGGCGGCGTCAGACGGCTCGGGCGGCGTCAGGTGAGGCGTACCGGGAAGGACGCCAGGTCGTTCTGCGTCAGCACCGGAAGGTTGCGCAGCTCGCCCAGCGGCGCCGCCGCCCGCAGTTCCGGGAACCGGGCGAAGAGCGCCGGCAGCGCCACCGCCGCCTCCAGCCGCGACAGCGCCGCGCCGGGGCAGATGTGCGGCCCGTGCCCGAAGGTCATGTGCCGGATCGGCGTCGCCCGCGTGACGTCGAAGACGTCCACGTCCGCCCCGTGGTGCCCGGCGTCCCGCCCGATCGCGCGGTACGAGATGACGACGCCCTCGCCCTTCTCGATCACCGTGCCGGCGATCTCGATGTCCTCCGTCGCGAACCGCATCAGCAGGTGGGTCACAGGCGGGTCGTAGCGCAGTGCCTCCTCGATCGCTGTCTCCCACGTCACCGTGCCCTCGCGGACCATGCCGAGCTGCTCGGGGTGGGTCAGCAGTCCGCGCACGGTGGTGAGCAGGAGCGTGATCGTGGTCTCGTGCCCGGCCGCGATCATGGACTTCAGGTTGCCGACGACCTCTTCCTCGGTCAGCGGCTCGCCGCCCTCGTCGGCGAGGATCAGCGCGCTCGTCAGGTCGTCGGCGGGCTCGGCGGTCTTCTGCCGCACCATGTCCGTGAACACGCGGTCGAGTTCCGCCATCACCGCGAGCCGTTCGTCCTGCGGCGTGAGCATGGAGAAGAAAGCTTTCCACAGGCGCATCTGCCGCGGTATCTCCGATTCCGCGACGCCCATGAGCGCGCAGACCACCCGCATCGGCAGCGGCTGCGCGAAGACCTCCTTGAGGTCGACCACCCCGTCGCCCGCGGCCGCCGCGGCCGCCAGGGAGTCCAGCAGTTCGGCCGTCACCCCCTCGACCACCGGCCGCAGCGCGTCGAGCCGCCGCGGCGTGATGGCCTGCGCGGTCTTGGCGCGCAGCCGCCGGTGCTCGGGGCCGTCGACCGTGAACATCGACCGGCCCGGGTCGACCATCCCGATCAGCGGCCACTCCGCGGTGACCTCGCCGGTCTGCCACAGCCGCCAGGCGCCGATGTCCTTGACCAGCCGGGCGTCGGTGAGCAGTTGGCGGGCCTCGGCGTGCCGGGTGACGGTCCACGCGGGCGCGCCGAGCAGTTCGATCCGGGTGAGCGGGGCGGCGGCGCACAGGAGCGCGGTCTCGCCCGCGAGGTCGCGTACGAGCGGGTCGATGGCCAGCGGCCCGGGAAGGTCCCCGGAGCCGGTCGGGACGGCGGCTGCGCCGGCGGCGTGCGGGCAGTTCACGGATGACCTCCTGCAGCGCGTACGGGGGTGAAGGTGACCGGCAGGGCGGTCATGCCGCGCAGGAACGCGGACGGCCGCCGCACCAGCGTCCGGGCCGGCACGGACAGGTCCAGGTCGGGCAGCCGGTCGAGGAGTACCTCGAGGCCCGTCCGGGCGATGATCTCAGCGATCTCCTGGGCCGGGAAGGGGCAGCGGAAGTCGCCGTAGCTGAAGGCGAAGTGGGCGCTGTTGCCGGCCTGGGCGGGTACCCCGGCGCCTCTGTACCCGTATCCGCCGCCCGTGCCGCCAGGACCGCCCAGGGCCTGCTGGATCTGCGGGTCGTCGTTGGCGGCGGCGAGGCCGAGGAGCAGCAGGTCGCCGGCGCCGACGGGGCGGCCGCCGAGCTGGGTGTCGCGGGCTGCCCAGCGGCCGACGAGGATCTGCGTCGGGGTGTCCTCCCACAGCACCTCGTTCATGGCCTGGCCGACGCTGTGCCGGCCGCCGCCGAGGGCGGCGGCGAAGCGGTCGTCGGTGAGCATGAGGCGGATGGAGTTGCCGATCCAGTCGGCGGTGGGCAGGAAGCCGGCGGCGGTGGTGTCCTTGAGGTCGAGCATGACCTCTTCGTCGGTGAAGTGCATGGGGTCGGCGAGCATCTGCGAGGTGACGTCCTGGCCGGGCGCGAGCCGTTTCTCGGCGACCAGACGGGTCATGTGCTCGACGAAGGTCTCGTACGCCTTGAGCGCGCCGGGTCCGCCGTCCGCGAGTTCGTTGAGGACCTGGGCGAGTTGGCGTCCCTGGGCGTCGGGGAAGCCGATGAGGCGGGCGAGGACGAGTACGGGGAGGGGGACGGCGTAGTCGCCGACGAGTTCCGCGCTGCCGCGGGAGCAGAAGGAGTCGATGAGCCGGTCGGCGAGCTGTTCGCAGTGCCGGCGGAGGTCGAAGGGGTCGACGCTTTCCAGTGCGGCGCCGACCATGACGGCGTGTCTGCGGTGGTCGGCGGCGGAGGCGGTGAAGTGGATGGACGGCATGACCTGGCCGACCATCGGCAGCAGTGGCCAGTCGGGCGGGATCTTCTCCCACTGGTTCCACAGCCCGCGATCCCGTGGGAAGAGTTCGGGGTCGGAGGTGACCTGGTGGAGTTCGCGGTAGCCGATGACGAGCCAGGCGGGGATGTCGCCGGGGAGTTCGACGGGGACGACGGGGCCGTGGTCGCGGCGCATCTCGCGGTAGAGGTCGCGCGGGTCGGTGTGGAAGCGGGGACCGCTGAGGGGTACGGCCCCGGCGGCGCCGGCGTGCGCGGGGCACCCGGAGGGGGGTGCGGCGGCAGCGGGGGGCGGGTGCGTGCCGGGGGGCGCGTCGGGGTCGGCGGGCGCAGGCGCGCCGGCGCCGGGGGGCGCGGGCCCGTCGGCCGGCGCACCCGGCGCAGGGGCCTCGCTCAGCGCGCCCGTGCGCGGTTGCGCCTGGCTGCTGCTCCCCTCATGTGCGGCCTGGTCGTCGGAAGTCGGGGTCATGTCGCGGTCTCCGGTGCGGTGGGGACGGTGGCTGCGGCGGAAGCCGCGGCGGCGGTCGCGGCGGCAGCGGTGGCCGTACCGGCGGCGAGCCGCTGCAGGTGCTCGACGAGGGCGATCAGCACGCCCTTGCTGGACTCGCGGGACCGCGCGTCGCAGTCGACCAGCGGGACGTGCGGGTCGAGGTCGAGCGCTTCGCGCACCTCCGCGCCGGTGTAGGGCGGGCCGCCGAAGTCGTTGCGGGCGACGATGAACGGCGTGCCGTGGTGCTCCAGCCGGTCGATGGCGTACCAGGAGTCGGCGAGCCTGCGGTGGTCGACGAGGACGATCGCGCCGAGCGTCCCGGAGAACAGCCGGTCCCACAGGAACCAGAAGCGTTCCTGCCCGGGCGCCCCGAAGAGGTAGAGCACGGTGCGCTCGTCCAGGCTGATCCGCCCGAAGTCGAAGGCGACCGTGGTGGCGGTCTTGCCGGGTACGGCGCTGCGGTCGTCGATGCCGCGGCCGGCGAGGGTCATCGTCTCCTCGGTGTTCAGCGGCCGGATGTCGCTGACGGAGCGGACCATGGTGGTCTTGCCGACGCCGAAGCCGCCGACGATGACGATCTTCAGTCCGTTGTCCGCGGTACGGGCCAGGGGGGCGCGCCCGGCCGCGCCGCCCGGCGCGGGGGTCGCGCGGGGGTCAGAGGTGGCGGAGTCCAACGAGCACCTTCTCCAGAGTCTCGGGATCGGCGAACCGGACGCCGCCCGGCGTGCGCGGGGGCGCGTACCGCGGGTGGCGGGCGGTGATCCGGCCGGCGGCCAGCAGGTCGGAGAGCAGGATCTTGGTGATGCCGACGGGCAGTCCGAGGTCGGCGGACAGTTCCACCACGGCGGTCGGGGTGCGGCAGATGCGCAGGATCGCGGCGTGCTCCGACTGCATGCCCGGCGCCGGCTCGTCCTCGGCGACCACCAGCGTGACGAGGTCGAACTCGTCGCTGGCGGGCCGGCTGCGCCCTCCTGTCAGGGTGTACAGCCGGTCCGGGTCGTCGTCCCGGCCGGGGCGGGTCATTCCGCCGCGACCCCCTCGGCCGCGGGTACGGGCCCGCGGGCCGGGGCGCTGAGGTGGTCGCCGAGCTGTTCGACGAGTTCCAGCATGTTGTGCCCGACGAGCCCGGGGTCGGCCGTCTCGGCGGCGATGACGGCGACGTGGCTGCCGGAGCCGGCTTCGGCGATGAAGAGGATGCCGCCGTAGAACTCGGTCATCGACTGCCGTACACCGCCGCTGCCGTCGCCGAACTCGACGGAGGCGCCGTGCGACAGGCTCTGGATGCCGGCCGAGATGGCGGCGAGCTGGTCGGCGCGGTCCTCGGAGAGTTCGGGCGTGTGGCAGAGCTTGAGCCCGTCGCGGGAGAGGACGAGGGCGTGCCTGGCGCCGGGCGTGCGCTCCAGCAACCCCTCCAGCAGCCAGGTCAGCCCGGTGGCCTCGGCGGGAGATTGGGTCATCGGTCGTCCTCCGAAGATGAAGCGGCATTGCGTGCGGGGGGTGCGGTGGAGGGGGCGGGGCCGTCGTCGGGCGCGGCGGGTTCCTCGCGTTCCGCGGGTCGGTCCGCTGGTACGGGGGCTTCGGCGCGTGCGCCGTCGTCCTGCCGTACGTCGTCTGCGTCCTGTACGGCGTCTGCGTCCCGTACGGCGTCTGCGTCCCGTACGGCGTCTGCGTCCCGTACGGCGTCTGCGTCCCGTACGGCGTCTGCGGCCGCTACGGCGCCCGCGTCCGGTACGTCGTCGGCCCGGCCGGTGTCGCGCTTGCGGCCGTTGACGGCGGCGACCATGGCGCCGCCCGCCGGGCCCGCGCCGCCCGCGGTGTCCGCGCCGCTCTCCTGGCCGGTCACCGCGCGCCGGAAGGCGCCGAACCGGGCGGCGGATCCTGCGGGTTCGAGCCGGCGCCGGGACCCGGTGCCGTCACCGGCGGCACCCTGGTCGCCGGTACCCGTGCCGGTGCCCGTGCCCGTGCCCGTACCGGCGGCCTCGCCCGGCGCGCCGGCGTCCGGCACCCCGCCGGGGTGCGCGCCCGCCAGCGTGCGCCCGCGGCGCCGCCGCGGCAGCGCGGCCATCGCGAACGGGTCGTGCCCGCCGTCCCCCGCCCGCTCGTCGGCGTCCTCGCCCGCGGCGACGTCCCGCTGCCGGGGCAGCGGGAGCGGCGTGCTGCCGGTGTCCTCGGTGGGCATGGGCAGGGCCGGTGTCCGTACGGGCTCGCCGGGCCGGGCGCGGGAGATCAGCTCCTGCGGGATCATCAGCACCACGCCCGTACCGCCGATGGCGGAGGGCCGGAACGAGACGGTCAGCCCGTGCTTCTGCGCGAGGTGCCCGACGACGGGCAGGCCGAGCCGGGTGCCGGTGAGCGTGGACAGGTCGGTGGCGGTGCCGGAGACGGCGCGCTCGGCGCGGCGCTGCGCGGCCTCGCTCATCATCAGGCCGCTGTCCTCGATGGTGACGACGGCGCCGGCGGGCACCTCCGAGACGTAGACGTGCACCTCGGTGGTGGGGGGTGAGAAGTTGCAGGCGTTGTCGAGGAGTTCGGCGAGGGCGTGCATGACGCCCTCGGCGGCGTGTCCTGCGACGGCCACTTCGGAGACGGCCCGTAGCCGTACGCGCTGGTAGCCGGCGATCCGGCCCATGGCGCCGCGCAGGATGGACTCCATGGTGATCGGCTTCGCCCAGCGGCGGCCGGTGCGGGCGCCACTCAGCACGGCGATGCTGTCGGCGACGCGGCCCGCCTGCGCGGTGCGGTGGTCGAGGTGGAGGAGGTCGCCGAGGACGTCGGCGTCGCCGTGGCGGTGCTCCATCTCGCGCAGGTCGGCGAGCATGCTGGTGGTGATGGCCTGCATGCGTCCCGCGGCGTTGGCGCAGGAGGCCATGGCGGCGGCCCGGCGGTTCTCGCTGCGCCGCGCCTCTTCCGCGACCTGCTGTACGGCGCGCCGGTATGCCTGGTTGTCCAACTGCGGGGCGGCGGCGAGCGCTTCGTCGACGGGTGCGCCTGCGGCGATCTTCCGCAGGACCTCGGGTACGACGCGGTCGGCGAAGGCGGCGGCGGCGCCGGCCGCGGCGGCGGCGCGTTCGTCGGCGCGGGCGGCCTTGGCCCGGTAGCCGGCCGCGGCGGCGACGGCTATGCACAGCAGGACGGCGGCGGCGCCACCGGCGTAGACGATGTGCCGCGTGTGGTCCTCGGGTCCCGCGAGCGCCGCGGCCAGGACCGCGACGGCGGTCGCGGGCGCCGTGACGAACAGGGCCGACAGCGGTGCGGGGAGTCGGGAACGCGAGGCCCGGGGCGGGGCTGCATCCTGGTGCGCGGTCATCGACGGGCTCCTCCGGGCAGGTGGCCTGTCCCAGGTCGGGTGTGTGCGCCGGGTTGAGCAACGTGCTCGCAGGTGCTCAAGTCGCCGACACTATAGGGAGTTTCCTCACCACACCAGCACACCCAGAGGACCGTTTGCAGCACACCTGTGACAAGAGATGTCCGCCCCGGTCAGGGCGGCTTCCGGAGGTCCCGCCGCGGCGATCGTGACGGCCCTGTCACCGCCGGTCGGCTAGAACGTAGGACGCCCAAGATCGCCCGTACGCCCCCTGCGGCAACGGCGTCCAACTGCTCAACGGCCCTGGTCAGCAAGCCTTTGCGGCGTCACCACGCTGTAACCGCGCGCTTGTTACAACGTTTGAGCAAGATCGCTGATCAAGCAGCCACGCGGCGCCACCACTTGCCGTACGACGGCCGCTCAGCGCTCCGGACCCTCCACCCGACGGGAGACCTACGGATGACCCGTTTACCCCGTACGTACGCGACGTTCATGCTCTGCGGAATCACGGTCGCCGCGCTCACCGCGGCGGCCCCGGCCACGGCCGCCACCGCGCGCCCCGCCGACTCCGGCACCACCACCGACGGCACCACCACTGACGGCACGGCCGCCGACGGCTCGGCCGCGCCCGGCTCCGCCGCCGACCAGGCCGCCGCCGCCGACGGCGAGGCACCGCCCGGGCTCGACGTGCTCAAGCGCAGTCAGGGCATGGCCCCCGGCCTCCTCTTCCTCACCCCCCAGGGCCGCCACGAGACGCCCCGCGGCCCCCAGATCGTCGACGACCGCGGCCGCCCGGTCTGGTACCACCGGATCCCCGCGGGCTTCGTCGCCGCCGACTTCCAGGTCCAGGAGTACCGCGGCGAGAAGGTGCTCACCTGGTGGGAGGGCGAAAGCTCCCCCACCGGCACGGGCTCCGGCACCGGTTACATCGCCGACGAGAACTACGACATCATCGCCACCGTCAAGACCCCCGACGCGGGCGAGCGCACCGACTTCCACGAGTTCCGCCTCACCCCCGACGGCACGGCCCTGATCCTCAGCTACCGCGACGAGCCGTACGACCTCACCCCCGTCGGCGGACCCAAAGACGGTCAAGTCCTCGACTACGTCGTGCAGGAGATCGACATCGCCACCGGCGAGAAGGTCATGGACTGGCACAGCCTCGACCACATCCCGATCACCGACTCCGACCGCCGCTTCGACCCCGGCATGCCGGGCCCCTTCCCGTACATGCACCTCAACGCCGTCAGCCTCGACCACGACGGCGACCTCCTCTTCTCCGGCCGCGAGACCAGCACCATCTACAAGGTCGACCGCGAGACCGGCGAAGTCGTCTGGCGGCTCGGCGGCAAGCGCAGCGACTTCCGCCTGGGCGCCGGCGCCCGCACCATCGGCCAGCACAACATCGAGCCCGCCGGCGAGAACACGTACCGCGTCTTCGACAACCAGAACATGGGCAGCCCCGGCTACGAGTCGCGGGTCGCGTGGCTGCGCATCGACGAGCAGCGGATGACCGCGGAGCTCGTACGCCAGCAGGTCCACCCGGACCGGCTGACGACAGGGCTGGAGGGCAACAGCCAGGCGCTGCCCAACGGCAACACCTTCGTGAGCTGGGGCTCCCCTTCCGGCCGCATCTCCGAGTTCTCGCCCTCGGGCCGCCTCCTCTTCGACAGCACGCTGCCGAAGGACATCAGCAGTTACCGGGGCTACCGCGCCCCGTGGAAGAGCACGCCCGACACCGCTCCCGCGGTCGAGGTGAACGACGCGGTCACCGCCGTCGACGCCGTATGGAACGGCGCGACCGAAGTCAAGGGCTGGCGGGTGCTCGGCGGCGAGACGCAGTCGCGGCTGCGCCCCGTGGCGCACGCCGGGTGGAAGGGGCTCGACACCGAGGTGCACCTGCCGCCCGAGGCCCGCGGCATCGACTACGTGAAGGTCCAGGCCCTCGACGCGCGCGGCCGGGTCATCGGGTCCTCACCGGTCGAGGCCGTCGACGCCACCGCATCCCCCCACAACTGACAGAAGGCCGCCGACGCCTCACAGAGTCAGGAGAAGAACACGATGTCCGAAGCGCGGATCGTGGCTGTCACGTTCCGGACCCCACCGCTGGTCAAGATGGAAGAGTTCGCCAACCTCGTCGCCGCGGACCCCGGAGGCGACACGGTCGCCCAGGTCATCCGGAACTCGGCGATCACCACCAAGGGCACGGCCGTGAACGCCCTGCTGGAAGACCCCCGCCGCTGGACCACGCGCCGGCGGATGGACCGCAGCCTCACCGAAGCACGCCGCCTCGGCCGCAGCACCGTCACCGCGGCACTCGCCGAGGCCGGCCTGCACCCGGAGGACGTGGGGCTGTTCGCCACCGTCACCACGACCACCCACTCCGCCCCCGGCCTCGACGCCCTCGCCCCGGAACTCGGGCTGCGCCCCGACGTCGAGACCCTGTCCCTCGGCCCGATGGGCTGCTACGCCGCGGTGCCGGCGGTGTCCGCGTGCGCGCACTGGGTCGCGGTCAAGCGGCGCCCGGCGGTGCTGCTCGCGGTCGACCTCTTCTCGCCGCACGTGCAGCCGCCCCCGTACGACAAGGAACAGGCCGTCGTCCTCACGCTGTTCGGCGACGGCGCCGCGGCGGTGGTGCTGCTGCCGCGGGAGGCGGGTGAGCCGGGCGGCGTCGAGGTCGTCGACTCCGAACAGCTCACCGCGCCGGCCCACGCGGACGACCTCCAGGTCCACATGGGCGACAACGGGCTGCGCATCAGGCTCAAGCCGTCCATGCCGGACGTCGTCGCGGGCTCCGTCGCGATACCCGCGCGGGCGCTGCTCGCCCGGCACGGGGTCCGCTGGTCCGACGTCGCGTGGTGGGCCGTCCACCCGGGCGGCCGGCGCATCCTCGACCGGGTCGACGAGGCGCTGGGCCTGCCGGAGCGGTCGATGGCCACGGCGCGGGAGGTGATGCGGGAGTACGGCAACACCGCGGCCCCGGCGGTGCTGGCGGTGCTGCGCCGGCTGCAGACGACGCGGCCGCTGGCGGCGGGTGAGCACGGGGTGGTGCTGGCGTGCGGGCCGGGAGCGACGGTCTGGGCGCTGCTGCTGCGCGGGGCGTAGGGGCACGAGGGACACGTAAGGACACGGAGAAGGTCGGAAAGCGAGAGGAGAAGATGATGCTGGAAGTCATCGGCGCGGGAGTCGGCCGTACGGGAACGCTGTCGCTCAAGACGGCGCTGGAACGGCTGGGCTTCGGCCCGTGCCACCACATGCTGGGCCTCTTCGAGGACCCGGAGCAGATCCCGATGTGGGAGGCGGCGTCGCGCGGCGAGCCCGTGGACTGGCAGCGGGTGTACGCGGAGTACCGCTCGACGGTGGACTGGCCGGGTGCCCGCTTCTGGCGGGAGATAGCGGGGGCGTTCCCCGAGGCGAAGGTGGTGCTGACGGTACGGGACCCGGAGAGCTGGTACGCGAGCGCGGCGGGCAGCATCTACGCCACGGCGGTGGCCCCGCCCCCGCCGGACGTGGGCGAGGGCTTCGTGCGGCTGCGGGACATGTCGCTGGAGGTGATCTGGGACGGCGTGTTCGACGGCCGGTTCACGGAGAAGGAACACGCGCTGAAGGTCTTCGCGGAGCACGAGGCGGCGGTGCGGGAGGAGATACCCGCGGACCGGCTGCTGGTGTTCCGGGTGAGCGAGGGCTGGGAGCCGCTGTGCGAGTTCCTGGGAGTGCCGGTGCCGGACGAGCCGTTCCCGAGGAGCAACGCGCGGGGCGAGTTCGTGGACGAGGTGAGGGAGCGCAGCGCGGCGGCAGGCGGCGGAGACGCCGCGGGGTGAGACGGAACGGCGGGACGCGGCGGGGGTGATACTCCTCCGATCACCGCGACGCGACCGCGGCGGCAGGGGCCTGGAGGGCATTGCTCTTCGGGCCCCTGTCGGGTTTGGGGCGGGAGGGGGAAGGCGGGCTGCGGGGGGCGGGCAAGTCGGGGGCAGGGGGCGGCGGTACGGGGGGCAAGCCGGAGGGAGGGCGCGCCGAAGCGGGACCAGAGGACCCGGGAGGCGGGACTGCCGGGGGCGGGCAAGCCGGGGGCAGGGGGCGGCGGAGCGGGACCAGGGGCCGGGGCGGAGGACCCGGGAGCTGGGAGGACCCGGGGGCTAGGGAACCCGGGCCGGGCGGCAGAGAGCCCGGTGGCGGCGGCAGAACCCGGGGGCGGCGGAACTGTGGGCTGGCGAAGACCGAGCCGGAGGGCGGGCCGGGGGCGGCGGAGCCGTGGGAGGGCGGAGCCCGAGCCGGGCGGCGGGCCGGAGCCGGGCCGGAGACCCGGCGGCGGGCGCAGCGGCGCCAGAGGCGGGGCCGGGGCCGGGGAGGCAGGGCCGGCCGGCCGTTTCCGCCGAGGGAGCCGCGGACGTGGGCCGACCCGCCGGACCGGGGCTGCCCGATCACGGATTGCCCCAGGTGGACGGGGGGCCGGAGTCGGGGCGTGTGTTCTCGTATACGAGCCGCCGGACGGGGGTTTGGAGCATTGGGCCCCCCTCGAACGGAGACCGGCTCGCACGACAACCGAGGTCCGGCCCAGCGGCGATGATCCGAATCCATCGGCGATAGGCCCTCGCCCCCACCTGAACCGAGCCGGAAGCCGGGACCGCGATGACCCGATCGCCCGATGACGGCATCCAGACGGAGATTCGGCGCCGCAACTCGCGGTAACCCGCCCCAAAACCATCCCAAATCACCCAGCAGACCAGACTTTCGCCCACCCACGCGCACCCACCGGCCCCAGGCAGTCCCGAGTGACTGCAACCGAGAGAAACTCGCGGCAACACCTCCACCGAACCAGGACAAACCACCCCCACAGGTCGACTTTCGCCCATCGACGTGCACCCAGCCGCCAGCAGGCCCGGCAGCCGCCGTTGGCGGCCTCCGGGCGGAGAGATTGGGTCGTAACTCGCGGTAACACCCCCGGATCCGGCCCGAATCGGGCCCCGGAACCCGACTTTCGCTCAGCGGCACGCACGCACCGGCACCCCGACGCCGCTCCCCCGAAGCCGATCTCCCCCGCGAACGCGGGTCACGCCGGCCCCGTACGACGCCGCCACTTGCGGATGGCCCGGGCCCGCCCCCGTGCAATGCTCCAATGCCTCGGCCCCGCACTCCGCCCACCCTGCGAACCACCCCCCGGCCTCAACCCCGTAGTCCGCCCAGCCCCGCGAACACCCCCGGCCCGGGCCCCGCACGCCCCGTGGACACCGCAACGGCCCGACCGGCCCGGGGTTCCACTCCCTGCGCCGGGCGCATCGGCGACGGAGCGCAGCCGTCTCCGGCTCCCGCCCCCGTCCAGCGGGGACTTCGGCGACGAGGCCCGGCCCGCCTCCGGCCTTCGCCCCACGTCCGCCGGGGCAACGGCGATCAGGGCGGAGCCCGGCGAGCGGCAGCCGCCCCACGTCCGCCGGGAACCTCAGCGAT
>NZ_JBIAMS010000043.1:0-33844 GCF_042874195.1 Streptomyces sp. NPDC004134 | reverse complement strand
CCTGCACAACTACAACCACCACCGATGCCACACCGCACTCGACGGCCAACCACCCATCACCCGCGTCAACAACGCTCCAGGGCAATACACCTAGGTGTTCTGTCCGGGGAGGTTGTGAACGTCGGGACACGTAGTCGGATGTTCTTGGAGTGAGGGAGGACCTCCGGGTTTGGTGTGGGTCACCACAACCTGCACCGCACCACGGAGGTCCTCGTGTCACACCGTAATGCCCCGCTGAGTCCGACTGGCCGACTGCGCCTGGCCCGTTGTGTCGTAGACGACGGATGGCCGCTGCGATGGGCTGCCGAGAGGTTCCAGGTCTCGGTGTCCACCGCGCACCGGTGGGCCGGCCGGTACCGCGCCGAGGGCGCAGCGGGCATGGCAGACCGCTCCTCGCGTCCGCGCACCAGCCCGCGTCGTATCCCGGTGCGCACGGAACGGCGGATCATCAAGGTCAGGCTGGCGCGGCGGTGGGGGCCGGCGCGGATCGCGTACCTGTTGCGGCTGGTGCCTTCCACCGTGCATCGCGTGCTGGTCCGGTTCGGCCTGGCGCGCCTGGCCCATCTCGACCGGGCCACCGGCCGGCCGGTACGCCGCTACGAGCGCGCCATCCCCGGCGAACTTGTGCACGTGGACATCAAGAAACTGGGCAACATCCCCACCGGCGGCGGGCACCGGGCCGTCGGCCGCCCAGCGGGCCAGCGACACCGCACCCGCACACCGGGCAAGACCCTCGACGCCCGCGGCAACAGCCACGTCGGCTACAGCTACGTGCACAACGCCGTCGACGACCACTCCCGACTGGCCTACAGCGAGATCCTGCCCGACGAGAAGAAGGAGACCGCGGCCGCGTTCTGGCAGCGCGCCCAGGCGTTCTTCACCCAGGCCGGGATCACCGTCGAACGGGTCCTGACGGACAACGGCTCCTGCTACCGCTCCCGAGACTGGCGCGACACCCTGGCAGCGGCCGGGATCGTCCACAAACGCACCCGGCCCTACCGGCCTCAGACCAACGGGAAGGTGGAGCGTTTCAACCGCACCCTGCTCGACGAATGGGCCTACGCGCACCCTTACCGGACCGAAACCGAACGCCGCCAAGCACTGCCAAGGTGGCTGCACACCTACAATCACCATCGCGGCCACACCGCACTCGCCGGCCACCCACCGATCACCCGCGTAAACAACGCTCCAGGTCAATACATCTAGAGCGGGGCCGGCCACCAGGCCGCCGACGACTCCGCCCTGACAGGGTTCCGTCGCAACGCCCGCTCCGGCGTGTGGTGGAAGGGAAGTCCTGAGGGTGCGTCTGGTTTCAGGCGCGCGGCGCCCGTCGGCCCTGGGTCTCCCACCGGTCACTGCCCGCCGCCGCCGGGGTGCTCCCGGCCCTCATGCCCGGTTCGGGTCCGTGGCCTGATCGCGAGTTCGACTGTGGTAGGTGCGCCCTGTCGGCCGGCTGCCGTTGTCGGCTTGCTGAGTACGCGTACTCATGCGCTCGGCCATCGCTTGGCTGAAGGGTGGGGGGATGAAGGCGTACTGGGCGGGACGGGGGGCTGTGGCGCTGGCGGTTGTTTTGGTAGGCGTGGCTGCGGGGTGTGCTCCTGAGCCTTCGGGGGAGGAATTGCGGGCACGGGCTACAGCGGCAGGGGTGGAGAAGCGCCGGGCGGGGGAGGAGCGGGAGATACGCAGGCTTATCGAGCGCATGAGTGCTGTGCGAGGGCTGGAGCACGTCGTCACCCGCCTCTCCGATTCGTGCGGCCAGGGCCACTCCGGGTCGCTGCTGGAGGCCCCGTCCGCGGACGTGCTGAGTTGCAGCATGCAAGCCGTCGTCTATTACGGCGTGCCAGGTGACATCACCGACGTGCTGCCCCGGATCGGTGAAGCCGGTATCGCCGTCTGGGGGCCGCAGGACGGTGAGGGACGGGACATGCCGCACGCGCGTGGCACCGTGAGCTACGCGCTCACGTACCACCGTGATCACGGCCGGTACCCCGACGGCAGTCTCATGTCAACGCCGGTGCTTGAGGCTGCGGGGATGCGGGTCGACTGGGACCGGCCGGGCATGCCGATGCCCAGCCGGTTCGAGGGGTTCGTCCACTCGTGCGATCCGGACGGGGGCCACCCGGTCTACGAGCGCTGCTCCACCGCTCCGAAGGAGCCGATGAGCATGGCCGCCGCCCGGGACCAGTACGGCACCGTCCTCACCTTCAGCCTCGGCGAACCCGGTTCCTCCGCCTACCAGTACTTCACCGTGCCTCGCCGCCAGTGACGACTATCCCGCTGGATTCGTGACTCGGCTGCGCCGATCAGTTCGACCGGCACTGGACCGTGAGCTGCGTGGAGCTCCGGGTGCGTGGCGCCCGGGCCCTTCCCCGTGAGTGGCACCCGGTGCCACATTGTCGGTATGGACTCTCCGATTTCGACAGCTACGGCGCAGGCTTGGGCGGCACTAGGTGCCGATCCTTCCCTGCTCGACCGGGTGACCTATGGCGGTCCGTCCGGAGGACTGCCGGCGCGTCTGCCCGTCATGGAACTGGCGCGGGCCACCGTCGCGGTGTGCTCGCTCGCGGCAGCCGAGCTCACGTCCGTGCGTACGGGGCGGCCCGTGCCCCGGGTGCGGGCCGACGACGAGGCGGTCGCAACGGCGTTCCTCAGCGACCGGCTGGTGCGGGTCGATGGGCAGGCGTGGTCGACTTTCGCACCGCTGTCCCGGTTCTGGCGGGCGGCCGACGGATGGGTCCGTACGCACGCCAACTACCCACACCACCAAGCCAGGTTGCTCGCCGCTATCGGGGTGCGGGGGGACACCGGCGAGGACGTGGTGGAGGCGGTGGCCGGGGCGATCGCGGGGCGTACGACGCTGGAAGTGGAGGAGACCGTCTACGCGGCAGGCGGTCTGGCCGTCGCGGTACGCGGCCCTCATGAGTGGGCCAAGAGCGAGCAGGGGATCCTGGTCGCGGAGCAGCCGCTGCTGACAATGGCGCGCGCCGGCGACGCACCGGACCGGCTCTTCGGTGATGGCGCGCTGCCGTGCGCGGGGCTGCGCGTCCTGGATCTGACCCGGGTGCTCGCCGGGCCGGTCGCCACCCGGACGCTGGCGCTGCTCGGTGCGGACGTGCTGCGGATCGACGCCCCACAACTGCCGGAAAGCCAGGAGGCCCACAACGACACCGGGATGGGGAAACGCTCGACCACCCTGGACCTGGGAAACGCCACCGGGCGCCGACTCTTCGAGGACCTTCTCGACGAGGCGGACGTGGTAGTCACCGGTTACCGTCCGGGCGCGCTTGACCGATTCGGGCTGACGCCAGAAGAGCTCGCCGGGCGCCGTCCGGGTCTCGTGATTGCCCAGCTCTCTGCGTGGGGCCGTTACGGGCCGTGGCACCAGCGGCGCGGATTCGACAGCCTGGTCCAGGCGGCCACCGGCATCGCCGAGCTGGAGGGCTCGCCGGACTCGCCCGGCGCGCTGCCCGCCCAGGCGATCGACCACGGCACCGGCTATCTGCTGGCGGCCGCGGTGCTGCGCGCGCTCACCGAGCAGCACCGCACGGGCGGCACCCGGCTGGTCCGCCTCGCCCTGACACAGACCGCGCACTGGCTCGTCCACGACCTGACCCCCGCCCCGGGCCAGGCCGACGGCTTCGATGCCGGGCGTCGGCTGACCGAGACCGACAGCCCCATGGGCCGGCTGCGCCACGCGCTGCCGCCGGTGTCGTACGAGGGAGGCCCGGTGAACTGGGCACGCCCGCCGGGTCGCTGGGGCACGGACACCCCGGTCTGGAGCAGCGCCTGACGAGCACCTTCGGAGCGATGACCCGTCAGACCAACGCGGCCCGCGTCACCGACTGCGGAACCCTTACGCTCCCGGTCCCCGCACCGGTTCTTCTGCCGGGAACACCGGTCCGGATGCGCCGATGCCGCCTCCGGGTGCGCTGGCCCGGCGGCGCCACACCGGACCGGCGCCGACGGGCCGTCAGGGCGGTGCGTTCCCCCGCTTTCGTTCCTGCCGGCGTACGTCGGTGAGGTCGTCGAGCCGGTCGAGTCCGGCCAGTGGGCGGGCGGTGCGGGGGTTGTCCTTCAGTCGGTCGCGGTGGTGGTCGAGAAACGTCCAGTAGCCGGCGGTGAAGGGGCAGGCCCGCTCGCCGGTGCGGTCGCCCGGTCGGTAGTGGCAGGGTCCGCACAGGTCGCTCATGCGGTTCACGTAGGCGCCGCCGGAGGTGTAGGGCTTCGTCGTCATCCGGCCGCCGTCGGCGTACTGGGACATGCCGATGACGTTGGGGATCATCACCCAGTCGTAGCCGTCCACGAAACAGCGGTGGAACCAGTCGGTGACTTCTGCGGGGTCCCAGCCGCGCTGGAGGGCGTAGCTGCCGAGGATCATGAGCCGGGGGATGTGGTGGGTCCATCCTGTGTCCCGTACCTGGGCCAGGACCGTGCGCAGGCACCGCGCCCGTACCGCCTCGGCGTCCAGGTCGCGCCACCAGCCGGGCAGCGGGGTGGTGTGGCGCAGGGTGTTGGAGCGGCGGTAGTCCTCGCCGAAGTGCCAGTAGAGGTGCCATACGTACTCGCGCCAGCCGGCGATCTGGCGGACGAATCCCTCCACGCTGTTCAGCGGCGCCCGGCCGGCGCGCCACTCCGCCTCCGCCCGCTCCACGCACTCCGCCGGGTCGAGGAGCCCGAGGTTGAGCGAGGAGGACAGCAGGCTATGGCTCATCACCGGGTCGGCGGCGAGCATGGCGTCCTCGTACGGGCCGAAGGCTTCGAGGCGGTGGGTGAGGAACCGCCGCAGGGCCGCCCGGGCCTCGGCGCGGGTCGCGGGGAAGCGCCGCGGGCCGTCGCTGCCGACGAAGGACACGTCGCCGTCCCGTTCCCAGCGGTCGAGGTCGTGCCGGACCTCGTCGTCGATCTCGTCCTCCCGCGGCCGGTACGGGGCGGGGACGGGCAGGGCGTCGGCGTCCCGCGGCGGCGGCCGCCGGTTGTCGTGGTCGAGGTTCCAGCGGCCGCCGGCGGGCTCGTCGCCGTCCATGAGCAGGTTGTGGCCGCGGCGGACCCACCGGTAGAAGTCCTCCTGCCGTGATCGGGTACCGGCGCGTCCCTCCGCCCACTCCGCGAAGTCCCGCCTGGGCACGAGGAAGCCGCGCGCCGGGCCCACGGTGACCTGCCGCAGAGAGCGGACGAACCGCGCGGCGGCGTACGAGGTCGGGTGGTGGACGGTCACCGACCGGCCGCCCGCGGCCCGTGCGAGGCCGTCCCGGTAGGTCTCGGCCCGTACGTAGGTCATGCGGTCGCCGAACTCGGCCGCCCGGTGGCGCATGGCGGAGAGCACCAGGTGCGCCTTGGCCCGGTGGAAGCGCCGGCGGCGGAACACCGACCGGGCCTCGATCATCAGCAGTGGTGTGTCCCGGGCGGGGCCGTGGTCACCCGGGGTGAGGAAGTGCGGTCCGAGCTGGTCGCCGAAGAGCCAGTGCACGCCGGGCCCGCTAGTCCCGGCCGCGGACGGATCGGCAGGGGGCCGGGGGTCCGTACGCGGTGACGTCGGCGGCGCCCGCGGCGGGGGCGGGCGGCGGAGGCCGGTCGCGAGGACGGAGGTCCGGAGCGTACGGGGTGGATGGGGCGGTCATGGTGCCACTCCTGGTGCGATGGGGGTCAGCGGTGGGTGAGTGGGGTGCAGTGACTACCGCGGGGTTCGTCGACGGGCGACCGCGCGCCGGCTGCGCCGGATCGCCGAGGTGCGGAAGCTGCCGGCCGCCGCGTACGCGATGTTGCGTGCCATGCCACCGAAGACGACGGCGTGGAAGGGCATCGAGGAAGACCCGTCCCACCTCCGCCAGGGGCCGCAGATGGGGCGAGAGCGATCGCTCCGGAACGCCGCGCGGGGTGAGCCCGCCGAGATAGGATCCTCCGCACCCCGGCGGCGTGCGCCTGCGGGGAGAAGATCCGTGCCGTGCGCCGGTCCGTCTCCTCGAAGTCCGGTCCGGTGCCCAGCGCCTGCACCAGGTAGTACGCGACGCCGACGCCCCGCAGCGCCTCGCCCGGGGACTCCGCGTCCGTGACGTCCCCGCGGACGGGCTCCACCCGCCACACCCACGGTTGGTCGCGCAGCTTGCGGGTGGTGCGCACCAGACACCCGACGCGGTGACCGGCGTCGAGCAACTGGGGGACGAGTCGACCGCCGATGTGTCCGGATACTCCGGTGGCGAGGCAGTGCAGCGGCTCTGGCCGCGGCGGTACGCCGTCCCGCGCACCGTGTGCGCTCACGCTCATCGCTCTCTCCTCACCGAATCCGCCGGGGCGGGCGCCGTAGGGACCGCTCGTGCGCTCCCCCACCGGGAGGTATGCCCGTCGCCGGGCATGCCTCCATGGCTGCTTCGCGGGATTCAGCCCGCATGGACGCATGGCGGGCCGGCCGTCGTCACCGCTCCCGTACGGCCGCCGCCGGGACCCCAGCCGGCACGTCCCGCGTGGCACGCAGGGCCCGCATCGAGGCAGGCGACCGACGACAGTCCCGCTTCACCTCGGCCAGCGTGGTCTGCCCGCCGCTCTCCAGGTCGAGTGTCTGGACCACCTCGTCTCGGTCCGGCTCGATCGTGGCCGCCAGAAGGGCCGCGCGGCCGTGCGCGAAGCTGGCGTCGTCCGGGTTGAAGACGGTGAACTCCTCAGGCACCCCTACTGTCGCGGCCCGGGCCATCCGCTCGATGGTGACGCACTCAAGGCCGGAGTAGTTCGCGTTTTTCGTAGACGCGTACCGTGCGGCTGTAGTTGTTGCGTACCAAGCTGCCGCGGTCGCGGATGGCGGAGGGCAGGTCGACGCTGCCGTCGACGGCCCGCGTCACCCACGGCTGGCCGCCGAAGTCGATCTCGGGGTAGATGCACACGTAGCCGTTAGGGCAGTCGATCGCCGCCGACGCCGCGGTCAGCGAGGAGGGCGCCGCGGCGGTCACAAGGGGCACGGTCAGCACAACGGCCACCAGAACGCCTCGCCCCACAGGCGCTGAACGGACTTCCATAGACGATCGAGCAGGTGGCACGAACCATCTCCGACCCGCCGCTGACCGTTATTACTGAGGAGATCAGCTCAGCGGCCGACGACGGGACCGGCCACCACTCGCGAATCAAGGCTTCACACTCGACCTCGGTAACGCTCACCAAGGGCATCGGCATGCCCGGGGGGTACGTACGCACCAGAGGGTCGCTGGGGCGATGAAGACGTGATCGAGGTTCAGCTTTTCGAGGACGGCGGACTGCGGTTGTCATGGCCCGCCTCTCCGATGGCCTCAGCGAGCGTCATGCGGAGGGAGGCGGCGCGGAGCAGGTCCTCTTCGACACCACCGCCGTCATCCTTACCCGACACATGCTGGAGCTGATCCGCCTGGTCTCCGACGACGTGGGTTACCACGGGAACTGGGCAGTGGCGGTTGGAGCTAAACCGGCTCCGTGGCCGCCGCAGGTACAGCGGACCGTCGCACTTCCCCAGCAACCACTGGTACAGCGCACCGCAAACTACGTGAAGCACCAGGCGCGGTGGCTCGCAGGCTTCTCGGCCCTCTGCTCCGCTCGCTGGACTCAGCAGAGCTGTTCGCGAAGGCCCTGACCGACGAAGGGTGCTGCCTGTACAAGCGGAGGGCGGGGAGCAGGGTGGTCAAGGACCTGTACTGGTCGAACCGTCGGATCCGGGTCGGCGCCGAGGACAACGACATCGCGTTGGAAAAGCGCTGAGTCCGCTCGTTCCCCCTCAGCCTGCCGCTGCTGGTCATACAGATGGGGGAGCGGGAGAACACCCTGCGGAAGCGTGCCGAGATCGCCGCACGCATCGAACGCCGCCTCGGGGGCTCCGCAGGTCTCGATGCTCCCCAGCCGCTGGCGTTCGCGCGCGGAACAGGGGCGGTGTCCTTCGCCCGGTTCGCGGGCACGTACGCGACGAACGACGACGCCCTCATGCACTGCCGGACCCACGACGCGGCCGACCGGCGAACCGACGTCTTGCCTCTTCGGCAGCATGGTGCACCTGCGGCTGTTCCGCGGCGCAGACAACTACCAGACCGGGTGGATCTCCTCGGAAGCGCCCGCGAGCGAGCAGTTACTGATGCACCGCGGCGTGCCGCCAGAGCGGTGGGGCGAGGACCTCGAATATTTTCAGTGGAAGCCCTGAACATCATGCTGCAGCAGGTGACGAAGCCGTACTCAAGAGAACACCCGGACCAGCCATGGGCCCGCGGCTCCACCTTCGGGCACGCGGGGAACTGCGACTGGTTCGCCGAGATCTACACTGACGCGGTAGTGGATCGCCACTGGTGGCGGTCACCGACGATCTTCAGGGCACACAACGGATCCTGATCGGCGCGCGAATGTGGACACGCACCACCGATCCGTCGGCGGTGGTGCCTTATGGCCGGCTCCGCGGGGCTGCCCGTCGGCGCCGCCGTACCGGCGGCAGGTGTATCTGGCCCCCCTCGGCCTCGCCGCCGCCCTCTGCTGCTCGAAGTGATTCACCCGCTTTCCGTCGTGATCTTAGCCGCTGCGTCACGGCGTGATCAGATCCTTTGTCGGAGAGGTCACGAGGCGAGAGTTGAGATGGCCAAGGCGATTCCGCAGATGCCGGCCGGCAGCCAGAGGTACCCCAATTGCTTGAGCCATGTCCGCGGGCCACGGCTGCCCGCCGGAACGAATAGGGTGTTGAGCACGAAGGCGGCGGCCAACGATCCAGCGGTACAGACGGCGAGCAAGGCCAGGCCGAGATCAGCGGTTTCTTCGCCCTGGTGTGATGGGCCTGGACCACTCCATTCCCAGCTTATCCAGAACGCCGCGAGGAGCAGCGGGACGAGAGATACCGCTCCGATCACCAACCCGGTGATGTGGTTGGCTAGTGAGAGCCTGAACCATCCGTGGTCGCTGGAACTTCGCATGCTGAATACTACCGCGGGACTTGCGGCGGCTAAGCTTGTTGTTCAACCTCCCGGGCTGGTGGGGGTGGGGTACAACTGTCGCGTGTCAGACCGCATTCGGATAGCAGTCGCGCAGAGCCCGGTCACCTGTGACCCCTTGGTCAACGGGGCAGCGGTCCGTGCGCTGATGGTGGCGGCCCGGGCGGCGGTTGCCCGGCTCGTGCCCTTCCCAGAAGGCGCGATCTCGGCTATCCCTCGGGCCCTGAGGCGAAACAGGCGCTGGCGGGCTGGTCCATCGACTGGGCGGCGGTACAGAACCAGCTGGACCTGACCGCCAAGGCGGCGGCCGATCTCGGCCTCTGGGTCGTCGTGAGCTCCAGCCACCGCCTGACCCCGCCGAACCGGCCGCACAACAGCCTGTACGTGATCTCGGACGCGGGACAGGGTCGCGCCCGAGACGTTCGGCGTGCTCGACTGCCGCGGCGAGGTGATCGGGCGGGCCAGCGCGGCGAAGCGCCGGTCGTCGGCCTCGGCGGCGGCCTGGGCCATCGCCGCCTTCAGATACAGCATCCCGAGCACGCTCAGTCCATCCGGTCCGCGCTGGAGCAGTTCGCCCTGGAGTCGGTCGGCGATCGCGTCGGCGGCCTGGCCGTGGTTGGTCATGTCGTCGGCCAGGTGCCGGGCGGCGGATGCCATGGTGACGGGGTCTTCGGAGCGTTCGGCGGCGGCCACGGCCCGGTGCCCGGCGAGCACGGCGGCCTCGTTGTCGCCCCACTTGATCAACGCGGCGTTGGCGAGTTCCAGGGACAGCGACAGCAGCCGGAACGCCGCAAGCTGGTCGTCGCCGCGGTGGTGATGGGCGGCCTGGGAGGCGTCGATCAGGAGGGTGGGGAGCACGGTGCCGAGCTGGGCGAAGTACCCACGCTGGAAGCCGTCGTGGGCGTGGGCCAGGGTCCGGTCCAGCAGCTCGACGGACACCGGCTCCTCGTCGGCGCCGCCGCAGGCGCCGGTGACGACGTCGTGGTGGTGCAGGGCGGCCCGGACCGCGTCGAGTTCACGCTGTCCGGCACAGGGCACCGCCTCGTCGGACAACAGCCGCTCCAGCGTGATGCCGAGCTTGGACGCGGCGAGCAGCATCACGGACAACTGCGGATCAGCCTGCACCCGGCCGGCTTCCAGCTCCTCGACCCACCGCAGCGACTTGCCCATCAGGGCTGCGAAGTGCGCCTGAGTCATCCGGCGGCGGCCGCGCCGGCAGGCGACGCGGTGGCCGAAGCGGTAGCTGTTCGTGGGAGTGGTCATCGAAGTCCCGGAGCGGAGCGGGAACCCACAGGCATCCTGTGGGCTGCCTTCGGTGTACCGCACCTACGGTCCCGTTATGACCAAGTCCTGCAAGCCCGTCACCCCAACGTGGGGCGCCGGTGCGGCGGCGGGCGGGACGCGATCGTCGTCGCTCCGCTGCAGGGGTCTCGCCGCCCTCGAGGCGATGCACCTGCCGGTCGCGGACGGCTACTCCGTCCTCGCCGACTACACGCGCCAGGAACTCATCGTCTCGTGCCGAGCGGCGGCTCCGGCTGCACCGGGGCCCCGGGGTGAGTGCTCTCCCTCGGCTCGTGGCTCCTGGTGCCTGTGTACGGCACGAACGGGTCCTTCGCCTCGATTCGGCTGAGCGTGCCTCTGCCGAGTGCACGGTGGGAAGAGCGGGACACGGGCGACCTCCCCTCGGCGACGTATCGGTTGCAGCCGACGTGGTCGTCCTCCGTACCGCGTTGTCCAGGGTCGACGCCCCGACGGCCGGATCAGGAACGTCAACCGTCCCGTACTCGCCGAGGAGATGAGCCCGGTCACGGAGTGCCGTTCTCAGGTCCGTTGACGGCCGCTGAGCTCCGCTGGCATTCCGGGAGGGGGGAGGGGTCCCGGGACACGGGCCGCAGGATGCATGACAGGTTCCGCACCTCACACGCCTGGCATCGAGGAGAAGCTCATGAATGGCCCACCCTCCTACTCGCCCCACAATCCCTACCCGTCCCACCCGCCGGCTGGCCCCTCCCGGCCATGGGCGGTGCAGTGGGTGTGGGGCCTGATGGTCGGTGTGACGGTGATGTGCAGCGTCGTGGTCGTCAGCGACGAGTCCTTGAAGCGATCTGAGTTCGAGTCCCCGGGGGCATCGGAATCGTCCGCACCATATGCGACGTACTACTGTCTGGCCGTACTCGGGTTTTACCTTCTCTTCGCTTTCCGAGCCCGTAGCGGCAGGTCGTCGGCCCGGATCGGGACGCCGATCATGACGGTGATCGTCTTCTTCACGATGACGCCCTATTGCTGGCTGGGTTTCACCGACGCCCGCAACGTCTTTGGCCCGGAGGGTGAGGAGTACGGTCCGGTCTACGCGGTGCTGACCATGGGCGCGCTTGCCGCTGCTATCGCCGCACTGGTGCTGATCTACTTCCCGGCAAGCAACGCTTACTTCCGATATGCCCGGATGGGTCGCATTCCACCACCTCCGCCGCCTCCCGCCGCTCGTGATCGCTGACGACGAGTCTCCGCCTTCTGTGTACTTCATCATCAAGATTCGGAGAAGGATCGACCCCTGACGGACGGTCAGGCCGTGGCATTCGCGTCCGCGGAACGCGGCGCCTCTGCCGCGGGGTGACGCCGGTGACGGCAGCGTCGGTGTTGTACAGCACTCGCGCTCGGCAGGGAGTGAGGTGCCTCTCGACGGGGATGCCCAGCCTGCCCGCGTTCTTGACGAGGCAGCGGCCGTCGCCGGAGTGGGGCCCGCACACCGGCCCGCCTGCCCGCACCTTAATCGCCCCACCGGGCCAGGCTCCGAATAGCGAGTTCCACAACCGCAGACCGCGTGGGCCGACACGCCCCGCATTGGCGTAATGAGCCCCTCGGGCCGCTTGGCAGGTCACCTTGTACACAGGCGGTGACCGTGGTGGCAGGAAGGGCGTGGCGAACCGGGCCATGGGCGAGGAAATCGTGGACCGGTCGGAGGGATTCGGTGAGCGTCTGCTGGGCCTGCTGCTGGACAGGGCGCGACTGCTGCCGCCGCAGCTCATCGCCCCGCTGATCGCGGATGAGGTCGCCAGGATCGGCGGCCGTGACGTCTCCATCCTGCTCCAGGACTACGCGCAGGAGCGGTTGGTGCCGCTTCCGGGTAAGAAGCTGCACGTCAGCGAGCCTCAGGCGATCAGCGACTCTCCCGCCGGCCGGGCCTTCCTGCGCGCGGCTTCCGTCGAGGCAACACAGGCCGGCGGCGGCGTCCGGATTTATCTGCCCTTGCTGGACGGCAGTGATCAGGTGGGTGTGATGGCCCTGACCCTGGACGCCGTCGGCGACGACATCCGGCGCCTGCTGCGCCGACTCGCCGGCTTGGTCGCCGACATGCTGGTCACCAAGAGCGCCTACACCGACCAGTTCTTCCTGGCCCGGCGCAGGGAGCCGATGAGCGTGTCCGCGGAGATCCAGTGGAACCTGCTCCCGCCGCTGGCGATGTCGGTACCGCAGATCTCGGTGGCCGGGGTACTGGAGCCCGCCTACCGCGTCGCCGGCGACAGCTTCGACTACGCCCTCAACGACAACATCCTGCACATCGCGGTGATCGACGCAATGGGCCACGGCCTGGACGCCGCCACCATGGCGACCGTGGCCATCGGCGCCTACCGCCATGCCCGGCGCGTGTTCATCAGCCTCGCGGAGAAATACGCGTTCATGGACGCCGCCATTTCCCAGCAGTTCGGGCCCGACCACTTCGTCACGGCGCAGCTCATGCACATCAACATCGCCACCGGCCAGATGGAACTGGTCAACGCCGGCCACCCCGCACCTTTGCTGATCCGCGAAGGCAAGGTCATACGGCAACTGGAGAGCGCGACGACACTGCCCGTCGGCTTCGGCGGCGAGGAGCCCAAGGTCAGAGAGCACACGCTCCAGCCGGGCGACCGGGTGCTGTGCTACACCGACGGCATCATCGAGGAACACGTCGAACACGAAGAACAGTTCGGCGAGGAACGCCTCATCGGTTGCGTCAACCGCCTGCGGGAAGAGCCGTCACAGAGCCTGCGGGCAGATCTACGCCGGCTCTCCCACATGCTGAAGAAGCAACGGGGCGGGCGCACCAGCGACGACGCCACCCTTTTCATGATCGAGTGGCGCGGGGGCGCCGCCGACCACCTCGCGATCCCTGACTGAGCACACCGACCCTAAACCAGTCCGCACCAGGCATCGCCGCCCACGCGAGCGGCAGCCCTGCCTGCACGCCGATCGGCTCCCGGAGGGGAGAAGTTCGAAACAGCAGCGTATGGCCGCGACGCGGTTCTACAGCTCCCGCTCGGCGGGGTAAGGTGCATCTTGACGCGGATGCCGAGCCGTCCGCCGTTCTTGATCAGGTGGCTGCCGCGCCGAGGTGGGAGCTCGTCTTGGACGGTCAGGCAGGGGCGGGTGTCGCCGAACGCGTGTACGGCGTCGATGGCGCCGAACCCGTACGCCCGCACCTCTCAGCAGGGTGGTCAGCGTGGCCTTGCTGCCGCTGGTGCTGTTACGGCTGCGTACCGAAGCCTCCGGTCGTGCCCGCTGATCTAGGTCGGAGGGCATTCTCGGCGTACGGGACGGTCGAGGGGGGAGGGGGCTGCGGGCTTGCCCGGCGGCTGTGGGCGCCGGTATGCGGCGTCGTCGCGGGCGGGATGACGTGGGCAGTCTTGAGAAGGCGTCTGTTCCCGGGCCGCGCCGGGACGTGGCGATGCACAACGACTGGTGGGTGTCGGGCTGGGAGCACGTCCTGCCCCCGTCAGGGCTTCCCGCTGACCATGCTGATCGGGACGGCGTGCCAGCCCGGTTTCACTGGCTCATTGGACGACCTGGTGCACGAGATCTTCGACGGGCACTGGGACATGATCGGCGGCGCTCTCGACGGCGCGCTCACCTTCTTCTGGCCGGATGAGGAATGGGACTACGAGGCCGCGCCGGAGGGCCGCGAGGCATGCGAGGCGGCCCGCTGGGAGCAGTTCAGCACCATGCTGACGACAGCCGGCTTCCCGGTGCCCACCACCGTGCGGGACCTGTCCGAGCTCTTCCTGACGTGGGGCCTGGCCCGCCGCGAGGAGATGCCCGCCGCGCTGCCGCTGCCCGGCGACCTGCTGCCCTTGGACCTCGAACTCACCGAGCGCCTCGACGGGATCCGCTGGACGATGCGCACCGGCCCGCTCCTCGACACCCTCGTCGACCACCTGGTCGACGATCTGGGTGAACCGGCAGAGACCCTCACCTCCCTGGACCGGCTCGCGGCAGCCACAGGCCGGGACGTCGACGACGCCCGGCTCGCTCTCGCGGAACTCGTGAAATCCGGCGACGCCCGCGTCCAGCGCGGCGAGGAGCCGGCCGACGCGAAGAGCTTGGAGGCCCGCCGCCGCTTCCGCCCGGTCATGGACTGGGAGCACTTCCACGACAACCGCATCCAGGTCAGCCGCGGTGACTGAGGCCGCGCACGACACCATGGGGACCAGCGACACGCGCCTGATCGTGCTCCGCGGCAACAGTGCCTCGGGCAAGTCGTCCGTCGCGGCCGGCCTGCGCGAGAAGTTCGGCCGCAACCTCGCCATCGTCGCCCAGGACAACCTCCGCCGGATCGTGCTGCGCGAACGCGACCGGCCCGGCGGCGCCAACATCGGCCTGATCGACCTCACCGCCCGCTACGCCCTGGACCACGGCTTCCACGTCGTCATCGAAGGCATCCTGTACGCCGACCGCTACGGCCCCATGCTCCAGGACCTGGTGCGCGCTCACCAGGGCGTCACACGGTGCTACTACCTCCACGTGCCCTTCGAGGAGACGGTCCTCCGGCACGCGACGAAACCAGACGCCGAGTACCTTGCGCACGTCAACGAGGGCCACCTACGCGACTGGTACCGAGAGAAGGACCTGCTCTCCAACGGCCTGGAGACCGTCATCGACGCGGCCAGCACCCTGGACGACACGGTCCAGCAGATCCTCTCCGAGAGCGGCCTGGACGGCATTCTCCCGATCGACCGCTGAGGGGCGCTACCGCAGGTGCGGTCATCATCACGGCACCGACGACGGCACACACCACCAGACCCAGGGGGGCGATGGGCGTGGAGAACGGATCGCAGAGCATCCCGTGGGGCGGCGAGTGGCGACGTCACCTCCGCTCCGATGCCGAGATGGATCTCGTGCGCTCGTGGATGCCCGCGTCGAACGCCCGATCTGCAAGGCGGCCCGCAGGGCGGGCCTGCCGCACCGCGCGCGGCCGCCCGACCAACGAACACCGTGCACGCCGTGACGCCGTTGGCCCCATCCCGTACGCGAAGTGGCGAAAGAAGGGCCCCATCCCAGTGCAGCGGACGTACACGATCCCGGCCGTGCTCAAGGAGTCGGAGAAGGCCCGCGCCGACTTCAACGTGGACACCGCCCTGGCCGACGGCGTGGCAGTCGTCCGCATGTTCCTCGCCGACCGGCTCGGGTGGTACTCCAGGGCGAGGAGGCCATGGACCGCATTGACGACGCCGTGCGCAAACTGATCGAGATCCGCGGCCCGGTGAGGACGGCCGACGTGGTCAGCTATTGCTGACCGGTCACGGCCGGGTCAGGGGCGTCGCCGCAGCCTGGGCGGTTTTCTCGGCGGCAACGAGCTCGCAGTGGACGGTGCCCGGGGGCTTCGGGACGTGGCGGCGGCGCCGCTCCACTGCGCTCATACCCCCGACGACGGCCGCAGGCCGGTGGAGAGTTCGCCGCTTCCGGCGGTATCGCCCGATCGAGCGGCGGCCCTCGGCCGGAGCCATCGTGCGTCGTGCTCGGCGGGGTCGCGGGCCGCTTCGCCCTCCGGGCGCTTGATCACGGCCTCGGTCTCCGCCGGGCCTGGGTGGCGAACCATACGATCAGCCCCACGGTGGCTGTGGAAACCACACCTGCGCCGATCACTAGGTCGTAATCGTCACCGTGTCCGTTGTTGTTGACTGCGGTCAATGTGGCGGCCATGAGTGTGATGAGGAACCAGATTGCAATTGCGATCCAGTTTCGCGTCACAGCTGACTTTGTCTTTCGCAGGGCCTGCGTGGCGAACCATATGACCAACGCCACGTTGGCGGTGGTGACCGCGGTGGCGCTGCTAGCCGTGTCGCGATCGTCATCGTTTCCGTCGTAATTGATCGCGGTGAGTGTGATGGCCATGAGTGTGATGAGGAACCAGATTGCAATCGCGATACGGGTCTTTGTCACAGTGGCTTTTTTGGGGGTGGGGCCGCCAGGGGACGGCGGAGTCGAAGCCTCTGGACGCTGCGCGGTGGCCTCTGGCACAGGCTCGGATGCGTTCGCGGTCCTGCGTAGTGCGCTGCTGGATCCGGTGGTGAAGTCTTCCAGGCGGTCGTCGGTGGTGCGGGCAGGCCGGCTGCTGGCCGGCCCGGGGGCCGTGTGGGGAGCGGTGGTGCTCTGCTCGCTGTGTTGGTGGGGGGCGCGGTTGTGGAAGTGAATGTGCCGGGTGGCGTTGTTCTGTGCGAAGAGCTGTGGTTCCGGGCTTCCGCGGCGGCGCATGCGGTCGTGAAGCCTGAGCCAGACATGTTCCAGACTGACGGCGGGCCCGACGCCGGTGATGCCCGCCTCGAGCGTGGTGATCAGCTCACCGGTGAACTCGGGAAAAGGGGCGCCGGGGCGTACGAACGACCGGCTCTGCGCCGGCGCCGAGGCCAGCACGCAGTCTCCGTAGCCGTCCGACCCGGGCCCGTGCCGGTCCTCGTCTCCATCGGTGGGGTTTTGGGTGTGTTCGTCGAGGGCTGTGGCCAGGTCGTCGCGGGTCGGGGCCCCGGTGCCCGACATGCCGCCGGCGATGCCGCTGTAGCAGCAGTCCAGGACCGTGACGCGGTGCTTGGCCCGGTGGCCGGCGTACCTGATCAGGTCGCGGAGCTGGCGGTAGGGCAGGGTGCCGATCTGGGGGTAGTCGGGGTCGGCGTCCGCCAGCGCCAAGTGCAAGCGCTCGCCCGGGTCGCGCAACCCGTGTCCCGCGAAGTACACGACCAGCGTGTCCTCGGTGGCCAGCGCGGCGTCCCGGACCGCCGCCAGTATTCGTGCCTGCGTGGCGCCCGGGCCCAGGACGGCGACGTGCTCCTGCGGGAGGCCCCACAGGGACGGGTCGCGTAGCAGCTGCGCCAGGTGGCCCGCCCCCGCGTCCGCAGCGGGCATCGCCGCCAGGTCGGCGTGTGCGTAGTCGGCGATGCCGACCAGCACCGCCCGGCTCCTGTGCGGATCAGGGAGCGCCACCCACGGTCCCTCCGGTGTTCTCCTCCGTACGGTCCCCGGCCCCGGGCCCGGCGCCCTCTCCGCCTGCTTCCACTTGACCGGTCGAAGTGCCCGCGCTGCCCTCGACGGTGTCCAGGAGGCGGGCCAGGCGGGCGACGTCCTCAGCGCTCCCGTCCTCGACCACGATCCGCACCCCGCCGTGCTCGATCACCATCCGCGCCTCCGGCCGCTCGCGTGGTGGCAGGGAGGCACGGAAGTTCAGGTGGGAGTAGACCAGGGAAGCGGCTGAGAACCCGGTGCTCAGGGACAGGCCGATCCACTCCAGGAGGTGCCCCGACATCTCGCCGGCAGCCGCATGCGAGCGCTCCCGGGTCATAGTGACGTGCCGGCCCGCGGTCCGGTCCCCGGCCAGCCAGTGGGCGAAGCGACCGGTCAGATCCTCCCCGGCCGGCCCGCCGTCTCCGATGCGTACGCGCACCCGCCCCCCAAACTCCTGACGAAGTGAAACAAGCGAAACGCCGTCACCAGGCCGTCCCGCACAGTGAGTTGCATTATCGCCCCCCATACCCAGGCAGCGCCCGGCTTCCGTATCGAAGGGCCCCACCTACGTCCACCGCAGTCCGAGTTCGTTCAGTGCCTCGGCGCGCTCCGGCGTCAGCGTGCTGCGCCTGGATCTGGTGTTGGTTAGCCACACGCCCCGAGCCGGATGGCGTGCTCGCCGTCGTCGTCGACGATCGTCTCGATGTGCTCCGCGGAACCGCCTCCAGCGTCCCCTCGCGCTCCAGCCCGGCCGGCGCCGCGCCTTACACCGAGCAGTTGCCCGGTGCGGGAAATCCGCGGTCCAGGAGGGCTCTGTGAGGAGGCAAGCGAGAGGGACTGAGGTTCAGTTGACCATCCCGCGCCGTACTCGGCAGGAGCGCCGGGGAGCGGGCTCCGCTCTGGAACCCGGCGCTCTGCGCTGCCCCGGCGAGTCCGACGTGAGATGGCCCGGCCCACGGGTCTGCGTGGTGGCCGGCCTCCGTGGTCACACCGGTAGTTCCATCGCCGCGATCGGCTTGGTGGTGGGGCGTTCGGAGCCTCCGGCGGGTTCCACGGTGACGCCCATGCCTGAGGCGTTGGCGACCCGGCCCTCCATGAGCACCGCGCCGCTGCCGCCGCCGTTGAGCAGCCCGGCGGGCCGCATCTCTTCCCTGCCGTCCCCGTCGGCGAACCAGAGTTGGTACACCCGGCCTTCCGGCAGCTCCGGCAGGCCGGCCGCGACGAACACCGCCCGGTCCCGTTCCCGGGACACGACCACCGTGCCCGTGGCGCCCCCGCTCAGCCGCCCGGAGGCGGCCTGGGCGTCCGGGGCTGCCAGCACCGCGGTCACGGCGGCGGCGCTCTGCTCCGCCCGCCGCGCCGCCGACCGCGCGGACTCCGCCTCCTGCTGCTGCCACACGGCGATCCCGCCGAGCCCGGCCGCCGCCGCCAGGCAGGCCGCCAGTGCCCAACGCCCGGCGCCCCGGACGGCGCCCGGCGGGCGCCGTACCCGAAGGCGGCCGCGGGCCTCCGGAGCCCGGTCCCCGTCGACGCGCGGCGGCTCCTGCCGTACGGCGTCAATCCGCCGTAGCACCTCCGCCTTCAGCTCCGGCGCCGGGCGGGCGGCGAGCGCCGTGCCCAGCCGAGCCGCGGTCTCCGTCAGCTCCCGTACCTCCACCTCGCAGGGCTCGCAGAGCGCCATGTGCTCCTCGAACAGGGCTCGTTCCGCCGGCGGCAGCGCGTGCAGGACGTACGCCCCGGTGGCGGTGTGCATGCCGGGCGGCGGGGCCGGCGGTGTGGCGGGGGCGCCGCGGCGGCCGGCCCGGGTCACGTGCCCACCCCCAGGCAGTCCCGCAGCCGGATCAGCCCGTCGCGCAGCCGGGTCTTGACCGTCCCCAGCGGCAGCGACAGGAGCCCGGCGACCTCCCGGTACGTCAGCCCGCGGTAGTACGCCAGCGTCACGGCCTCCCGCTGCAACTCCGTGAGCATCCGCAGGCAGCGCCGTACCTGCACCCGTTCGAGCCGCCCCTCAACCTGCTCGCTCACCTCGTCGAACGCCGGCGTCCGCGCCAGCAGCGCCGCCTTCTGCTCCCGCTCCGCCGCCGCCTGCGCCGACCGCACCCGGTCCACCGCCCGCCGGTGCGCGAGCGTGAGCACCCAGCTCCGCGCGCTGCCGCGCTCCGGCCGGAACCGCGCCGCGGTGCGCCACACCTCGACCATCACGTCCTGCATCACCTCCTCGGACTGCGCCGGATCGCGGACCACGGAGCGCACCAGGCCCAGCACGGGCCCGCTCAGCGCGTCGTACACCTCGCTGAACGCCTCGCGGTCGCCCCGCGCGACCCGGGTCAGCAACTCCTCCGCGGTGCTCTCGCCCGGGTCGGGCGACGCCGGCACCCCGGCTACGTCGGTGGATCGCACGGGACTCCTTCGGCAGCAGCGTGCTCACTTGCTCATCTGCTCGGGTACGCACCGGACATGTGCGCCTGCTCCACTCCTCACTGCGGCGGCATCAGGACGGTGTCGACGATGTAGACGGTGGCGTTGGCCGTGGGCACGTTGCCGCAGACGACCTTCGAGGAGTCGTTGACGGTGTAGTCCTCGCCGGACCCGGCGGTCGTCAGTTCGCCTTTCTGCAGGGTCGGGTACGTACCCTTCCTGAGCTGCTCGGGCGTGAGCTTCTGGCCTACCACGTGGTACGTGAGGATGTCGGTGAGCTTCGCCTTGTCGGCCAGCACGGCGTCCAGGTCCTTCTTGGGGATCGCGGCGAAGGCGTCGTTGGTGGGGGCGAAGACGGTGATGTCCTGGGCGCTGTTGAGGGTGTCCACGAGCCCGGCTTCCTTGACCGCGCTGACGAGGGTCGACAGCTCCGGGTTGTTCGACGCGGCGGTCGCTACCGGGTCCTGGGCCATGCCGTCGAAGCTGCCCGCGCCGTCCTGGGGCACGGCCGCGCACGCGGGCCCGAAGGGCCCGGACGGGCTCTGGGCGGCCTCGTCTTCCACGCCCTGATCGTTTTGCTCCTTCTGCTCGGGCTGGGACGCGCCGTCGCTCGCGGCCTTGTCCCCGCCGTCGTCGCCGTCGTCGCCGCAGGCGGCGAGGGAGAGGGGGAGTACGGCGGCGGCGGTGAGGGCGACGGCGGTGCGGCGGGTACGGGTGAAGGAACGCATGGTGGGTCTCTCTCCTTGAGGGTTCGGCTGATGCGAGTGGGGTGATACGGGTTGGCGGTCGGTGGGTTCCGGGTCAGATGACGTCGACCACCACCGAGTGACGGCCGGTGGCGCCGTCCGGGAGGACCGGGGCGCGGGCGGTGGTCTGGACGTCGCCGCCGCGGTCGGTGGCGCGTACCTGGAGGGTGTGGGAGCCGGGTTCGGCGTCCCACGTCCACACCCACTGGCGCCACGTGTCGATGCTGTCCTCGGCCGCGAGCCGGGCCGCTTGCCACGGGCCGCCGTCGATCCGGACCTCGACGCGCTCGACGCCGCGGTGCTGCGCCCAGGCGACGCCAGCGACCGCCACCGGGCCGGCCTTGACGGTGGACAGGGGACGGGGGGTGTCGATACGGGACTGGGTCTTGATCGGCGCCCGGGCGGCCCAGTCGCGCCGGACCCAGTACGGGTCATAGGCGTCGAAGGTCGTCAGCTCCAGCTCGGTCAGCCACTTGCAGGCGGAAACGTAGCCGTAGAGGCCGGGCACCAGCATGCGTGCGGGGAAGCCGTGGTCGAAGGGCAGCGGCTCGCCGTTCATGCCCAGCGCGAGCATGGCGTCGCGGCCGTCCATGACCGTCTCGACCGGGGTGCCGATGGTCATGCCCTCCACGGAGCGGGCGACGAGCTGGTCCGCGGGCCCGCCGCGCGACGGCGGCCGCACGCCGGCCTCGCGCAGGAGCGGGGCCAGGGGGACGCCGATCCAGCGGGCGTTGCCGACATACGGGCCGCCGACCTGGTTGGAGACGCAGGTGAGGGTCACGTGGCGCTCGATCAGCTCGCGGCGCAGCAGGTCGGCGAAGCGGAGGGAGAGTTCGCGGAGGACGCCGTCGCCGTGGATGCGCAGGCGCCAGGCCGTGGTGTCGACCTTGGGGACGACCAGGGCGGTGTCGACGCGGTAGAAGTCGCGGCTGGGGGTGAGGTACGGGGAGAGGCCGTCGATACCGAGGTCGGTGCCGCGGGGCAGCGGGGGCGCGGCTGACGCGGGTACGGGCAGCATCAGGCGGTCCCGCGACGCCACCGCCTCGGCGGCCCGCCCGGTGCCCAGCTCCCGCCCGAGCGCCCACGCCCCGGCGGACCCCGCGGCGGCGCCGGAGGCAGCGAGGGCGAAGCGGCGCCGGTCGAAGGGGGGTTGCGGGGGATCGGTGGGTCCGGGCGCGCCGACCTCGCGGGACTCACCTTTGGCGGCAGCGGGGCGCACGGGTTGGCCCGAAGCGCGCTGGCGGAGGAGCCCCGACAGCGCGTAGAGAACCCCGGCTCCCACGACCGCCCCGGCCACAGACGGCAGCGCGTCCGTGGGCCCGGCGCCCAGCCCTGGCCGGCTCAGCGCGGCGGCGGCGCCGAGGACGCCGAAGGCCAGCACGCCAGCCGATCCGGTACGCCGCATCCGCAGTGTCAGCACGCCGAGCGCCACGGCGAAGAGCGCCAGCAGCACCAGCACGCCCGACTTCAGGACCAGCTTGTCGTCCTCGCCGAAATTCCGGATCGCCCAGTCTTTGACCGCGGCAGGCGTCACGTCGACGACGCCCGCCCCCACGGCGTTCAACGGCGCCGCCTCGACCCGCACACTGACCGCCACCAAGTCGGCGACCCCCAACGCCGCCCCCGCAGCGACCAGCCCACTCAACCCGGCAGCGGCAACCGTCACGGCAGTATGCGCGGCCGCGGTACGCCTAGCGCGGAGGGTGTCTGATCGCTGTGGGCTCCTCACACCTCACATTCGAAGCCGCCCACGCAGCGGATTGGTCCGAGTTCCCCATACAGGCATTCCGCTGCGAACCGGAAGCGCCACCATGCTCCGACACCTCATGTCCACCTCAGCCCGAGCTTGGGTGGCGACGAAGCTGCGCTGGGACCTCGGCGTCGACCCGGCCGAACTCGCCGCACTCAAGGACCACGCCACTCAGTGCCCGAATGACTCCCTCTCCTACGAGAAGGCGGTCTAACGCTCTCGATCGAGAACCGGCGTGAGCTGGCCGGGCTCACCCCCTTTCCTCGCAGGGTGAAGGGGTAGGCGGCCCACTCCGGGGCGAGGACCTGTCCCGTATCCGTCCGCTGCCGAGGTGCCTTCTACGGGTCGGTGAGGATGCCGTGGCCGCCGATGCGCCGCCACACGATGTGCGGGGACCGGGTACGCGTTCGTGCGTGGTGGTGGTGGTTCGGGGTGCAGTCCGCGTAACCGGGCTGTCGCTGCCCAGTTGAACGGCCGCGGTTTCGGCACCTTGCTGCTGGATCTGCTGACGCCGGCGGAGGAGCGGACCGATGCGGTCACCCGCGAGTACCGTTTCGATATTTCCCTGTTGGCGGGCCGGCTCAGCGGTGCGGTGGACTGGCTCGCGGTCCGCGCCACTGATTTGCCTATCGGGCTCTTCGGCGCCAGCACGGGCGCCGCAGCGGCCTTGATCACCGCGGCCGGGTGTCCCGAGTTGGTACGGGCCGTGGTCTCCCGCGGTGGCCGCCCGGATCTGGCCGGCGCCGTGCTCGGCGACGTGCGTGCGCCGGTGCTGCTGCTCGTAGGCGGCCGGGACGAGGCCGTGATCAAACTCAACGAGGAAGCCGCGCAGCGGCTCACCGCACCCCACGAGCTGCGCGTCATCCCGGGCGCGACGCACCTGTTCCCGGAACCGGGCGCGCTGGAGGAGGTCGCCGACGCGGCGGCGGACTGGTTCACACGGATGGCCCAGACCGGCTGAGCACCCGGGGCGGGGGAGTGCTGAGCACCCGGGGCGGGGGAGTGGGGGACGGGACACGCCCGGGGTGCGCGGACCGATCCGCCGAAGGGGCGCGCAGACGGGCCCGGACCAGGCGGCGGCCAGGGCCGTCGGTACGCCGGCCCGCCGCAGTGGCCGCCGGCGTGTTCGGGGGCGGTAGAGCCGGGGCGGGTTGTGCATGACGACGATCCCGACGGGCGACTACGTTGCTGAGAAGCGACCCGTAGCCGCAGGACAAGCGATGCCAGGAGCCGGTGATGGCCGAGGACCCGAGTGAGGCGCAACCGCCGGTGGCCGACCGCGCGACCTTCGAGGAGCAGTTGGAGGGGCTGCGGGCGAGGGAGAAGGCCCACACCCGCGAAGGCGACGCGATCGCTGCCGCGCGCCGCAGGCTCCCGATGGTCGAGGTGGCCGCGGACAGCCCGTTGCTGGGGCCGGGCGGCCCCGCGACGCTCCTGGATGCGTTCGAAGGCCGGCGTCAGATGATCGCCTATTACTTCATGTGGTGGCCCGGCCGCCCGGCCGCTGAGCAGTGCGAAGGCTGTACCTGGGTGATGAGCCACGTAAGCGAGCTTGCCTATCTCCACTCCCGCGGCATCACCTTCGCCGTGTTCTGCCAGGGACGGAACACCGCCTACGGCTTCGGGGACGCCCAGAGGTCATACGAGGAGAGCCTGCGCTACCGAGCCTTCATGGGCTGGACGATGCCCTGGTACTCCGCCCAGCCCTCCCTCGAGCCGCTTCTCGTCGGCCGGGAACTCGGCCTGTTCCACCTGGTGTGCTATCTGCGCGACGGCGACCGTGTCTTCGAGACGTACTGGACCAAGCGCCGCGGGGCCGAGGCGGTGGACAACAGCTACGCACTCATGGATCTCACGATCTTCGGGCGCCAGGAGGACTGGGAGGACTCACCCACAGGCTGGCCCCGCCTCGGACAGGCCACCCGGACCCTGGGCGGAGCTCCCGACTGGCCGCCGCTGCGGGAGTGGCCGGGTGGACGTCCCACAGCACAATGGCCGCGCGTCGGCGCCGGCCGCTCCGATGACCTGGGCACCACCGCCACCGGCCCGGCACCCGGTCACTGCCACTGAATTTCTTCGGCCTGACATCGATCGAGCGACGCCCGGAGCACATAACAGCCGAGCCCCACAGCCAGCTGATCGAGATACCTGCCCCATACGCCGCTCGTGTCTGCGCTCATGCCCACGTGAGTCCGAATTCGTACAGCGCCCGGGCACGTTCGGGCATGGGGGCTCGCGGCTATGCGGGAGGTCTGCGCGCCGGAGGATAGCGGCGCCGGCAGCGACCTGCGAAAACCCACTCCCGGCGGTGTGACCTTGGCTGTGGTGGGGCGCTTTTCCGGGGTGGTTCTGCCGTTCGGCACGGCCGTCCGCACCTCCGGATACTACCGGGACCGGGTGGTCGAGGAGGACGGGGACCGGTGCTCGACCAGGTCGGAAGTGCTCATCACCGAGGCCATCGAGGCTCCGGAGGTCTACGACGAAGCCGCCGCCACCCGTTTCGGTGATCCCTGAAGGGTGCCCACACACGCCGGCCCCGGCGCCGCCAGAGTGTGACCTTCCACCACACGACGCGAGCGCAACGCACAACGAGAGGAGCCCGCATGTCCGCACCATCCGCGATCGATCACCACACGACGACCGGATACAGCCTCCCGCTGGCCTACTGGCTGGCCCAGGCATCCGACCTCGCCTACAAGGACGAGGCCACCATCGATTCCCAGGCCCGTTCCTGGGGCTTCGACGAGGTCCGCCACCACCAGACGCGGTTCACTCCCCGGTTCCCGCTCGAAGACAGCCAGGCATACACCGCGGCCAGCGACCACATGATCATCATCGCCTTCCGCGGCACGGAGCCGGCACAGATCCGTGACTGGCTGTCCGACGCCAGCACACCCCCGTGGCCGGGCCCGGCCACCACGGGCTACGTGCACTACGGCTTCGCCGAGGCACTCCAGTCGATCTTCCCCGAGGTCAAGGACACCCTCGCGGAGCTGCGCACAGAGAACCAGACGGTGTGGTTCACCGGCCACAGTCTCGGCGGTGCGCTCGCCATGCTCGCCGGTGCGCGGATGTACCTGGAGAATCCGCGGCTCCAGGCGGACGGCGTCTACACCTACGGACAGCCCCGCACCTGCGACCGCATCCTGGCGGCCGCGTACAACAAGGGCTTCACGAACCGCATGTACCGGTTCGTGAACAACAACGACATCGTTCCACAACTGCCTCCCGAGCCCGCCTTCACGCATGTCGATGCCCTCAGGTACATCGACGCGGGCGGCAAGCTGCGCGACTCCATGGGCCTGCTCGGCAGTCTGGCGGACCGGGCCAAGGGGCTGACCGCGGACGCCTTCGCCCCCGCCGCGGACGGCGTCCGGGACCACTCGATCAAGCGCTACATCGCCGCCATCGAGCAGAACCTCTCCTGACGCTTCGCCACAGCGGCCAGACCCGGGCCGTACCGGGTCACGCCTCGGGCCGGCGGACAGCGGCTCGGCCGCCGGTGGCCGCCAGTGTGGAGGCCGGACGGTTCCACCACCCCTGACCTCACCGCCCGACACGCCGCGTCGGAAGGCAGCCGCCCCCCTTGACGCCGCCAGCGCGGGAGCCCTCCAGGAAGCCGGGCTGGCCACCGCCATTACGCATCCGAGCCCACTGCCACCTCCACCTGAGCCCGAGTTCGTTCAGCGCCTCGGCGCGCTCCGGTGTCAGCGTCCCCTGGCGGCTCTTCACCGTGTTGAGCCATACGCCCAACCGGACGCTCGTCTCTTCTCCGGTCACAGGGGCGACCACGAGTTCGGTGTGTTTGCCGCTCACTACGTCGAGGTTGCCTTCGCGTTTGCGGTATGCCGGGCGGCGGCGAGGCCGTGTTGAAGCCTGAGGCCCGCGCTCCGCCTTTGGGCGGCGTTGTACGGGCCTCCGGCGGCCGTACGGCGGCCGCGACGCCGAACTCCGCGAGCCGGTGCTGCTGCTCGGCGTTGAGGGCGTCCCAGCGTTCCTGTTGCCGTTTGAGCCACCGCCCGACGTCCATCGAACTGTCATGAACAACTGCGTCACGCCCGTGACGCGCCGCCTGCGGCGGCGGTCGGCCAGGAACTTGTCGAAGGGCTCGAAGAGCACACCTTGAGGACGTGCGCTTCCTGCTCTGGCGGGCCCAAGCGTGCGCGAATCGTTAAGAGCCCCGCGTGGATTGACAAGGACTCCATACCGCCGGCTCGGCATCTTTTAAGGCAGGAAAGCAGCAACGACACCTACCTGAAGGAGGAATGGACGATGGCCAGTCGCGCACGCAGGCGTGCCACTGCCGTGATGGGGGCAGTTACCGGCGCAGTGCTTCTCCTTAGCGCATCACCCGCCTCAGCGGAGACGATCCGTTGCTACACCAGCCCTTCCAACCGGGGGCACGCCAGCCTGGACAGGACCTGGGGCACCTTGTACGTCGAGGACACGTACAGCGATGGACGACGGGTCGTCGCCACCGCGTACAACCCCTCCGGTGATGCCGTAGTGGGCTACGCGGAGGACTCCAACGGCAGCAACAACGGCCCGGGAGCAGGAAGCGACGTCGACCTGTCCAGGGTCGGCATGATCACCACGTGCACCCAGGACGGTACGTCCATCCGCACACGTGCCAATTGCTGGACGACGTACGTCTGAGTTCCTTATCGCCTCCGACCTTGGGCAACGTCTCACAGCCAGTAGCTCGCCCGGGGGGCCGCCAGATGCCGGTGCTTCGTCCGATGGCGTGCTCAGAACAAGGTGCACGTGTCCAAGACGAGGGCCTGGCCTCGCCGCCGGCGTGGCGGGCCTCGGGCGGCGGCGCGCCCGCCGGCGACTCCCGTCGCTGTGGGCGCGTTCGGTCCTCTCTTGCTCCGGTGGCAGGTGTACGGGAGCAGGCAAGCGGTGTCGATGAGGCCGGGCAGCAGATCCGGGGCCCTTCGCCGGGGTGCGCTCGGTCACGACGGGCACAATGCATGATGCAGGCTGGCCCGGCGCAGGCGCCTCGGACCGGAGCCGCGTAGTCGACGAGCGAGGCGTCACTCTTCAGCAGGTTGCCGAACGATCCGGTAGCCCTGGGCCCGGTAGTGCGCCCGGAGGTGAGCGAGCAGTCGGTGGCCCAGCCGCTGGCTGCGGACCCTGGGGTCGACAGCCAGGAAGTCCGCCTCGACCACCCGCCGGGCGATGCGTAGTCGATGGTTATAGCCGATCCCTCGCTTCCAGCCGACGGGAGGCTCGGCGACGGCCATGCCGATCGCGCGCCGCGCGCGATCTTCCGCCCCCAGCCGCCGGCTGCCGGGACCTTCCTGATGCGGAAGGCGCCTTACGACCCCCAAGCGGCGTCCCGGTCGGCCAGGAACTTGTCGAAGAGCTCGAAGAGCACCTTGAGGACGTGCGCTTCCTACTCCGATGTGAGCTCCCAGCCGCCTCCCAGCCAGGCATGGCGACCTGCCGGATCTGGGCTTCCCAGACGAGGCGCCAAGGACTTCGACCTGACAGAGACCGCGGTACGAGACTGGGTGAAGCAGCGCCACGAAGGCCCGCGGGCTCAACCTCAACGAGTACATCGAGCAGCTCGTCACCGAGGACACCACCCGTGCCCGCGGCCGCGGCATCGCCGCAGCGCAGCGCCTCATCGACACCTTCGGCGACTTCCTCAAAGACCTGGAGGAACAACCCCGCCCGGCAGCCCGGCGAGGATACGTCGAGAGATACAGCAGCCTGACGCCCCCGCCGTGCACGTCACGTCGACCTGTGCTGGATCCTCGAAGTCGCCGAACGAGCCGGCGCCGGCGACCAGGCCATCGACGACCTCGGCGTCGCCGTCGAACGCCACCGTGGAACACCCGTCTACGACGGCCCGTACGCCCGCGCCGCCGCCCTGGTCCACATCCACCCTGGGCCGCTGCCGCTGACTGGAGCGCTCCAACCTCACCGCCGCCGCCATGTACCTCCCCGCCAGCAGCATCAACACCGCCCGACAAACCCACCTGCGCGCCCTCGCCGACGAACTCCACGACCCCCGCTACACCGCCGCCCGCATCGTGAGCCTGCCGTGCACCTGGCCGACCCAACCCGAACGTCAGGGCTGACACCCCCTCCTACCAGCGCTGCACCGGGCAGCGGTGACTGGGACGCCGGCTCAGCAGTCGCCCAGGACCCCGGCCGCCTCCACCTGCGAACTCGTGAGGCTGGCAGCCACCGCGCGGCGATCATCTGCCGTCCTGCGCCGACGTGGGGTCGGTCACCAAGTCGACAATGAGCCCGTCCTTACCGGGGTCCCGCCGTGGTGGCCGGCTGCTACTGGCCGGCCAGGCCGGCGGGCACCGCCGCCGCGGTCGTCTCGTCGGCGGCAACGAGCTCGACGTGCACCAGCCCCAGGGTTCGCAGGATGCGGCGGCCACGCCGCTCCACTGCGCGCATCCCCCAACGACGGCCGAAGGCCGATAACGAGTTCGCGCTGCCTGCCCATCGCCCGATCGAGCGGCGGTCCGGACCGAAGCCGTCGCGCCGTCACTTGCATACTCGATGGAGGAAGCCGTTGGGGAACCCCTACGGGACGCATCGGGGAGAACCTGCTGGAGCGCCCGGTACGGTTCCCACAGGCCGCCGGTCACCCTCCATCGCCAGACCATCACGAACAATCCCCGCGTCTTCCAGTTCCTCGTCGACGCCCTGCCTGGTCCGCGGCGACCGCGGCAGCGAGGCGTTCGAGAGCGGCTGACCCAGAGGTGTGTTCGGAACGTGTGAGCAACGTTCCGAACGTGCTCGAACGTCGACCCGTCTTGTCAGTCCAGCGGCAAGGTAAGCATTCTCGACGTCTGCCGAGCAGATTCGTACATGCCCGGCGCGCCCACGTGCACACCGCGTGTGGGCCAGCGGACATGGCTGACGAAAGCGCACGGGAGGGTGTGGGCGTCCCCACGCCACAACAACCTGCTGTGAAACCGGTGAGGGAGGGGGCCGGGCATGCTCGTGACGGAGTTCAGCACAGAGGCCGTAGCGGCACCGGAGCGGTTCGAGCTGTTCACCGAGATCACCAACAACTCGCACATGCCCAACCGATTACGCAGTGACCATCAGGCCGACTTCCTCGCCAGGATGCGGGCCCTGCAACTGGGAGAATTGCGGGTCTCCACGATGTCCTTCCCGCACCTGGAGATCGTACGAACCGCGAAGGCGATCCGCCAGCACGACCCCGAGGCATACCAGATCAACTGCTTCCTCCACCAGGAAGGAACACTCTCCCTAGTCGGGAGCGATACGGCGCTGCACGCCGGCGACCTGGTGGTCATGGACACCAGCCACCCCTACCACGGGGACGTCCATCCCGTTCAGGGCGGCTGGTCACATGTGACCGTACAGCTTCCCCGCCGGCTGATGCCGCTACCGGACAAGACCGTGCAGCAGGTTCTCGGTACCCCGATCGACGGGCGCCGCGGTATGGGAGGGACCTTCGTCCGCTGGCTCGCCGACCTCAACACCCGCGCCGACGAGTTCACCCCCGTCGACACCCCCACCCTCACCTCGATCACCCTGAACCTCCTGGCCTCCGTCATCGCCGGCCACCAGGGCGCCGAGGAGACACTCAGCCCGGAAGCCCGCCGCCGCGCACTCCGCGTGCGGATCACCGCCTTCATCGAGCAACACCTCGCCGACCAGGACATGACCCCCCAGACAGTCGCGGACGCCCACCACATCTCGCTGCGCCATCTCCAGCACTTGCTCGCCGAGGACGACACCTCTCCGGCAGCCTGGATACGCCAACGCCGCCTGGCACACTGCCGCCTCGACCTGACCAACCCCCGCCTGAACGCGCGCCCCATCCAGGCCATCGCCGAACGCTGGGGCTTCACCAACCCGACACATTTCAGCCGCCTGTTCCGGGCCACTTACGGGATCCCCCCGCGGGACTACAGAAACCTGCCGTCCACGGTGTGCCCGAATCGGCAATAACCCTGCGCGGAATAACAAGGCCCAGTGCTGTCCCGCGCGCCATCCTGAATTCCGAGCACCCGAACAGCTCAAGATCTAGGAGGGGTATTCATGCGCACACGAAAGGTCCTCGTAGGACTCTCTCTCGGGACCATAGCCGGGTTAGGCCTCATGACGGTACCGGCCCAGGCAGCTCCCACAGCGGCACCCGGCACTTCCGCAAGCGCTGAGGTCCGTACGGATAGTCAGCTCGCGAGCGTTGCCGCCACGCCGACGACGACTGCTGCCGGGTGGACGTACGTCGATTGGTACTTCACCCAGGCAAGCTGCCGGGCGCACGGTGCCCCCTTGGGCGTCGAGTGGGACAACTGGTACTGCGGAAAGAGCGGGGCCCTTTGGTACCTGTACTTCTGGACTTCCGGCGGCCGGTGACCTTGTCTCCGTGGCAATGCCTCAGGAGCCCGGCAAGGTCGTGAGGGCCTCGCGGCGGCCGCGCCAGGCCAGTTGCTCCAGACCATGCACGACCTCCTGCGTCGCCAGCGGCGACGCAGGAGGAAGAAGAGGAATAGGGGCGGTCAGCCTTTGGTCGGCGCTGGATTCCTCGGCCAGATGGAGGTGGCGCTCGCTCTACGGGCGAGACGCCTGCTCATGAGAGCGACGGCCGCCCAGGTGATCAGGGCTTCGGAGTGATGGACGCATCCCCGGTTCGCGATCGGAGTCACCCGTACGCGCCTTACGCCGAACCCGAAGCTGACGAGACGGTTCTACAGGTCGGTGAGGATCCGTGGTCTACCGCGCCCATGTCCATCTGAGTCCGAGTTCGTTCAGTGCTTCGGCGCGCTCCGGCGTCAGCGACCCGCGACGGGTCTTGACGTTGGTCAGCCACACCCCGAGCCGAACGTCGTACTCGGCGCCGTCGTCGTCGACCACGGTCTCGACGTGGTTCCGGCTCACTGCGTCGAGAATTCCTTCGCGTTCGCGGTACTGCCGGGCGGCGGTGAGCCCGCGCTCGAAGGCCGCAGCCCGCGCACCACCCCGAGGAGGCGCTGTGCGCCCATCTGCGGTCCGTACGGCGGCCGCGACGCCCAACTCCTCCAAACGGCGCTGCTGCTCGACGTTGAGGCCGTCCCAGCCTTCCCGCTGCCGCTTCAGCCACCGCCCGACGTCTTCACCCCCGACCCGTACACCGACCGCCAGCTCCTCGACCGAAGCCCCACCCTCCTGGCAGGCACGGACCTTGACATAGTTGCGCTGCCAGTCGACGGTCCAGCCAAGCTCGCGAGGATTCCACTCGGGGTCGATCGCGGCCAGGTCCGCGGCCCGCTGCGCCGCGCGGATCGGGTCCTTCCCGAGCCCGCCGGGGCGCCGCAGGTTGGACAGCCACTGCCCGACCGGCTTCCCCACCGCCGCCGCGCCCTGGGGCGCGCACAAAGTCCCGTGCTCGGCGAAGTACTCCCTCGCCGCCGCGAGGTTCTCCTCCCACGCGAGATCCGGCGCCGACCACACCATCCCGATCTCGTCCAGCCGCCGTCGACGGTCCTGTCCTTCGCCGTCGTCCATCCGCCCGGCCGCGTACTCCGTGCGCTGATCCGAGATCCACCTGCCGGTGGGGTAGCCGGTCCCGGGGTCGCGGTACGTCAGCGGAACACGCAGGTTGCCGTGCTCGGCCTGGTAACGGACCGCCGCGGCGAACCCCCGCGCCCAGGTCTCGCGTACGGGGTTGATCACCTGCATGTCCACGAACCGCCGGATCGCCTCCGGACTCCGCTTACTGGAGAACCGCAGCAGCAGCCGGCCCTCTTCCGCGCCCTCTGCCGGCGGCGTCCCGATCGACGTCGACGGCTCCACCGGCGACGTGTGGTCCTGCGGGATGGCGAGCATTTCCACCATCTTGGAATCGTGGGACCGCAAAGCAGCCATGACCTTCACAAGAGGCGCCCAATTCCCCGAAGCATACATTTCCTCCGGGTCTTCCCCGTGCTCCAGGAAAACAGGAACGACGATGGTGGCGACTTTCCCCTGCTTCGGCTGCTGCCGCAGCGCCCGGCCGATCGCCTGAACGATATCCACCACCGACCCCTTGGGGTCAACGATGGCAACGGAGTCGACCGCGGGCACGTCGACACCTTCACCGAGGACCCGGCAGTTCGACAGCACCGCCTGTCGCACCGGCCGACCCTGCTCATCGAGGCGGTCACCGAACTGCCGCAGCACCGAGCGACGGTGCTCGGCTTCGTGCTCGCCGCACAGCCAGTCCGCCCACACCAGCCGCCGCGCCGGGTACCGGGCGGGGTCCATCGCGTGGAGCTTCGCGGCCACGCCCGGCAGGCCGGCGGCCCAGGCTTCGGCCTCCATCGTCCGATGGTGGAACGTGATCATCGTCTTCAGGCCGTGCTCCGCGGCGACTTCGAGGACAGCAGTCTGCAGCGCCGCCATCCGCTTCCCCCGCACCACCTCGGACCGCTTCTCCCCACCACGCAACTGCCCGTCGGCCAGCTCGGGGTCGCGCAACTCGGCGACGACGATCTGAAACTGCGCCAGCAACTCGCGGCGCACGGCCTCGGCGAGCGGCAGCTCGTAAACGGTCGGCCCGAACACCGCCGGATCATCCATGGACGCCGCCATCTCCTGCCGCAGCGCCTCCCGCACCCCTTCACGGACATCCACCGGCGGCCGCGCCTCCCAGATCCGCGGCGTAGCCGTCAGATACAGCCGACGATCCGCCGGCAGCAGCGCCTGGTCGTGCACGTCCGCCCACGCCTTGCCCATCGACCCAGACGTGCGGTGCGCCTCGTCGACGACGACCAAGTCCCAGCGGTCAAGCCGCTGCCCGTAGGAGCCTTCGTGGGCCTCGATGAGGACCGGGAGGCTGGAGTACGTCCCGAACACGGTCACGTGGCTCTTCCCGGCCAGCCACAAGGCCAACTGGGGCGGGCTGGTGGTCACCTGCACGCCGGCGTTCCACAGCACCGGATCGTCGGTCAGCGAGCACACCGCCACCGACATCCCGCCCCGACCCTCTCGCTGCCACGCGGCCACCGTCTGCGACAGCAGATCCAGCGTCGGCACCAGAACCAGGACGCGGCCGTACGGAGCAATCCGCATCGCCGCGTGTGCGGCGGTGATGGTCTTACCTGTCCCGCACGCGGACACCACCGTCGCCCGAAGCCCGGCCGGCGGGAAGCCCCGGCCGGGCTTCGACTCCAAGGCGCGCACGGCTGCATCCGTTGCTTCGATCTGGTGCGGCCGCAGTGTGCTCGGTTCCGTGTGCATCAAATTCCCCTACGAGGCGGCAGATTGTGGTGCTGAACTCGGATCTACGGGGGCGGAGTTAGACCTCTCCCTGCCCGGCGACGGAAGCAGCCAGAGTGTAACACTTCCTTCGAGATTCTACATGATGCATCAAAGCAATGCATCATGGTTGGTTCTCTGTCTCTCAAGCAAGGTGTCTGCCGGGCTTCTAGTCTGAACAATCCCGCCTCCCTATGGATCGCGTTCCCCGATGCATCCTTGACCGTCGCGCTCCCATGGGATGTACCCGAGGGGTGTGCGGGCGAAGGTGCCGAGAGTCAAACCTGACCAGACGTCATCAAGGCAACTACGCTAGTTTCGGGACTTCACATGCTGCATCACTTGCGACGCAGACCACCCGCCCTTTTCCAGCCTGCCGCCTTTCCCGCGGAGCGTAGCGGAGTGGGCAAAACCCGCGGAGCGGGTTTTCTCATTCACGCGAAGCGTGAATGCCAGCGTGAAACGCTGAACGACCCTTGCCGCGGAGCGGCAAGGGTCGTTCAGGGGCTGCGCAGCAGCCCCTGAACCCGCTCCGCGGG
>NZ_JBIAMS010000042.1:0-35783 GCF_042874195.1 Streptomyces sp. NPDC004134 | reverse complement strand
GACGATTCAACGCAAGGACAGCCGAAGCGTCAGTCAGAGCAAGAGCCAGACCCCCGGGCGGTGCCATCACCAATCCTCACTGTCAGAGCAGGCGCATACCCTTGGGCGGGCGTGAGGGCACGTACGGCCGCGCCCTCCCCACGCGGCGAGGGTCGTTGTCGTGTCGACGCAGAGCAAGGACACCCGTCCCGGGCCCTCGCCTCGGCCCCCGCCGCCACGTGACGGCGGGGTCGCCGCAGGCGACATGGCGGGCACAGGCCCAGGCTCTACGCCGCAGACGTGGGCTGGGCTGCGCTGTCGGGGGCCGGCGGGCTCTTGGCCGTATCCCCGTCCGCCGCCGGTTCGCCAGGCCCCGCCGGTGCCCCCGGCTCCACCACCGGGTCCTCCGTCGGCAGCCCGCGCATCAGCAGCGCGTACCCCGCCGCCGCCACCGTGCCCACCGCCGCGCACCCCGCCCACAGCCACTCCGCCCCGGCCGCGTCGATGACCCATCCGCCCAGCAGCGGCGCGGCCAGCGACGCGACGGCCCAGGAGGTGGTGTACATGCCCTGGTACCGCCCGCGCCCGTGGACGGGGGAGAGGCGGACGACGATGCTGGTCTGCGTCGGGGCGTTGACGATCTCGCCGAGCGTCCAGACGCAGACGACGAGCGCGTACACCGCGACGGACCCGGCGAAGACGTTGAGCCCGAACCCGTACCCCGCCAGCAGGGAGGAGACGATCAGCAGCATCCGCGGGTCGCGGTGCTCGATGAACCGGGTCACGGGTATCTGCATGACGACGATCAGCACGCCGTTCACGGCGATGGCGAGCCCGAAGTCCGAGCTGGAGAAGCCCTGGTCGCCCATCGCCACCGGCAGCGAGACGTACGCCTGCATGAAGATGAGCGCGATCAGGAACGACAGCCCGACGACACCCATGAACCGCCCGTCGCGCACCACCGTGCCCAGGCTGACGGGGTCCGCCGCCTCGCCCGCCGCGCCCGCGGGGCGCTCCGGCCGGGACTCCGGGAGCTTGACGAAGACGAGGATCGCGCAGACGAGGGTCAGGGCGCCCTCGATGAGGAAGCCGGCCCGGTAGCTGTACTCGGCGATGAAGCCGGCGCCCGCGGAGGAGATCGCGAAGCCCAGGTTGATCGCCCAGTAGTTGAGCGAGAAGGCGCGTACCCGGTCCGCGGGCGGGACGATGTCCGCCATCATCGCCTGCACCGCGGGCCGGGAGGCGTTGGACGCCATGCCGACGGCGAAGGCGACGGCGGGGATGGCCACCGGGTGGCTGGTGAAGCCGAGGACGGCGACGGTCACGGCGGTCGAGGACTGCGCGAGCATCAGTGTGGGGCGGCGCCCGAGGCGGTCGGCGAGCACGCCGCCGCCGAGCGAGGAGATCACGCCGCCGAGCCCGTACAGGGCGGCGACCAGACCGGCGTACGAGGCGGAGTGGCCGCGCTCCTGCGTGAGGTAGAGGGCCATGAAGGTGGCGACGAAGCCGCCCAGCCGGTTGACGAGCGTGGAGGTCCACAGCCACCAGAACTCGCGCGGCAGTCCCGAGACGGTCTCGCGGGTGGCACGTCCGATGCGGGTGACGGACACGGCGGGACCCCCGGATGTAAGCAGCGCGATGGATGAGGGGATGTTACGAAGCGGGGTCGCCGGTTCGCCACCGGATTGACGGCTGCCGTCAATCCGGGGCCGCGGGGGAGGGGGCAGGCCACTCGATTAGGCTCGGAGCCATGGCCGACGCACCGTACAAGCTGATCCTCCTCCGTCACGGAGAGAGCGACTGGAACGCCAAGAACCTGTTCACCGGCTGGGTGGACGTGAACCTCACCGACAAGGGCGAGAAGGAGGCGGTGCGCGGCGGCGAGCTGCTGCGCGAGGCCGGCTGGCTGCCGGACGTCGTCCACACGTCGCTGCTCAAGCGCGCCATCAGGACCGCGAACATGTCGCTCGCCGCCTGCGACCGGCACTGGATCCCGGTCGCCCGCTCCTGGCGGCTCAACGAGCGGCACTACGGCGCGCTGCAGGGCAAGGACAAGGCGCAGACGCTCGCCGAGTTCGGCGAGGAGCAGTTCATGACCTGGCGCCGCTCGTACGACACGCCCCCGCCGCCGATCTCCGACGACAGCGAGTTCTCGCAGGCGCACGACGCGCGCTACGCGCACATCCCCAGCGAGCTGCGGCCGAAGACCGAGTGCCTGAAGGACGTGCTGGAGCGGGCCCTGCCGTACTGGTACGACAGCATCGTGCCGGACCTCCAGGCCGGCCGGACCGTGCTCGTCGCGGCCCACGGCAACAGCCTGCGGGCGCTGGTCAAGCACCTGGACGGCATCCCCGACGAGGAGATCCCCGGCCTGAACATCCCCACCGGCATCCCGCTGGCGTACGAGCTGGACGCCGACCTGCGCCCGGTCGGCAGCGGCGGCACGTACCTCGACCCGGAGGCGGCGGCCTCGGCCATCCGGGCGGTGGCGAACCAGGGCAAGAAGTAAGCGCCCAAGGGCAAGCCCCCTACCTGCGGGTTCTCCGTCGGGAGGGGGCTTTTCGCTACCTCTGGGCCGTCGCTGGGCCGTGTCCGGTCATGAGCGAGGCGTCGACACCACAAGCCCGCGCCTGGCTCTGTGCTGGTTACGGGAGCGCACACGGCACATCACTGACCTCGTGAACGGGGCCCGCCCGCGGCTACTGGTGCGAATGGCTCCTGGGAGCCCACCCGACACAACAGGCGGATCACTCGCCCGAATGCCAACGCCCCGACAAGTCAAACGGTCCGGTGGGCGAACCCGCCGGACCATTATGGAAGATCAGTCCCCGAAGGTGATGATGTAGACGGGGCTGTCAGAGCTGCCCTCGTTGTGCACCACCGGACAGGACGTCTCCTGCTCGCTGTCCTTGGTCTTGATCTGAGTTCCGCAGAAGGGCGAATCGTCCCACTCGAGCGTTTCGATGTAGCTGAACACGGGGATATCATCCCCTCCGTTACCGGCGGCAGCGCTGGCCCCGCCGATGCCGGCGGAGAGGATTCCGCAGGTGGCTACGGCCACCGCTGCAATGTTCCGGACGTTCCTCATATGTCTCCTCCGCTTCTCTGCCCCAGATCAGGCAGACACGGGGGAACGATGCGCAAAAAAGATCAGAGCGTAACGTCGTTCATGCTTTGATCACTCCTACGGCCGTACAAGTTCCCAAGCTGAGGGCTGCGGTCGTGGGACGACGGCATCAAGAGCGCGTACACGCGCAGGGTCAGACCAGGGTCGGCATCACGGGCCCACCTTGCTGAGTCCTCCCACGGGAAGAATCGGGCCAGGCAGTCCCAGGGCAAGAAGTAGCGGCGCCCCACCGGCATACGTACACCGCAGCCCCTGCCCGGCGTCGTCAGGGCAGAGGCTGCGGGCGTCTCGTCGCAGGCGTCGTCCGGCGGCTCAGCCGCAGCTCCCGCCGCAGTTGCACGACCCGCCCGACTGGCACCCGCAGGAGCAGCCGGAGCCGCACGAGCAGGAGCTGAGCTTCGGCAGCGGGGTCATCTTCGGGCGCATCCGCGGCGGCCGTGCCGTGGCGCGCGGGTCGGCACGGGTGCGGGAGGTGAACTCTTCCGGCATGCGGACCTCCTAGCAGGGGTGTTCCCTTCCACCAGGAGGCTGCCCCGGCGGCCGGGGCGCACATGCGGGCGCGCGGATGCATCTGCGGCCGTCGTACGGCCGTACGCCCCGGAGGCTGCGCCCGGCGCGTGAGCCGCCCCTGTGAGCGCCCGGCGCGCGCGGGGCCGCGCCCCCCGCGCGCCGGTGGCCGGACGGGGCTAGGCCCCGTCGACGGGGGCGGCGCTCAGCTCGTCGGCGTGTTCGCCGGTCACCAGGTAGACCACCCGACCGGAGCAGGCCACGGCGTGGTCGGCGAAGCGCTCGTAGTAGCGGCCGATCAGGGTCACGTCCACCGCGGTCTCGATGCCGTGCTTCCAGCGGTCGTCCATCAGGTGCTGGAAGATCTTGCGGTGCAGGTAGTCCATCCTGTCGTCGTCCTGCTCCAGCTCCAGCGCCAGGTCGACGTTCTTGGTGGTGATGACCTCCGCGGTCTTCGCCATCAGCCGCTGCGCGAGCTGCCCCATCTCCAGGACGGTGGCGTGCAGGTCGTCGGGGATGCAGCGGCCGGGGTAGCGCAGCCGGGCGAGCTTGGCGACGTGCTTGGCCAGGTCGCCGGCGCGCTCCAGGTCGGCGCTCATCCGCAGCGACGTCACCACGATGCGCAGGTCCGTGGCCACGGGCTGCTGCCTGGCGAGCAACTGGATGGCCCGCGTCTCCAGCTCGCGCTGCAGGTCGTCCACCTTCTCGTCGCCCGCGATCACGCTCTCGGCGAGCTGCAGGTCGGCGTCGAGCAGGGCTGCCGTGGCACGGCCCATGGCGGAGCCGACCAGCCGGGCCATGTCGACAAGGCCCTCGCCGATCGAGTCGAGCTCCTCGTGGTAAGAGTCGCGCATCCCAGTGTCCCGTCCATCCTCTTTGCCGATTTATGCAGCATCCACCATGCAGGGGACGATGCGCCACTTAGTGAATCGAGACCGACCTGAGAGTGAACTCTTGGCGACCAGTGTTCGAGCTGGCACCCGGATGGCTGTGGAAGGGGCGCACGAGGTGCCTAACCTGGAGTCATGGACGTGAACGCGGCGGTCGCCGCGGCGGCAGCGATCGCCGGGCTGTGCACCGGCGTCATCGCCGTGCTCGCGTTCCGCTGGAGCGAGCGTGAGCAGGCCAGGCCCACGCGCACCTCGCTGCACACGGACGCGGTGCTGCCGCCCGGCGTGGACACCGTCCTGTCCGTCCTGCGCTCCTCCGCCGTCGTGCTCGACGAGGAAGACGCCGTCGTGAAGGCCAGCTCCGCGGCGTACGCCCTGGGACTGGTCCGCGGCGGCCGGCTGGCCGTGGAGCCGATGCTGGCCATGGCCCGCGACACCCGGCGCGACGGCGAGATACGGCAGGTGGAGCTGGACCTGCCCCGGCGCAGCGGCCGCGGCGAGGCGCTGGCGGTCTCCGCCCGCGTCGCCCCGCTCGGCTCCCGGCTCGTCCTGCTGCTCGTCGAGGACATGACCGAGGCCCGGCGCATCGAGGCCGTCCGCCGCGACTTCGTCGCGAACGTCAGCCACGAGCTGAAGACCCCGGTCGGCGCGCTGTCCCTGCTCTCCGAGGCGGTCATGGACGCCGCCGACGACCCCGAGGCCGTGGAGCGGTTCGCGGGCCGGATGCAGGGCGAGGCGACCCGGCTGACCAGCCTCGTCCAGGAGCTGATCGACCTCTCCCGGGTGCAGAACGACGACCCGCTGGAGGACGCCGAGCCGGTACGGGTCGACGAGCTGGTCGGCGAGGCCATAGAGCGGTGCCGGCAGCAGGCCGGTGCCAAGCAGATAACCATCGCCACCGGCGGCACGGCCGGGCTCCACGTCTGGGGGCACCGCGGCCAGCTCGCCGCGGCCCTGGGCAACCTGGTGGAGAACGCCGTGAACTACAGCCCGGCCCGTACCCGGGTCGGCATCGCGGCCCGCCGGCTGCCCGCCCCGGGCGGTGACCTGATCGAGATCGCGGTCACCGACCAGGGCATCGGCATCTCCGAGAAAGATCGCGAGCGGGTCTTCGAGCGCTTCTACCGGGTCGACCCGGCGCGCTCGCGGGCCACCGGCGGGACCGGACTCGGTCTCGCCATCGTCAAGCACGTGGCCGCCTCGCACGGCGGGGAGGTCACGGTGTGGAGCGCTGAGGGCCAGGGCTCCACGTTCACCCTGCGGCTACCCGAAGCCGCACGTCCGAAGACCGGCCGGCCCGACACCGGCCGCAGCGGCGCTCTCATCGGCCCGGAGGACCTCGACGGCGAGGACCCGCTCCGGCTCGACGGGAACGGCGCGTCAGACACAGCTCCGGAGGTCATTCCGTGACCCGCGTGCCCACCCCCCGGCGCGGCCCCACCCCCCGCCGCCCCGCCCCTCCCACTTCGTGCTGTCCGTCCCCCTCGGAGGTCAGAGCGTGACCCGGGTTCTCGTCGTCGAGGACGAAGAATCGTTCAGCGACGCACTGTCGTACATGCTCCGCAAGGAGGGCTTCGAGGTAGCCGTGGCCACCACGGGCCCCGAGGCGCTCGACGACTTCGACCGCAACGGCGCCGACCTGGTGCTGCTGGATCTCATGCTGCCGGGCCTGCCCGGCACCGAGGTGTGCCGCCAGTTGCGCGGCCGGTCCAACGTCCCGGTCATCATGGTGACCGCCAAGGACAGCGAGATCGACAAGGTCGTCGGCCTGGAAATAGGAGCCGACGACTACGTGACCAAGCCCTTCTCCTCCCGGGAGCTGGTCGCCCGGATCCGCGCGGTCCTGCGCCGCCGCGGCGAACCGGAGGAGGCGGAACCGGCGGCCCTGGAGGTCGGCCCGGTCCGGATGGACGTCGACCGGCACGTGGTGACGGTCGCCGGCGACAAGGTCGACCTGCCGCTGAAGGAGTTCGACCTGCTGGAGATGCTGCTGCGCAACGCCGGCCGGGTGCTGACCCGGATGCAGCTCATCGACCGGGTCTGGGGCGCCGACTACGTCGGCGACACCAAGACCCTCGACGTCCACGTCAAGCGGCTGCGCGCGAAGATCGAGCCCGATCCCGGCGCGCCGCGGTATCTGGTGACGGTCCGCGGCCTGGGCTACAAGTTCGAGCCGTAAACGGGCCGGTGCGGCGGGTGCGCGTGTGCGTCCGCCGTACGGAACGGAAGGGCACCCGGCCCCGGCGCGCGGCAGCGCCGGGGCGCCGGGGCGTGACCGCGCTGCCGCGCGCCCGGGGCGTACCGCCTACTGCTCGGTGACCGGGCTCTCCGAGGACGTCGCGCCTTCGGTGCCGTCCGTGCCCTCGGTGGCGTTCTCCGCGGCGTCCGCGCCCGCGTCCGGCGAGGCGCCGTCGGTGGCGTCCGTGCCCTCGACGCCGCCTTCCGTGCCCGTGCCCGTACCCGCGTCCTCGCCGGGCTCGGCGTCCGGGGAGGACGTCCCGGTCTCCACCGGGGTCGGCGTCGGGGTCGCGGCCCAGGGCGCGTACTCACCGTCGTCGGCGACGATGAACGCGGCGAGGCGCACCTCGCCCTCCTGGCTGAATTCGAAGGCGAGCTTCTTCGTCGCGCCGTGCCCGGCGTCGTGCCCGTCGGGCAGCACCGCCGAGGCGTGGCCCTCGCCGCCCAGCATCACCGAGCCGCCCGCCGGCACCACCACGCCGCCCCGGCCGTTCTCGCCGGACAGCTCCAGCTCCTGGCCGCCGTCCGCGAGCGTCAGCCGGTCCAGCGTCTGGTCCCTGTCGCCGTTGTTGAAGATCCGCGCGGAGACCGCGGCCGGCCCGTCCGCCTCGTCCGCCGGGGTGATGACCACCGCGTTCTGGATCTTGATGCTCCCCGCGGTGACCCGTGCGTTGTCGGGGTTGATCTTCAGGGTCTCGGCGTTGTTGCCCGCCCCGCACGCGGTGAGGGCGGCGAGCGAGAGAGCGAGGGCGGTCGCGGCGAGCGTGCCGCGTCGAATGCTGCTGCTGCTCACGGCGGCGGCATCTCCTTGGACGTGAGGGCCGGTTCGGCTCGGGTGCGGTGACGTTGGTGCTGGGGGGAACAGTACCGACCCCCTTCTGGGGGCACGGACCCGACCCGCCCTCTCACGTCCCGGCGCGCCTTCGCCGGCCTCCGGCGTACGGCCGTGCTAATGCCCGGCAATATCCGCGCGGGAAGCGGTGTTGCAAGAAGCACGGGAACACCGGTGGAGGGAGAACGGGGGATATCGATCACCACCCGTGTGATCAATTCTGGGAATCCGGCCGGATTCGTTCGTGATCGGCCGAACGGAGCAGCACGACTTCACCGGCCGACTCCGACAAATCGGGACGATCGCCGCCCTGCTGAACCTTCCGGCGGCAGGTAACCTTCGCGTTTCGGGTTTCCGGCAGGGGGCGTCCGACCTGCGGAAACCATGATTCCGGCGGAAGCCGAAGCACGTTCCAGGGTCGGTTGTCAAGCCCCGAGACGGGCCCTGACCTGCGAAAACGCCATTCAGAAGCGGCCTGTGCCGTGTTACCCTGGATAGCCACGGAAGGGGTACCTGTCACATGACGTTCAAGGTTGGCGACACCGTGGTCTATCCCCATCACGGGGCCGCGCTGATCGAGGCCATCGAAACTCGCCAGATCAAAGGTGTGGACAAGACCTACTTGGTGCTGAAAGTCGCGCAGGGCGACTTGACGGTGCGCGTGCCGGCGGACAATGCCGAGTTCGTCGGGGTACGCGATGTGGTTGGCCAGGAAGGGTTGGAGCGGGTCTTCGAGGTGCTGCGTGCACCGTATGCGGAAGAGCCCACCAACTGGTCCCGGCGGTACAAGGCGAACCTGGAGAAGCTCGCTTCGGGTGACGTGATCAAGGTCGCGGAGGTCGTCCGGGATCTGTGGCGCCGGGAGCGCGAGCGCGGTCTCTCCGCCGGAGAGAAGCGGATGCTCGCCAAGGCCCGCCAGATCCTGGTGAGCGAGCTGGCGCTGTGTGAGAGCACGAACGAGGACAAGGCGGAAGCGCTGCTCGACGAGGTGCTGGCGTCCTGAACGGTGCCTGACCGCACCTCACGTCACGCAGGCGGTGCCCCGTGGGCTCCGTGGCCGTGACGGCTGCGGCATCGCCCGGATTCCGGGTGCCGCCGCGGCTGCCCGGTGAGGTGGTCATGGCTCTGTTCGGCGCCGGCTCCGCCGGTGCCGCCGTCTTGGCATCGGTACGGTGCCGGGCTGTCCGGATTCCTGCCGTCGTCGGCGTTCGCCGGTGGCGTGTGTCGTCACACACGCGCCCGCCGTCGATCCGCCGTATCGCGGTGTCGTTCCGGATGCCGCTGCCGACGCCGGTGTCCCGGCGCTGCCCGGTCACGTCCTTCGTGGTCCGTCCGTTTGTCCCCGCTCGTCCTTTCACGTCCGTCCGACGGCCTGAAAGCGTGCCGGGTTTCGGGGGGCAGCCGTAGGCTCCCGCGCCGCGCGTGCGTATGCTCGCGTGCGGCGCGCCGGGCCGACGGCTGTCCCGCTTTCATGTGGACAACCGTGCCGGGCCCGGGTAGCTGCTGCGACCATGTGCGTCACGGAAGGGGGTCGTCAGCGAGCTCCGCGGTGGGGGCACGAAGCACGTGCCCGGCACGCTTTTGGCCATACCCATGTCGTCCAAGGACACAAACCTGAACACCGCAATGTCTCCGTCAGGCACGTCCGACTCGCCCGCCGCGTCCGTACGGACCCGGCCCGGCCACTCGGACTCGTCAGGTCCGTACAGATGCGCCGCGGTGATCCCCGCCGCCGGCCGCGGAGTACGGCTCGGCCCGGGCGCACCCAAGGCCCTGCGCGCACTCGGCGGTACGCCGATGCTCGTGCACGCCGTACGCGCCCTCTCCCGCGCCCGCGCGGTGTCCCTCGTGGTCGTCGTCGGCCCGCCCGACGAGGCGGCGCAGGTGCGCACCCTGCTCGACGACCACCTGGAGCACCTCGACTCGACCGAGATCGTCGTCGTCCCGGGCGGCGACACCCGCCAGGACTCCGTGCGCCTCGGTCTCGCCGCGCTCCCCGACGACGTCGACGTCGTGCTCGTGCACGACGCCGCCCGCCCGCTGGTCCCGGTGGACACCGTGGAGGCCGTCGCCGCCGCGGTACGGGCCGGGGCGCCCGCCGTCGTACCGGCGCTGCCCGTCACCGACACCGTCAAGCAGGTCGTGCCCGGCGGTGAGCCGGGCCGCCCGGAGCCGGTCGTCGCCACCCCCGAGCGGGCCGCGCTGCGCGCCGTGCAGACGCCGCAGGGCTTCGACCGCCGGGTGCTCACCGAGGCCCACGAGAAGGTGCCCGCCGCCGGCGAGGGCGCCACGGACGACGCCGGGATGGTCGAGCGGCTGGGCGTCGAGGTCGTGCTCGTACCCGGGCACGAGGAGGCGTTCAAGGTGACGCGGCCGCTGGACATGGTGCTCGCCGAGGCCGTACTGGCGCGCAGGAGGGCGACGGATGCCTTCTGACACGAACGATCCGGCCGGCGTGCCGGGAGCGGGCGGCGCGGCCGGTCCTGCCGGTGCGTACGGCGTGCTGCCGCGCGTCGGCGTCGGGACCGACGTGCACGCCTTCGCGGAGGGGCGCGAGCTGTGGTGCGCGGGCCTGCTGTGGGAGGGCGAGAGCCACGGCCTCGACGGCCACTCCGACGGCGACGTCGCCGCGCACGCCGCCTGCGACGCGCTCTTCTCCGCGGCCGGCCTCGGCGACCTCGGCGCGCACTTCGGCACCGGCCGTCCCGAGTGGTCCGGCGCCGCGGGCGTCGCGCTGCTGGGCGAGGCGGCCCGTATCGTGCGCGCGTCCGGCTTCCACATCGGCAACGTCGCGATCCAGGTGATCGGCGTCCGCCCGAAGATCGGCAAGCGGCGGGCGGAGGCCCAGCAGGCGCTGTCGGCCGCGGCCGGGGCGCCGGTGTCGGTCTCCGGCACGACGACCGACGGCCTCGGGCTCACCGGCCGCGGCGAGGGCCTGGCGGCGATCGCCACCGCGCTCCTGCTGCCGCCGGCCGGGTGACGGGGGCTTCCGGCCGGGTGACGCGGGCTCCGCGCCGCCGCGCGGAAGGTCCGCGCGGGGCTGGTTGTTGGGTACGCAGGTAGTGCCCTACGTGCCTGAACCCCCGAGGAGTCCCCACCGTGTCTGTCGCCCTCTCCGCCAACCTCAAGCAGGTACTCGACGGCCAGGTCTTCATCACCGTCGCCACCGTGCAGCCCGACGGCGCCCCGCAGGCATCGCCGGTCTGGGTGAAGCGGGACGGCGACGACCTGCTCTTCTCCACCACCGCCGAGCGCGTCAAGGCCCGTAACCTGAACCGCGATCCGCGGATCAGCGTCGTCGTGATCGACCCGGCGGCCCCGTACAACTACGCCCAGGTACGCGGCACGGCCAGTGTCACCACGGAGGGCGGCCGCGAGCTGATCGACGAGCTGTCGGTGAAGTACACGGGCAAGGACTACGACACCTTCAGCGGCGGCCGGGCCGGGGACGGTACGCGGGTGGTCGTGCGCGTCACCCCGGAGAAGATCTCGGGCCAGGGAAACCTGCACTGAACGGGGCCGCCCGCGGCGTGCGGCGGCGGTCCGCCCCACGGCGGGGCGTCAGTGGGGCGGCCTGCCCTGGGGCGGGCGTGCGGGGGGTGTGAGCTGCCGGTCGGGCCGGCTTCTGTGTCGGTGGGGCGGCCTACCCTGGGGCGGGTGTGCGGGCGAGGTCCGGGAGGGACGGCCGGGGAGCCGTGCGGGGCGCGGGCCCGGGTGGGGCTTCGGGGTGCCTATACGCGGGCTGCGGCCCTCGGGGTGTCTCGGTCCTACTACCCTTGAGGGGTGACCATTCGCCTGTACGACACCAGCACCCGGCAGATCCGTGACTTCACCCCGATCGTCCCGGGTTGCGTCTCGATCTACCTGTGCGGCGCCACCGTGCAGGCCGCCCCCCACATCGGGCACATCCGGTCGGGGCTCGACTTCGACATCCTGCGCCGCTGGCTGCTCCACCGCGGCTACGACGTGACGTTCATCCGCAACGTCACCGACATCGACGACAAGATCATCTCCAAGTCCGCGGACCAGGGCCGCCCCTGGTGGGCCATCGGGTACGAGAACGAGCGCGCCTTCAACGACGGCTACGAGGCGCTCGGCTGCCTCCCGCCCACGTACGAGCCGCGCGCCACCGGGCACGTGCCCGAGATGATCGAGATGATGCGCGCCCTCATCGAGTCCGGGCACGCCTACGCCGCCCACGGCAACGTCTACTTCGACGTGCGCTCCTACCCCGACTACCTCGCGCTGTCCAACCAGGAGCTGGACAACCTCCGCCAGCCCGAGGGCGAGGGCGAGACCGGCAAGCGCGACCAGCGGGACTTCGCCATGTGGAAGGCCGCCAAGCCGGGCGAGCCGTCCTGGGAGACCCCCTGGGGCCGCGGCCGGCCCGGCTGGCACCTGGAGTGCTCGGCGATGGCCCACAAGTACCTGGGCTCGCGCTTCGACATCCACGGCGGCGGCATCGACCTCGTCTTCCCGCACCACGAGAACGAGATCGCGCAGTCGAAGACCTTCGGCGACGAGTTCGCCGACTACTGGCTGCACAACGCCTGGGTGACCATGAGCGGCGAGAAGATGAGCAAGTCGCTCGGCAACTCGGTGCTCATCTCCGAGATGGTCGAGCGCTGGCGCCCCATCGTCCTGCGCTACTACCTGGGCACCCCGCACTACCGCTCCACCATCGAGTACAGCGAGGAGGCCCTGCGCGAGGCCGAGTCCGCGTTCGCGCGCATCGAGGGCTTCGTGCAGCGTGTGGTCGAGAAGGCCGGCGGGCCCGTCGCGCCGGCCGCGGACGTGCCGCCCGCCTTCGCCGAGGCGATGGACGACGACCTCGGGGTGCCGCAGGCGCTCGCCGTCGTGCACACCACCGTCCGGCAGGGCAACGCCGCCCTGTCCGCCGACGACAAGGAAGCCGCCGTCGCCCGCCTCGCCGAGGTGCGCGCCATGCTTGGCGTGCTCGGCCTCGACCCGCTCGACCCGCAGTGGACGGGGGCCGGTGCCGCCGACCGCGGCGCGGATCTGCACGGGGCCGTCGACACGCTCGTCCGGCTGGTGCTGGAGCAGCGCGAGGCGGCGCGGGCGCGCAAGGACTACGCCGCCGCGGACGCCATCCGCGACCAGCTCCAGCAGTCGGGCCTCGCCATCGAGGACACCCCGGACGGGCCGCGCTGGACGCTCTGCTGAGACCGGCGGAGCAGGGCGTACGAGCCCCGTTGTGCCGCCCGGCGGACCGGGCGGCACACTCATGACGTAGAGAACGACGATCGCAGAAGCAGGTGGAAGCCCCATGGCCGGGAACAGTCAGCGCCGAGGCCGCAGAACGGCGAGCAAGAAGGGCGCGACCAAGGGCAGCGGCGGCAAGGGCCGCCGGTCCCTCCAGGGCAAGGGGCCGACGCCGCCCGCCGACCAGCGCCCCGGGCACGCCAAGGCGCGCGCCGCCAACGCGCGCTCGAAGCGGGCGGCCACCGCCCGCCCGGCCGCGAAGCGCCGCGGCGGGAAGGGCAGCAGCGAGCTGGTCGTCGGGCGCAATTCGGTGTACGAGGCGCTGCGCGACGGCGTGCCCGCCACGACGCTGTACGTCCAGCAGTACGTCGACAGCGACGACCGCGTGCGCGCCGCCCTCCAGCTCGCCGGCGACCGCGGCGACGTCCACCTGATGGAGGCGCCGCGCCCCGAGCTGGACCGGATGACGGACGGCCTGAACCACCAGGGCCTGGTGCTCCAGGTCCCGCCCTACGAGTACGCCCACCCCGAGGACCTCCTCGACGCCGCCGCCGAGGACGCCGAGGACCTGCTGGCCGTCGCCCTCGACGGGGTCACCGACCCGCGCAACCTCGGCGCCGTGGTCCGCTCCGTCTCCGCCTTCGGCGGTCACGGCGTCGTCATCCCGGAGCGCCGGGCGGCGGGCATGACCGCGGGCGCGTGGAAGTCCTCCGCGGGCACGGCGGCGCGCACCCCCGTGGCGCGGGCGACGAACCTGACGCGCGCGCTGGAGGCGTACCAGAAGGCCGGCGTGATGGTCGTCGGGCTCGCGGCCGACGGCGAGGTCGAGCTGCCGGAGCTGGACCTGCTGGACGGCCCGGTGTGCATCGTGATCGGCAGCGAGGGCAAGGGCCTGTCGCGGCTGGTGGGGGAGACGTGCGACGTACGGGTGCGGATCCCGATGCCCGGCGGCGCGGAGTCGCTGAACGCGGGCGTCGCGGCCGGTGTGGTGCTGTACGAGGCGGCACGCCGGAGGGCGTGAAGCCCATACGGGACGGCGCGCGGCGAATCGGAACGAGCCCCTGCGAACGGTGTGTTTGACCGGCCTCCGACACAAAAGGGTGGTGTCAGGCAGTGTCTTCATGGCGCGTCACTCGGTTAGTGGAGCGTGGACACCAGAACACCGCCCACCCCCACGGGTGGTAGCGCCCAGGAACCCGAGGACACCGGCCGGCTGACGATGGTGCGGGTGCCGAGCGAGCCCACCCGGATCAACGTCGACAACCCCAGTTTCCGGGTGCGGCTCGGGCCCTCGTCCCGCCGCACGCTCGCCGCGGCGGGCGCGCCGCTGTACGGGGGCGGCGGGTACGAACCCGCCCTCGTCGGCGCGGGCGTGGGCGCCGGGGCCGCAGGCGCGGGGCCGGTGGGCGCCGCCGTCCGGGGGCGGCGGCGGGTGCCCGTGGTGTGGACCGGGCGCGTCGACGACACCGCCGCCGGGCGGCTGCTCCAGGCCATCCCCCGGGGCGAGGCGGGCCCGCACCACGCGGGCGGCGCCGACGCGGCGTCGACGCAGCTCCTGCCCCGCTACGACGGCGGCACGCAGGTGCTCCCGCCCCTCGACGACGCCACCCACCGGCTGCCCCGCATCGACGGCTCCGGCATGCCGCCGGGCGCGGGTGGCGACGCGACGCAGGTGATCCCGCGCATCCCGGAGCCCGCCGGCCCGTACGAGCCGGGCGGCACGGGGGCGTACGGCCCGGGGGGCGGCCCGTACGACGACGGGCAGGGCGGCCACGACGGGCCGTACGACCTCTACGCCGAGCCGGGCGGGGCCGGCGCCGATCCCGACGGCGGCCCCGACGACGGCCGCCGCGCCCAGCGCCACGGCGCCGACCCCGTGCGGCACGCCTACTACCCCGGGCGCCGGATGAACCTCGGCGTCGTCCTGCTGCCCCTGCGCATCGTCCTCGGCCTCGTCTCCCTCTACGCCGGCATGGGCAAGCTCAGCGATCCGCTGTTCTTCGACGGCGGCGAGCACGGCTCGATGCGGAGCTGGCTGGAGCGGATGGACCCGTGGTTCGTCGCCGGGCCGCTCTACGACTTCGGGCTCGCGCACCCCGTCGGCACCGGGTTGACCGTGGCGTTCCTGCAGATCATCGTCGGCGTGCTGACGATCTGCGGGCTGTGGCAGCGACTCGCGGCGGCCCTCGGCGGGCTGCTCGCGCTCGGGCTGCTGGTGACGGTGGCGTGGCAGACGTCCTCCGCGTACGACGCGACGGACGCCCTGTTCCTCGCCGCCTGGTCCCCGCTCGTGATCGCCGGGGCCCCCGTGTACTCCCTCGACGCCCGCCTCGCCGGCGAGGCGTGGCGGACCCTGGGGCCGCGCTCGGAGCTGTGGGAGCTGCGCCGCCGGGTGCTGCGCCGCGGGACGGTGCTGGCCACGGTGATCGTGGGGCTCGCGCTGCTGGTCGGGTCGATGCTGGGGGCGGCGGTGCGGTCGTCGAGCACGGTACGGGTACCGGGCCCCGACGAGCCGCCGGTCAACCACCTGCCGGGCACCCCGCTGCCCGCCACGCCCGGCGGCAAGGGCCGGGGCGGCGACGCGGGTTCCGCGACCCCGTCGCGGGACGGCTCCGCGGAGCCGGGCGGCGAGGCGTCCTCCCCCGGCGCGGCGGGCGAGCCGGGTACGGGGGAGGCGGGTCCGGCGACGGAGTCGGGCAGCGTCCCCCCGGAGCAGCAGCCGGCGGCGCCCCCGGCGTCGCAGCAGGCGCCGCCCCCGTCCGCCGAGAACCCGGCGCCGCCGCCCTCCGGCACGGGGTCGGGCACGGGCTCCGGCACGGACCCGGCACCCGGCGCGGGCGCGCCGGAGGCGGGTGCCGACGGCGCGGGGAGCACGGGCGGCGGCGGCTCGCCGGGCGGCGGGTCGACGGGCGGCGGCGAGGAGAAGGAGAAGGGCCTGGTCGGCGGACTGCTGGGGTAGCCGCGGGCTCACGGGCCGGGGCCGTCCTCCGCGAAACGGAGGGGGGTCCCGGCCCGGACGCGTGGGGGCCCGGCGCGTACGGGGCAGCCCGATCAGGAAGACCGAGACCCACCACCAGTGCTCCAGCAGCACGCCGCCGACGATCGGCCCGCACACGGGCCCCCTGCGCACGGGCGGCGGCAGGCTCGTACCGTACGGGCGACTCGACCCGGCTCGTCCGCACCGGCCGGGCCCGCGCTCGTATCCGAGGGCGGGGCCCGGTCCGTGCGACGGAAATCGGCCGGTCCTACCCCCTGCGCAGCTCCTTCGCCGCCTCCGTCAGGTCCTTCGCGGTGTCGATGGCCCGCCAGTACGCCCCCTGCGGCAGCGGGAAGCCGGCCAGCCGGCGCTCCCGCGCCAGCCGCGGGAACGTCGTGCGCTCGTGGTCGCCGCGTTCCGGCAGCAGGTCGCGGAAGGCGGCGGAGAAGACGTACACGCCCGCGTTGATCAGATACGGCGACGGCGGCGCCTCGAAGAAGTCGATGACGTGCCCGAACTGGTCCGTCTCCACCGCGCCCCACGGCATGTGCGGCCGCGCCAGCGCCAGCGTGGCCTCCGCGCCCCGCTCCTGGTGGAACGCGGCCATCGCGGCCAGCGAGAACCGGGTCCAGATGTCGCCGTTCGTCGCGTACCACGGCTCGTCGGGCCGCGGCAGCGACGCCGCCGCGAACTTCAGCCCGCCGCCGCGCCCCAGCGGCTCCTTCTCGACCACGCAGCTCACCTTCAGCGGCAGCTCCGTGGCGTCCAGCCAGTCCATCAGCACCTCGGCGAGGTGCCCGCACGACACCACCGCGTCGGTGACGCCCTCGGCCGCGAGCCACGCCAGTTGGTGCCCGATGATGGGCACGCCGGTGCCGGGGATCTCCACCATCGGCTTGGGGCGGTCGTCGGTGTACGGACGAAGCCGTGACCCCTGCCCCCCGGCAAGGACCACGGCTTGAGTGGGTTGTGCTGCGGCTGCGGTCATACCCGCACCCTAACCGGCCGGTAGCAAGGGCCCGCGGGTGCGGGGCCCTCCGCTCCCGGCCGGTGGCGGACGTCCCTACTGGGCCGTGACGACCCCGGACGCGAACGCGGTGTCGCACACGGGGCGCGAGAACGACTGCGCGCGGGCGACCCCGTACTTGGCGACCGCCGCCTCGCCCAGGGCGCGGGCGATGCCGACGCAGTGCCGCGCGAGCGACGGCCGGGCGTGCACCTCGCGCTGCAACTGCGTGAGCGCGGCACCCGGGTCCTTCTCCTGCAACTCGGCGATCAGCCGGTCCCGTAGCACCTCCTGCGGGGCGCGGGCGCCGGACTTGGCCGCGGCGCTCTCCGCGGAGGCGCTGAGCATCCGGGCGTCGGTCGACGGGGACGCCCAGGGGACGGTGGCGACCGCGAGCGTACCCGACAGAACGAGTACGACGGGAAGGACGAATGCGATGGTTCTGCCGATACGGCGGGCTGCCTGTTTCACGAGGGCGATCGTAGCGAGCGGTAGTGATTTGGCGACATTGAGTCACCCTAACGAGCGCGGTTGGGCGGGAAATTCGAATTCCGTGTTGACGTGGACGTCGAACGAAGTGGCGGACTTTCCGACGTACTTGCCGTTACGCGGGTAATCCGGCGGCCGGAAACGCGAAACGGCGCCGCAGCCTTGAGAGGCTGCGGCGCCGTTGCGTCGCGCGGGAACCGCCCGGCGGTGTCGCTCGGTCGGTCAGTCGCTGAGCCGCACGCCACTGGAGGTGGAGAACACGTGCGTCTCGCCGGAGCGCGGGACGATGTGGAGCGTGGAGCCCTTGTCCGGCACGGCGCGGCCGGAGACGCGGACGACCAGGTCCTTGTCCTCGTCGCCGACCTTCGCGGAACCGTAGACGTAGGCGTCGGCGCCCAGCTCCTCGACGACGTTGACCGTGACCGGCAGACCGGCCGGGGCGCCGTCCTTCTCCTTCGACAGGCTCTTGTCCGCGGGCGTGTCGCCGTTGGCGATGTCGAAGTGCTCGGGACGGACGCCGACGGTGACGGTGCGGTCGCCCTTGTCGCCGGCGGCGGCCAGGGCCTCGCGGCTGACGGGCACGACGCTGTTGCCGAACTTCACGCCGCCGTCGGTGATCGGCACCTCGACGAGGTTCATCGCGGGGGAGCCGATGAAGCCGGCGACGAACAGGTTCTCCGGCTTGTCGTACATCTCGCGCGGCGTGGCCACCTGCTGGAGCAGGCCGTCCTTGAGCACCGCGACCCGGTCGCCCATGGTCATGGCCTCGACCTGGTCGTGCGTGACGTACACGGTGGTGACGCCGAGGCGGCGCTGCAGGCCGGCGATCTGCGTACGGGTCTGGACGCGGAGCTTGGCGTCGAGGTTCGACAGCGGCTCGTCCATGAGGAACACCTGCGGCTCGCGGACGATCGCGCGACCCATCGCGACACGCTGCCGCTGACCGCCGGAGAGGGCCTTCGGCTTCCGGCCGAGGTACTCGGTGAGGTCGAGGATCTTGGCGGCGTCCTCGACCTTCTGCCGGATCTCGGCCTTCGGCACGCCGGCGATCTTGAGCGCGAAGCCCATGTTGTCGGCGACGGTCATGTGCGGGTACAGCGCGTAGTTCTGGAACACCATGGCGATGTCCCGGTCCTTCGGGGGCAGGTGGGTGACGTCGCGGTCGCCGATGTGGATGGTGCCGGAGTTCACGTCCTCGAGACCCGCGAGCATCCGCAGGGAGGTGGACTTGCCGCAGCCGGAGGGGCCGACGAGGACGAGGAACTCGCCGTCCGCGATGTCGATCTCCAGCTCGCTGACCGCGGGCTTTTCCGAGCCCGGGTAGACCCGGGTGGCCTTGTCGAACGAAACCGTTGCCATGGTGTTTCCCTTCACCGGCAGGAACGTGCCGGACGATCCGAGTAAAGGTTGTGGTCCAGTCCACTGAGTGAACCTTGGCGCCGACCGTACCTGCCGGTCAGGCCCCTTGTCACCACCTGGAAGGTCCCGAAAACGCATCACCGCGCCACTCGGCGCCCCGGTTACACTTCACGGGCGCCTCCTTAGCTCAGCCGGTCAGAGCAACGCTCTTGTAAAGCGTAGGTCGTCGGTTCGAATCCGACAGGGGGCTCCAGAGGAGACGTGACCTGGGAATCCGGGCCCGGAGCGGACCTGAAGGCGCCGCCCGTCCGGCGTACGGCGTGCTCCCCGCCCCGGCGGGGTGGTCCACGTTTCAGACCCCACATGTGTGTGGCCTGACCATGCTTCCCGCACCGGCGGGGTTCGTTGCCGCCTGTCTGGCCCACGGCAGTCCTGACCTGCACCTCTCCGCTCGTCTGCCCGCGGCGAAATGCGGAGGCGGCGGCACCGTCTCGCGTGCGATTCTTGGACGCCGATGAGTTCCGGCGTGCCCGCCGGTCTGCCTTGGTGGAACGACCGAACCATCCAGTCCGCGGCCCCCGGCTGCGAGGTGACTGTGATCAGGAACCCCAGCGAGGAGCTGTCATGCGAGTTGCGCTAACGAAACGTTTCTCCGCAGATGAAGCGGCCGAGGGGCGGACCCCCACCGTCGTGCGGCTGCTCGTTCTGGCGACGTTCGTGGTGATCCTCAACGAGACCATCATGATCAACGCCATCCCTCGGCTGATGGAGTCCATGGACGTCACCGAGCAGGCGGCGCAGTGGGTGTCCACCGCGTTCATGCTCACCATGGCCACCGTGATCCCCGTCACGGGCTGGTTCCTCCAGCGGGTCACGACCCGCCGGGCGTACGCCGTCGCCATGAGCACCTTCCTCGTCGGCACCGTCATATCGGCCGTCGCGCCGACCTTCGCCGTGCTGCTCGCCGGCCGGATCGTGCAGGCCGCCGGGACCGCCGTGATGATGCCGCTGCTCATGACCACCCTCATGGCGGTGGTGCCCGCGGAGCACCTCGGCAAGGTGATGGGCCACGTCACCCTCGCGATGTCCACCGCCCCCGCTCTGGGCCCGACCGTGTCCGGCGTGATCCTCCAGGCCGGCTCGTGGCGGCTGCTCTTCGTCGTGGTGCTGCCGATCGCCGCGCTGGTGACCGTCTTCGGGCTGCGCAAGCTGGAGAACATCGGTGAGCCCCAGGTCAGCTCCATCGACTGGGTCAGCGTCGGCGTGGCGACCCTCGGCTTCGGCGGTCTGGTGTACGGGCTGAGCCTCATCGGCGAGCACGACCGCAGGAGCACCGGCATCGGCATCGCCGTGGCCGGCCTCGTGGCCATCGGCCTCTTCGCCTTCCGCCAGCTCCGGCTGCAGCGCACGGGCACCCCGCTGATGGACCTGCGGACGCTGCGGTACGGGGCCTTCACCAGGTCGCTGGCCGTCATGTCCGTCGGCTTCCTGGCGATGATGGGCTCGATGATCCTGCTGCCCCTCTATCTGCAGAACGCCCGCGGCCTCAGCCCGCTGGAGACCGGTCTGCTGGTCATGCCGGGCGGGCTGGCGATGGGCCTGCTGGGCCCGACGGTCGGCAAGGCGTTCGACCGCTTCGGCAGCCGCGGGCTGGTGGTGCCCGGCTCGGCCGGCATCGCGGTGGCCCTCTTCGGCTACACGCAGATCTCGATGACGACGCCGTACGGGCTCATCCTCGTGCTGCACGTGATCCTCATGATCAGCCTGGCGGCGACCTTCACCCCGGTCTTCACCCTCGGCATGGGCGCGCTGCCCCCGCACCTGTACTCGTACGGCAGCTCCATCCTCGGCACCCTGCAGCAGGTCGCGGCGGCGTTCGGGACGGCGCTGGTGGTGACGGTGATGTCGTCCCGCGCGACGAGCCTGGTGGAGGACGGCACGGCCCCGATCCCCGCCCAGGTCAGCGGCATGAAGCTGGCGTTCGGGGTGGCGGCGGCCCTGGCCGTGGTGATGATCGCCCTGGCCACCACCCTCCCCCGCCGGGTCGAGACCCCGCCCGACGACGAGACCGCGGACCCCGCCCCCGACGCGGACGCGGACCCCGCCCCCGGCGCGGACGCGGAGCCCGCTCCCGTGGTGGACGCGGAGCCTGCCCTCGTGGTGGACGCGGAGGCCGCCGGCGACAAGCGCGTCACCGCCTAGAGACGCATCCGGCGCCCGGCCGGCATCCGGTCCCGGGCGGTCACCCCCCTGGCGTCACCGGCGCCCAGGGGGGTGCGCCGTGCTCCGGCACCGGGTCGGCCTCCGGTAGCACCAGGACGGGCGCCGCCTCCCGCGCGCTCACCTGGCGTCGTCCGAGAGGGCCCCGTACAGGAAGACCTCCACCAGCTCCCGCGGGGTCAGGTCGGGCTCGTCCGCCGTGCGCGGCTGGGTGAAGAGCAACCCGAAGAAGAGGGCCGCGATCTGCTCCGGCGGCCGGCGCAGGGCGGCGCTGTCGGGCTCCAGCACCTCCGCGAGGGCCGCGCGGATACGGGTCGTCGACTCGTGCCGGCCCGCGCCGCGCACCGTACCGGGGTGCTTGCCGCCGCGGTGACCCAGCGAGCCGGCGATCGCGCCCATCCTGGACATGTGCGCCTCCAGCGCCTCCGCGGCCTCCGCGAGCCGGTCGGGCAGCGGTTGGGACAGGTCGATCGCGTCGAGCTCGCGGACCGCGTGCTCGGGGGAGAGTGCCTCGGCCATGCAGGCGTTCAGCAGCTCGTCCTTGTCGGCGAAGACCCGGAAGATCGTGCCTTCGCCGATGCCCGCGGCGCGGGCGATCTTCGCGGTGGTCACCGCGGCGCCGTACTCGGCGATGAGCGGGATGGCGGTCTGGATGATCATTTCGCGGCGGCGCTCCGGTGACATGGCGGGGGCGCGGCGGCGAGCGGTCTGGTTCTCCCTGGCTGCCGTCATGACGTCGAGCGTACGGAGTGAGTGCTCACTCCGTCAATGAGTGAGCGCTCACTCCGACCGGATTCGGGGGCGGGCCCTGGAACCCGCCGGGGGCGGCCGGGCGTCAGTCTTCTTGCGGGGCGAGGCGTAGCCGGAGATGGGGTGGTCCGGGTGGATCCGGTTTCTGTGGGGCTGCTGGTGGCGCTGGCCGGCGGGGCCGGGGGTGAGATCGGGCGGGATGCCTGGGCCGGGCTGGTGCGGCTGGTGCGGATGCCGTTCCGGCGCGACGGCGGGGGCGACGCAGGCGGCGCCTCCGCGGAGGCGGAGCTGACGCGGCTCGCCGAGGAGCCCGCGGACGAGGCGCGGGCGCAGGCGCTGAGCACCGCGCTGGCCGTACGGGCCGCGCTGGACGGGGAGTTCCGGGCCGCGCTGCGGACGTGGCACGAGGAACTGCCGCCACTGTCGGGCGACGGCGCCGACTCGGTGAGCAACATCGTCAGCGGCCAGGTCTGGAACGGCCCCGTCGTCCAGGGGCGCGACTTCCACGCCGCGGAAGGCATCCACATCGAGTCGGGCCCCCCGCCGCCCGACCGGCCTCAGCGGTAGCAGTACGAGTCCGACGAGGCGTCCCCGCCCTGGAGATGCGTCTGGTGGACGCGGCGGCCCCGGAAGTCCGCACCGTGCGGGAAGAACCGGTGGTCCACCGTCAGGCCGCCCGCCGCCGGGTCGGTGTCCAGCTTGATCAGCCACGGCTCCACGCCGTCCGGGTAGAACTGGTCGTCCCAGGAGCCGTAGAGGGAGTTCGTCAGGTACACGCGCCGCCCGTCGCGGCTCAGTTCGACCATCTGCGGCCCGCCCGTCAGCGGTGTCTCCGGTGCCGCGGGGTGCGGCGTCCCGGCGGTGATACCGCCGAGGCGGGCGGAGGCGGTGCGGCGGGGGTGGAACGGGTCGCTCACGTCGTACTGGAGCAGCTCGCCCGTGCCCCACGCCGAGACGTACAGCCAGCGGTCGTCGACCGACAGGTTGACGTCCGTCACGAGCGGCGGCACCGCTCCGAACGGCCGCAGTGCGGGCGGCAGTCCAGCCGGGTCCGCGGGCTCCGCGGGGATCGTGATGACCTTGCGTACGGTGAACTCCCCGCCGCCCTGCTCGCGGTGCCAGAGCCAGACCGACGCCGACAGGTCCGCCACGCTCACCACCACCCCGGCGAAGCCCCAGGTGGCCTCGGGGTCGTGCGCGGGGCGCAGCTCCAGCACCATCTGGTGCTCGTCGCCGAGGTCGGCGCGCTGGAGGTGCCGGCCCGTGCCCAGCTCCCAGAAGTGCAGCGCATGGCCGTACTTGCGGCCGAGCAGCAGCTCCGGGTCGATGCCCTCCTCCACCATCGAAGGCGTGCCCCACTCGCTGGTCACCGCGACGTCGTGGTTCAGGTGCCACCACACGTCGTACGCGAGCCGCTGCGGCCCCCGGTCCGTCTCCCAGGCGCGCAGCACGTCGAACGTCTCGTGATCCAGCAGCGCCACACCGCCGGGGCCGTCCTCGCCGTTCGCGCCGCCGAGGCAGGAGAGGAAGACGCCTTCGGGGCCGCAGTGCAGGGTGTGCGGGCGGGAGTAGCCGGCCTTGGCGGCGAGTTCGTCCGCTTCCACGGTCCTGACCAGCCGGGGGTGCGCCGGGTCGGGGTGGGTGTCGAAGACGTGCAGCCGGGAGGAGCGCAGGCCGGGGGCGAGGAGGTAGCGGCGCTCGGGGCCGTGGTGGCCGGCGTGGGCCAGGGCGCTGGAGCAGGCGTTCCAGCCGAAGTGGTGCAGTTCGTCGCCCAGGGTCGGCAGTTCGGTGACGCCCACGACCGTGCCGTACGCGGCGGAGGCCGGATCGGTGTCGAGGGTGAACAGGGCGTCGGGGCGGCGGGCGCCGCGGTCGAAGCCGACGACGTACGCCAGGCGTTCGGGCGGCGCGGCGGCGGCGTCGGCGGGGGTGCGGTAGAGCGTGGGGTCGGCGGGGTGGTCGCCCCGGTCCCCGCCCTCGCCGTGGTGTGCGTGATCCGGTGCGGGTACGTGTGCGTGGGCCTGTGCCGGTACGTGACCGCCGTGGTCGGTCGTCATGTGCCACTCCGCGTACTCGGGGGTACGCGCAACGTAGCCGCGGCTCCGCGCGGCCCGTAAGGGGCCGGACGGTCCGGCCACACACCCGCAACACGCCCGCAACAGGCGGCCCCCGGCCGGGCCGCACGGTCCGGCCGGGGGCGCCGCCGGTCAGCGGAAGGTCGTGATCCGGAACGTCGCCAGCATGTCGCGGTAGCGCGGCTCGCCCGCCGACGACGGGTAGAAGGACGCCTCCGCGCCCACCCAGCCGTGGAAGTTCCCGTTGTCGTCGATGATCTGCAGCATCGGCTTCACATGCGAGTTGCCCGTATAGCAGAACTCGTTCCGCTCCATGGCCAGGCACGTGCACCAGTGCCACAGCGAGTCCCGCCGGTCGTAGCTGGAGACCTTCAGCAGGTGGTACTGGATCGAGGTGACGTCAGCCGTCGTCCCGCCGCCGTAGTTCGGGCAGCCGCCGGCCTTCTGGCACGCCGCCGCGGACGACGGCTGGACGTACGTCAGGCAGTGGGTCACCGTCGTGCACATCCGGAACTGCTTGTGCTGGAAGGTCTGCCCGGTGCTCGTGCCGACCCTGTCGTTCCCCCACGAGACGATGTCCTGCTTGAGCGTCCCGGGGAACGCCAGCACCGAACTCATCGCCCTGCGGGTGGTGAACTCCGCGTTGCTGCCGTACGCGTAGCCGTGGGTGGCGAGGGTGTTGAACCGGTAGTCCAGCCTGGCCAGGGTGCGGTCGGGGGTGAGCGTGACGGCCCACTGCTCCGACCACGCCTGGCCGATCTGCCAGGTGATGTGCACGAGTTGCGCCCCGCTCGCGTCGGTGCGCGTCGTGTACGTCCCGGTGCGCGTCTCCGCGGGGGCGCCCAGGAAGCCGCCGGCCGTCAGCGTCTCGCACCGGCGGACGTGGGTCCGGGAGTCGTTCGCGCCGGTGGCGCAGGACAGGTCGGGGGTCGTGCCCGTCTTCTGGCGGGCGACGGGCGTCTTCTGGTTCCACAGGTACGTGCGGGCGGTGACCGTGCCGTTCGTGTCGAAGGCGTACGTGCCCAGCCGGGTCCAGTTCTCCCGGGAGCCGTCGCGCAGCGAGCCGAGGCTCACGACGAAGTTCTTCTTCCCGCCGGGGAGTTCGACGGCCGCGTTCGCGGGGGGCGCGATGCCGAGCAGGGCGAGTAACAGACCGAGCGACAACGCGAGGGACCAACGTCTCATGGAGCGCTCCTCCACCGGGGTTCTTGTTTCGGTCAATGCCGTAAGTAGACCGACCTTCGCGCCCGCCGTCAATGACCTACGGCCACATGGCGGCCAAGTGGCGGACGTGAACAGAGTCTTGACGCCCGTTACGGGCACGGCGTATCACTTTCGGCTAGTGCCGTAACTCAGGTCCGGAACCGGAGGTGTCCCCGCCATGCCGACGCGCCGCGCGTTTCTGGTGAGCTCGACCGCAGCCCTGTCCGCCACCGCCCTGCCCGCGGTTCCCGCACTGGCAGGGACCACCGCGGGCGCCGCGGCCCCCGGGCCCGACTCCCTCGGCATCCCCCTCAAGGACGTACTCCTGATCGGCGGCCTCGTCGCGCCGGGCCCGGACGGCCGCCCGGCCTGCTGGAACGTCTCCAACGGCGATCCCGCCCACCTCAACGCCGTCGACCCCGCCACCGGCGAGGTCTCCGTCTCCGCCGCGCTGCCCGGCGCCGACGGCGGCTGGACGGCCGCCGCCGCGCCCGACGGCACCCTGTACGCCGGCACCTGGGGCAGCGGCGGCCGGCTCTACCGCTGGCGCGGCGGCGACACCGCCGAGGACCTGGGCGTGCCCGTCCCCGGCGAGGACTTCATCTGGCGGCTCGCCGTCGACGCCGACGGCAAGGTGTGGGGCGGCGGTTCGCCCCAGGGCCACCTCTTCCGCTACGACCCGGACACCGGCGCCGTCGAGGACTTCGGCCGCCCGATCGCCGACCAGACGTACGTCAAGAGCCTCGCCTGCGCCGGCGGCAGGGTCTACAGCGGCGCGTACTCCCAGGCCCGTATCGCCGAGTTCGACCCCGCCGCCCGCACCTTCACCGAGCTGCCCAAGCCGCCGGGACTGCCGACCGCCGACAACCTCAGCGTCTACGACATCGACATCCACGACGGCCGCCTCTACGCCCGCATCGGCGGCGCCGGCCCCGGCCCGCTGTTCGTCTACGACCTCGCCGCCCGCGCCTGGACCGACGAGATCCCCGGCGCCCACGGCCTCAACGTCTCCCCGCCCGACACGGACGGCGGCATCTACCTCATCCAGCAGAGCGAACTGCGCCGCTACGACCCCGCCACCCGGCAACTCACGGGCACCGGACTCACCTTCAGCGGCAGGGTGCAGAACGCCCGCTCCATCGGCTGGGCCGAACTCGGCCTGCCCGGCTACCCGGGGCAGAGCCTCGTCGGCACCCTGTGGCGCGGCCACATGTTCCGCTACAACCCGGAGACCGGCGCGTACGCCACCCTGGAGACGCAGGTACGGCGGGACGAGCCGATCGAGATCCTGGCCCTCGGCGCCGGCGGCCGCGGCACGGTCTACGCCGGCGGGTTCCTCAACGGCGGCCTCGCCGCCGTCGACACCGGCACCGGCACGGCGGACTTCCACCGCTTCTCGCAGATCGAGTCCCTGCTGCGGGGCAGCGACGGCTCGCTGTGGATCGGCACGTACCCCGAGGCGCGCCTCTACCGCTACGAGCCGGGCGGGACCTGGAGTTCGCCGGAGTACTCCCCGGGCCCGGACGGCGCCCCCGACAACCCGGAGCGCGCGTACTCGCTCCAGGAGCACGTCCAGATGCGGGCCAAGGCCCTGGTGGAGGTGCACGGGAAGATCGTCATGGGCACCGTCCCGGACGGCGACCGGCTCGGCGGCGCGATCGCCGTGTACGACCCGGACAGCGGCGCGTTGGAGGTCACCCGGCACGTCGTCAGGGACGAGTCGGTCTTCTCGCTGGCCGCCGCGGACGGCGTCGTCTACGGCGGCTGCTCGGTCACCGGCGGCCTCGGCACCACGCCGCCGACCCGCGAGTCGGGCGCCGTGTTCGCCTGGCACGTACGCGGAAGGCGCAAGCTCTGGGAGCTGGTTCCGGTGCCGGGCGCGGCCACCGTCACCGCCGTGGCCATCGGCCCTGACCGCAAGCTCTGGGGTATCGCCGGAAGCACGGTTTTCGCCGTCAGCCCGTACTCCGGGAAGGTCGTCAGGCGCATCCCGCTGGGCGCGGGCCGGGGCGGCGGCGATCTCGCCGTGCTGGGCGGGCATCTGTACGCGAGCATCGACGGCACCCGCATCTACCGCGTCGATCCCTGGTCGCGGAAGGCTCCGGTGCTGGTCGTCGAGCATGCGCACCGGCGGCTCGTGGCCCACTCCGACCGCCGGCTCTACTTCAGCAGCGGCGCCGGGCTGTACCGCCTCGACCCGCGGGAGCACGCCACCGGCGACGGCGACGCCTGACCCCGGTCGCTCCCAACCCCCGCCCGGCGCACAGCCATTGACAGTCCCAAAGTAGATGGCTAATTTCGGTCAAGGCCGAAACTAGACGGGCTCCACTGCATCCTGAGGCCCCCCGGAGGCCCTTATGAACACCACGCTCAAGCGCGCCCGCATCTCCCTCGCCCTGCTCAGCCTCACCGCCCTCGCCGCCGCCTGCGGCGGCTCCGGCGGCGGCTCCGGCTCGGTCTCCGACGAGGTGACCGTCTGGATGTACCCGGTGATCGGCGACCCCAAGGCCAACGCCGCGTACTGGGAGGACCTGGAGAAGGCGTACGAGAAGGAGTACCCGGACGCGCAGCTCACCATCGAGCAGCAGCCCTGGGACAACCGCGACGAGAAGCTGGCCACCGCGTTCAGCGGCGGCAAGGGCCCCGACGTCGTGGTCCTGCAACCGGACCAGATACCCCAGTACCTCGCCAACGGCGCCCTCGCCCCCGTCGACGGCGCCATCAAGGACCACGCGGACAAGTTCCTCCCGGCCGCCCTGGACGCCCTCAGCGACGACGGCAAGGCGTACGGCGCCCCGATCTACCACACCATCACGACGACGCTCTACAACAAGAAGCTCCTCGACCGGGCCGGCATCGACGAACCCCCCGCCACCTGGGACGACATCGAGGCCGCCGCGCCCAAGCTGAAGGCCGAGGGCCTGGCCACGCTGGACTACTCCGCCAGCAACGAGGCCACCCTGAACCTCAACTTCTACCCGCTGCTCTGGCAGGCCGGCGGGAAGGTGTTCAGCGAGGACGGCGAGAGCGTCGCGTTCAACGACGACGAGGGCGTCGCCGCGCTCACCTTCCTCACCGGCCTCTACGAGCAGGGCGCCATCCCCAGGACGGCGATGACCAACGTCAACGTCGTCGCCGACCAGGCGCTCGGCAAGCAGCAGGCCGCCATGGGCTTCACCAACTCCGGCATCGACTTCGGCGTCGCCGAGGAGGCGTGGGGCAAGGAGAACGTCATCGTCGGCGCCCCCCTCACCGGCGAGAAGCAGGCCGCCTTCGGCGTCCCCGGCGCGCTCGGCATCAACGCCCAGGGCAACATCGCGGGCGCGGAGCAGTTCATCACGTTCATGACCCGGCCGGAGCAGATCGAGAGCCTCGGCAAGGCGACCGGCTTCCTCTCGCCGCGCACCGACGTCACCGTGCCCTCCGACAGCCCGTACACCGAGCAGCTCCAGGACGCCCTGTCCGTCGTCGTCCCCGGCGAGTCCAGCCCCATCGCCCGCCAGCTCATGGGCATCCTCGCGCCCGAGATCCAGGCGGCGATGACCGGCAAGAAGTCCCCGCAGGAGGCGCTCGACGCGGCGGCCGGGCAGGCCGACGACCTGCTGGCCAGGCAGCGGTAGCCGCCGCATGCGGAAGATTGCGCCGCTGCGCCGGCACGACGCGCGCGCGGGGCTGCTGTTCGTGGCCCCGATGCTCCTCCTGTTCACGGTGTTCCGCTTCGGCCCGGTCGTCGGCGCGGGGTTCCTGTCGCTGACCGACTACCGGCTCAACGGCGAATGGGAGTTCATCGGGGCCGAGAACTACTCCCGGCTGGCCGACGACGACCTGTTCTGGGAGAGCCTCGGCGTCACCGCCATGTACACCGCCGTCTACGTCCCGCTGACGGTCGGCGTCGCCCTCGGCACCGCGATGCTGCTGCACCGCACGGTCTGGATGCGCGGCTTCTTCCGCGGGGTGTTCTTCCTTCCGTACGTCACCAGCATCGTGCTGGCCGCCGTCGTCTGGAAGTGGATCTACGAGATCGAGGACGGCCTGCTCAACTCCGCCCTCGGCGCCCTGTCCTTCGGCACCGTCGACTTCCTCGGCAGCGACACGCTCGTGCTGCCGTCGATCGCGGCGGCCTCGGCCTGGAAGGGCTTCGGCTACTCGATGCTCATCCTGCTGGCCGGCCTGCAGTCCATACCCAGGGCCGTCACGGAGGCCGCGACCATCGACGGCGCCGGCGGCTGGCAGCGCTTCCGGCACATCACGCTGCCGATGCTGCGGCCGGTGCTGTTCTTCGTGCTCGTCATCGAGGCCATCCAGGCGTTCCAGGTCTTCGACCAGATGTACGTCATGACGGCGGGTGGCCCGGTCCGCTCCAGCTACAGCCTCGTCTACCTCCTCTACGACACCGGCTTCAAGTACTTCGACTTCGGCTACGCCAGCGCGCTGGGGCTCGTGCTCTTCGTGGTCGTACTGGTCTTCTCGCTGATCCAGCGGTGGTTGATCGGGAGGGACGACTGATGGCAGTGCTCACCCGCGACGACGCGCCCCCGGACACCGGCGGCGGCAACGGCAAGGGCAGCGGCAAGGGCAAGGGGCGGGGCAAGGGCCGTACGCCCGGGGCGCCGCGGCCCGAACGGGGCCCCGCGCGGCTCACGCTGCCGACGCTGCTGGTGCTGGTCGCGTTCGTGACCGTCACGCCGTTCGCGGTGATGGTGCTCGTCGCCTTCGCCCCGCACAGCGGCAAGACCCTGCCGGGCGCCTTCGACGTCACCAGGGCGACGCTGGCGAACTTCGACGAGGTCCTGGGCAGCTCCGACATCCTGCGCTGGGCGCTGAACTCGGCGGTCTACTCGGTCGTCTCCGTCGTGCTGATCCTGCTCTTCGCCTCCATGGCCGGCTACGCCTTCGCCAAGAAGCGCTTCCCCGGCCGGGAGATCATGTTCTGGTCGTTCCTGGCGACCCTGATGGTGCCGTTCCAGGCCACGCTCATCCCGTACTACATCCTCATCTCCGAGCTGAACGGCGTGGACACGTACTGGGGCCTGATCGTCCCGACCCTCGCCAACTCCCAGGCCGTGTTCCTGATGCGGCAGTTCATCGTGCAGTTGCCGGACGAGCTGTTCGAGGCGGCGAAGATCGACGGCGCCTCGGAGTGGCGGATCTACACGATGATCGTCATCCCGCTGATCCGGCCGATCATGGCGACGCTCGGCGTGTTCGTCTTCCTGTGGCACTGGAACGACTTCCTGTGGCCGCTGGTCATCGCGCAGTCCGGGGACATGCACACGCTGACCGTGGGCCTGGCCACGCTCGACGGCGAGAACGTGACGATCAACCAGGTGATGGCGGGCGCGACGATCACCGTCGTGCCGTGCCTGCTCGTCTTCGGGCTGCTCCAGCGGTATCTGACGGACAGCATCGCGACGACGGGGCTGAAGTCGTGAGGGTCGTCGACGTCAACCGGATCCTCGGGCCCGTACCGCACGACGACGTGCCGGGCCGCGACGCCGACGGGCTGCGCGGCGAACTGGACCGGCTGCGCATCGACGAGGCGTGGGTGGTGCACTCGCACGCGGTCTACGGCGACCCGCTGACCGTGCCGCCGGTCGAGGAGGACCGGCTGCTGGCGGTGCCGGTGGTGATCCCCGGGCCGCTCGGCACGGGGGAGCCGCCGCCGGTGCCGGTGGTACGGCTCTACCCGGCCGCGCACCGCTTCTCCCTGGGCGACGACGGCAGCGACCACGACCACGACCACGGCGACGGCGACGGCGACGGCGACGGCGACCACGACGGCGCACGGCTGCTCCGGCAGCTCGGCGAGCGGCGCACCGTGACCCTGGTCGACTGGGAGCAGCTCGACGCCGCCGGCCGGCGCCGCCTCTCCCGCCGCCCGGGCCTGCCGCCGCTCGTCCTGACCGGCACCGGCTACCGCAGCCTGCGCGAGCTGGCCGGCCTGCTGGCCCGCTGCGCGCACCTGTACGTCGACACCTCCACGCTCTGCGGCCACCGGCAGGTGGAGTGGGTCGCCGAGCGCTTCGGCGCGCACCGGGTGCTGTTCGGCACCGGCTCGCCGCTCACCGACGACGCCGGGCCGCGGTTCCAGCTCGACCACCTCGACCTGCCGGCGGCGGACGTCGCGCGGATCGCGGCGGGCAACGCGGACCGGCTGGTGCGGGAGGCGGGCGGAGCGCACGTAGCGGGGGAACGCGGATCGCGTACAGGCGGCCAGGAGGCGGGCGGATGAAGGTCATCGACGCGCACGCGCACCTCGGCCGCTGGTTCAACTTCGCGATCCCCGACGGCTCCGCCGAGAGCCTGCTCGCCGTCATGGACCGCTGCGGCGTCGCCCAGGCGTGCGTCTCCCATCTGCTGGCCGTCGGCCCCGACGCCCGCGCCGGCAACGCGCTCCTCGTCGCCGACCTGGCCCGGCACCCCGGCCGCCTCCTCGGCTACGCCGTCTACCAGCCGCACGACCCGGAAGCCGGCACCCGGCTGCGCGACCTGCTCGACGTCCCCGGCATGGCCGGCGTCAAGCTCCACCCCGACGTGCACGAAGTCGAGCTGGACGCGCCCGCGTACGCCGAGGCGTTCGAGATCGCGGCGGAGCGCGGCGTGCCCGTCCTCTCCCACGGCCAGTACGGCTCGCCCTGGTCCGACCCCGCCCGCTTCGCCGCGGTCGGGCCGCGCTACCCGGCGCTGCCCGTCCTCATGGGCCACGCGGGACTGTGGCCCGAGGGCTTCGCCGCGGCCGCACGCGCCGCCGCCGCGGCCCCGAACCTCGTGCTGGAGACGTGCGGTTCGCGGATGACCGCGCGGCACCTCGTCCGGCTGGTACGGGAAGTGGGCGCCGGGCGCGTCGCGTTCGGCTCGGACGCCGTCTTCCTCGACCTGCGGGTCGGGCTCGGCCGCGTACGGCTTGCGGAGCTCTCCGAGGCGGACCGCGCGCAGATTCTCTACGGAACGATGAAAGGGCTCTTGTGACGTCGTCGCCTGTACGCACCGCACCCTGGCCCGAGTGGCCGCCGCCCGCGACCGACGAGCAGCGCAAGGCGCTGCTGGCCGTGCTCGACAGCGGCAGGTGGGGCGCGACCAACGGCCCCGAGGTGGAGGAGTTCGCCGCCGCGTTCGCGGAGATGACGGGCGCGCCGTACGCGGTGTGCACCGTCAACAACACCGTCGGGCTCTTCCTGGCCCTGCGCGCCCTGGGCGTCGGGCCGGGCGACGAAGTGATCGTCCCGGCGTACACGTTCGTCGCCAGCGCCTCGGCGGTGGTCCTGGCGGGCGCCGTGCCGGTGTTCGCCGACGTCGACCCCGGCACGCTGCTGGTCGACCCCGGGTCGGTCGCCGCCCTCGTCGGGCCGCGGACCAGGGCCGTCATGACCGTCCACGTCTCCGGGGCGATCGCCGACGCCGGCACGCCCGGGGTGCCCGTGGTCGAGGACGCCGCGCAGGCGCACGGCGCGGTCCGCGGCGGGCGGGCGGCGGGCACGCTGGGCGACGCGGGCTGCTTCAGCTTCCAGGCGAGCAAGGCCATGACGGCGGGCGAGGGCGGCGTCATCGTCACCGGCGACCGCGCGACGTACGAGCGGCTGTGGTCCCTGCACAACGTCGGGCGGAAGCTGGACGGCGGCTGGTACGAACACCCCGCGCTGGGCTGGAACCTGCGGATGACCGGGTTCCAGGCGGCCGTACTCCGGCCCCAGCTCGCCCGGCTGCCCGCCCAGATCGACCGGCGGACCCGCTCCGCCGCGGTGCTCGCGGAGGCGCTGGCGGACGTCGAGGGCCTGTCGGTACGCCCCGCGCCCCCGGACACCGAGCGGCACACCTGGCACCTGGCGCTGCTGCGGTACGACGCGGCGGCGTTCGGGGGCCGGACGAAGGACGAGTTCATCGCCGCGATGGCGGCGGAGGGCATCCCGCTCGACACCGGTTATCAGGCGCTGTCGGTGGAGCCGTCCCTCGCGGACTACGCCCGGCCGTGCCCGGTGGCGGAGGCGGAGGCGGAGGCGACGGTGTGGGTGCGGCAGCACCTGCTGATGGCGGACGACGAGGCGATGGGGGACATCGCGCGGGCGGCGCGGAAGGTGCGGGACGCGTTCACGCGCGCGGCGCGCTGAGCGGGCTGAGCGGCGAGCAGGCGCGCGGCCGTGAGGCGCGATGCAGGGGCCCTCCAACGGGGAGTGATTTACGGCCCTGGCCGTAAATGGCGAGGAGGGAGGAGGTGACGGCGATACGCCGAGCGGCGCGGAGGTGGCGGAGCCGGCGTCTCGACCCCACCCCGCCGCGTTGGTGGATTAGCCCTCCAGTCGCCGGAGTACGTCGCCGAACCGCTCGATGGCCCTGAGGGCGTCGGCCTGCGGCATGCCGGGCGGCTGGACGCGCAGGATGACGCCGTCCGCGCCCATGGCGGCGTACCGGCCGAGGCGGTCCACGCACTGCCCGGGGGAGCCGACGACGCTGCGCGCGGCGATGTCGTCCCAGTCCTGCGCGTACCGGGCCGCGTCCATCGACGTGCGCTTCCAGGAGCCGTACGCGTCGTACAGCCCGCGCAGCGGGTCCTCCAGTGCCTTGCGGGCCTGGAGCGAGGTCGGTGCGCAGTGGCCCTCGCGGCAGACGAGGACGTCGGCGCCGAGGGTGCCGGGGCCGCGCTCGCACGCGAGGTACTCGGCGATCTTCGCGGGGAGTTCGGCGTCGGTCTCGTTGAAGGAGGTCGTCCAGCCGTCGCACATCCGCGCCGTGCGCGCGAGCGCGGCCGGCACCCGGCCGCCGTTCCAGAGGCGCGGGCGGGGGCGCTGGGCGGGGCGGGGGGAGAGGAAGGCGTCGGTGACGGAGGTGAAGCGTCCCTCGTACGTCACCGATTCCTCGGTCCACAGCCGGGTGACCAACTCCACGCACTCCTCGAAGCGCGCGACCTTCTCGCGCGGCGGGATGCCGTAGAGCGCGAACTCCTCGGGGCGGTAGCCGAGGACGAGGCCGGCGGTGACCCGGCCGCCGGAGAGGACGTCGAGGTGGGCGAGGGTCTCGGCGAGCCACACCGGCTGGTAGACGGGGGCGATGAGGCCGGCGGTGGCGAGGCCGATGCGCTCGGTGTGCGCGGCGAGCCAGGTCAGGGAGGTCAGCGCTTCGTGGTAGCCGGGGCGGTGCAGGTGGCGCTCGCCGAGGACCACCCAGTCGAAGCCCGCCTGCTCGGCGAGCCGGGCCTGCTCGACGGCGTCCGCGAGGGCGGGGCGGTCGTCCTTGCCGTTGAAGAGGTTGACGTAGAGGCCGAGTCGTATGGCCGGACTCCTATCCCTTTACGGTCTGGGCCGTAAAGGTTAGCGTGTGGTCCGTGGTTGCCAAAGGGGTTCCGGAACAAGTGGTGGACTTGGCCGACGAGTTGCGTGAGCGACTGCGCGGGACGGTGCTCCCGGCGGTGCTGACGCCGATGGACGAGCGGGGGGTGGTCGACCTCGGCGTGCTCCGTGACTATGCGGCGAAGCTCGACGCCGCACCGGTCGGCGGGTTCGCCGTCTGGGCCCACACGGGCCGGGGCCTGTACCTGTCGGAGGCCGACCGCGTGGCGGTGCTGCGCACGTGGCGGGAGGCGACGGACAAGCCGCTGGTCGCGGGCGCGGGGGTCCCCCGGGATGTGGCGCGGGGCGCGACGCTGGAGGAGGCGGAGGCGGCGGTCGAGGCGATGGCGGTGACGGCGGCGGGACTGGGCGCGGACGCGGTGATGGTGTACCCGCTGAGCGCCCTGGCCGGGCGGGCCGGGCGGGAGGGGCGGGCCGGTGAGGCCGATGGTCACGCGCGGGCGGTACGGCTGCACGAGCGGGTGGCGGAGGCGAGCGGGCTGCCGGTGCTGGGGTTCTTCCTGCACGGCGAGGCCGGCGGGTACGAGTACCCGCCGGCGCTGATCCGCGACCTGCTGGCGTTGCCGGGGGCGCTGGGGGTCAAACTGGCCACGCTGGACCGGGCGATGGCCTGCCAGGACGCGATCCGCGCGGCGCAGACCACGGACCGCCTGGTCGTCACGGGCGAGGACCGGATGTTCGGCCCGAGCCTGATGTGGGGCGCGGACACGGCACTCGTCGGCATCGCGGCGGCCCGGGCGGAGTTGACGACGGCGGTGCTCGACGCGTGGCGCAGGGGGGACGCGGCGGAGTTCGTGCGGGCGTCGGGCCGGCTGGACCGCTTCGCGGAGGCGGCGTTCTACGCCCCGATCGAGGGGTACGTGCAGCGGATGCACTGGGCGGCGGTGTGGGAGGGGCTGGTGCCGGAGGCGTGGGGGCACGACCCGTATGGGGTGGGGGATGGGTTTGCGGTTGGGGTTGCGGCGGGGGAGCGGGGGCGGGTTGTGGGGTGTTTGGAGGAGTTGGGGAGGGAGGGGTGAGTGGGATGCGGCCAAGGCGATCGCGTGAGCGGTAAGCGGTAAGCGGTAAGCGGTAAGCCACAAGCCCGTAGGGCCGCGTCGGCTCGCGTCCCCGCTCGCGTGCCCAAGTTGTACGCGGCTGGATCTCCCTTCGCGCCTGCCCGTTGCCCCGGGGCCCGATCCCGCTCTCGGCCCGCCCGTTCGCCCGCGGAGCCCGTCCCCCCCTTACGCACGCCCAAGATATGTGCCGGGTCTGCTGGGTTCCCTCCCGTATGTCCCCTCACGCCCGCCCAAGGGTAGGCGGCTGGTCTGACAGCGCGATGGCAGTGGGGCGTTGAGCTGGTACGTCGTGTCTGTGCGGAGCCGGGTGCGGGGGTACGGCGTCGGGGTGGCGGTGCTGCGTTGGGGTGCCGGTGTACGGGGTGGCGGCGAAGGGAGTGGCTGTGTCGTCAGGGCTCCCCCGGGCCGCCCCGCTTTGAGTGTGCGGGCCTGCGTCCGGTGTCAAGGGCGCTCCTCTCCGCTTCGCTGCGTGGAGCGTCGCTTCGCGATGGGGCTTCGCCCCACCCTTG